>NZ_CP109178.1:7763312-8077468 GCF_036248255.1 Streptomyces sp. NBC_01717 | reverse complement strand
CCGGCGTGAACACCGGTGCCGTCACCGGCCTGGCCACCGGCCTCATCGCCGGTCTCTGAGACGGTCCGTGAGCCCCGGAACCTCATGGTTCCGGGGCTCACTGCTCACACCTGACAGCAAGGGAAGAGTTCCGTGCAGTTCCGCCAACAGGCCCTTTCCAAGCTGCAGTCGCCGGAGGAACTCGACCTGCCGGTACGTTTCGCGCGCCCGCAGGGCCGGCTCGCCCTCGGCATCACCGTGCTCGTCATGGCCGCCGCCGGCTTCTGGGCGGTGACCGGAACCGTCTCGTCCACACTCCGGGCGCCCGGCATCTTCACTCACGCACAGGGCAGTTACATCCTGCAGAGCCCCGTTGCGGGCCAGGTCACCGCCGTACTCGCCAAGGAAGGCGAGACCCTGCCCGCCGACGCGCCGCTGCTCAAGGTCCGTACCGAACAGGGCGACCGGGTCGTCCGCACGATCGCCGCAGGACGGGTGACCGCCCTGACGGCCTCGATCGGAGCGGTGGTCACCACGGGTGCGGACGTAGCGAGTGTGGAGCGGACCCGTGGCGCCGACGATCCCCTGATGGTGATGCTCTATGTACCGGGCGACAGCGGGCCGGGCATTGCGGTGGGCGCCTCCGTCGATCTGACCGCCCAGTCGGTGCCGTCCCAGAAGTACGGAGTGGTGCGCGGCCGGGTGGCCGCGGTCGGCAGGAATTCACAGACACCCCGGCAGATCAGTGGCTTTCTCGGCGACGGACAGCTGGGCCAACAGTTCTCGCAGCACGGCAGGCCGGTGGCGGTCCTGGTGCGGCTCGACCGGTCGTCCGCCACGGAGTCCGGCTACCGGTGGTCGTCGGCCCAGGGTCCTCCGTACACGATCGACTCCATGACCCTGGCCACCGGCGCCATCCACCTGGCCGACCAGCGTCCGATCGATTGGCTGCTCCCGTGACCGCTCCGCACACCTCTCCCACCGCGCCGCAGCTCCCTCCTCCCGGCCGCGGCCGGCACCGGCCGGACAACGCAGCGGGCAGCAGGCGACGTTCGGGGCCGCGGCCGGTACCGAAGGGCAAGAAGGCCAAGACCGTACGCAGCCCCACCGTTCTCCAGATGGAGGCACTGGAGTGCGGCGCCGCCTCGCTGGCCATGGTGCTCGGTCATTACGGCCGTCATGTGCCGCTGGAGGAGCTGCGCATCGCCTGCGGAGTCTCGCGCGACGGATCGCGGGCCAGCAATGTCCTGAAGGCGGCCCGCAGTTACGGGCTGCAGGCCAAGGGCATGCAGATGGAACCGGCGGCCCTCGCCGAGGTCCAGGCACCGGCCATCCTCTTCTGGGAGTTCAATCACTACGTCGTGTACGACGGCATGGGCCGCCGCTTCGGACGGCGAGGCGTGCACATCAACGACCCGGACAAGGGCCGCCGTTTCGTGACGGCCGAGGATTTCGACACCAGCTTCACCGGCGTCGTCCTGGTCCTCGAGCCCGGCGACGGGTTCCGCCGCGGTGGCAGGAAGCCCGGGATCATGGGCGCCCTGCCGGCGCGGCTGCGCGGCACCTCGGGCACGATGCTGGCCGCTCTGCTCGCGAGCCTGCTGCTCGTGGCCGTCGGCGCGACGCTGCCTGCACTGAGCCGCGCCTACATCGACATGTTCCTGATCGGCGAACAGACCTCGTTGCTGAGCGTCCTGTTCGCGGCCATGGGCACCATGGTGGCGCTCACCGTCGTGCTGACCTGGCTGCAGCAGGCGAACCTGCTGCGCGGTCGCATCATCTCCTCCACGCTCAGCAGTGCCCGATTCTTCCGGCATCTGCTCAGACTGCCGGTCACCTTCTTCTCCCAGCGCAGCCCCGCCGATCTCGTCCAGCGACTGCAGTCCAACGATGTCGTGGCCGAGACCCTGGCCCGCGACCTCACGGCCGTAGGCGTGGACGGAGTCGTCGTCCTGCTCTACGCGGCCCTGCTGTGGATCTACGACCCGCAGTTGACGGTCATCGGCGTGGGGCTGGCGCTGCTCAATGTGGTGGCGATGCGCATCGTCGTGCGCCTGCGGGCCACCGGTGCCCAGAAGCTGCGGGCCGACAGCGCCAGGCTGACCAACACGTCGTACACCGGGCTGCAGCTGATCGAGACGATGAAGGCCACCGGCGGCGAGAACGGATACTTCCGCCGCTGGGCGGGGCAGCACGCGACCACGCTGGAGGAGCAGCAGCGCCTCGGTGTGCCGAGCGCCTGGCTGGGTGTTGTCGCCCCCGCGCTCGCGACCCTCAACAGCGCCCTGATTCTGTGGATCGGAGGGCTGCGGGCCGTCGACGGCCACATCTCGATCGGTCTGCTCGTCGCGTTCCAGGCGCTGGTGACCCGTTTCACGGCTCCGGTCGCACGGCTCAACTCGGTGGCGGGCCGGGTGCAGGACTTCGCTGCCGATGTGGCCCGTCTCAAGGACGTCGAGAACTTCCCGGTGGACTCGCTGTACTCCCGCCCCGAACCGGCTGCGAGCACACGCAGGCTCAAGGGCCATGTGACGCTGGAAGAGATCACCTTCGGCTACAGCCCGCTCGACAAGCCGCTGCTCACCGGCTTCTCGCTGTCCGTCGGTCCGGGGCAGCAGGTGGCGCTGGTCGGTGGATCCGGCAGCGGCAAGTCGACGGTCTCCCGGCTGATCTCGGGGCTCTACAGCCCCTGGGAGGGCACGATCCGGGTGGACGGGCAACGTCTGGAGGACATTTCCCGCAGTGCGCTGGCCGCCTCGGTCTCCTTCGTCGACCAGGACATCTTCCTCTTCGAGGGCACCGTGCGCGACAACGTGGCGCTGTGGGACCCGTCGGTCCCGGACGACGCCGTCGTCGCCGCACTGGAGGACGCCGCCCTGTACGAGGTCGTCGCCCGGCGCCCCGGCGGGATTCACAGCCGGGTGGAGCAGGACGGCCGGAACTTCTCCGGCGGGCAACGGCAGCGTCTGGAGATCGCCCGGGCGCTTGTCCGCCGGCCGAGCATCCTCGTTCTCGACGAGGTGACCAGCGCCCTGGACGCGGAGACCGAGCAGATCATCATCGACAATCTGCGGCGGCGCGGCTGCGCCTGTGTCGTGATCGCGCACCGGCTGAGCACGGTGCGCGACAGCGACGAGATCGTGGTCCTCGACCACGGCTCAGTCGTGGAACGGGGCCGGCACGAGGACCTGGTTGCTGCCGGAGGTCCGTACGCCGAGCTGGTCAAGGAGCACTGAGGTGACATCTGTTCACCATCTCGAGGGCGCGGGATCGCACCCGTCCCCCGCAGAGCACGACGCGGTCATCGGCGCCCTGGGAGGCCTCGGCGAACAGGTCGACTGCCATGGCCTGCGCAGGCTTTCGCTGGAGGGACCGCAGGTTCTGTGGCTCGTCGTGGGCGGTGCCCTGGACCTGTTCGCGGTCGACGCGGCGGAACAGGGCCACTGGCACTTCCTCGGCCGGCTGGAACCCGGGACGCTGTTGCTGGGCCCCGTCGAGGGACCGCGGCACACACTGATCGGCAGGCCCCTGCAGGAGTGCGTGCTGCGCCGCATCCCGCTGCGTGAGCTGTACCGGCCGGAGTACGCGGATGCCGCGGCGTACGACGGTCAGTACCGCAGCTGGTACGACACCGGGGACACGGCTCTGAGCCTGCTGGAACACGCCGTGGCACTCGGCGTCGGGCGCAGTCGACGGGTGCTGTTCGAAGCACCGCTGGACGGCCGGACCACCGTCGACGAGACGGTGGCCGACGACGACATCCTGTGGCTGCCGGTCTCCCCCGGCAGCATGCAGTACGGCGCCGCGTACAGCGCGGAGGCGGCAGGCGACCTGCTCATCGACGGCGCGATGTGGCAGGCCATGGTGAGCCAGCAGTACCGGCTGCTGTCCGCGCTGGACCGTTGGATCGAACGGCTGGAGCTCGCGCACGAGGACCGCACGGCAGCCGGCATCAAGGCGGGCGAAGCCGTCCGCGACGAGGCCGACCGGACGCTGCTCTCCTCCATCGGGCGTTCCCGGAGGACCTCGTCGCGTGCGGCGGGCGCGAGCGACGACGCGACGTACGCCGCTTGCCGGCTCGTGGCCGAGGCGGCCGGGATCACGCTCTCGGAGCCGTCGAAGAGCGGTGTGGTGAGCGACCGGATCGATCCGGTCGAGCGTGTCGCGGTCGGCTCGCGGATCCGTACGCGCCCGGTCCGGCTCGACCGCCGCTGGTGGCGGGAGAACACCGGGCCCCTGGTGGGGCACCGGGCCGCGAGCGGAGCGCCGGTGGCCCTGCTGTGGCGCCGCGGCGGGTACGACGCGGTGAACCCGGTGACCGGCCGGCGCACCCGCGTCGACGCGGCCAATGCGGAAGAGTTCGAACAGCGTGCGGTCATGTTCTACCGTCCGCTGCCGGAGCGGCCCATGGGCAAGTGGCAGCTGCTGCGGTTCAGTCTGCGCGGTACCCGGCCCGACGTGCGCAACCTGGCGCTGGCGGGGGTCGTGACGGTCGCCCTCGGCGCGCTGGTGCCGATCGCGACGGGACAGGTGCTCGGCGTCTACGTACCCAACGCCGAGAACAGCCTCATCGTGCAGGTCTCGCTGGCCGTCATCGTCACGAGCATCGTCTCGGCCGTCTTCATGCTGATGCAGAACCTCACCATCCTGCGCATGGAAGGGCGCATCGAGAGCACGCTCCAACCTGCCGTGTGGGACCGGTTGTTGCGTCTGCCGACCAAGTTCTTCACCGAACGGTCCACGGGTGAGCTGGCGAGCGCGGCGATGGGCATCAGCGCCATCCGCCGGGTGCTGTCCGGCATCGGTCCGATCGCCGTGCAGGCGGGCACGGTCGGGGCGATGAACCTCGTCCTCCTGTTCTGTTTCAGCGTCCCGCTGGCGTTCACGGCGATCGCGATGCTGATCGTCATAGCCGCGGTGTTCCTCACCATGGGGCTGTGGGAGCTGCGGTGGCAGCGCCGGCTGGTCGAGCTCAGCAACAAGCTCAACAACCAGGCGTTCCAGACACTGCGCGGGCTGCCCAAACTGCGGGTCGCCGCGGCGGAGAGCTTCGCGTACGCGGCGTGGGCCGGGGAGTTCGCCCGAAGCCGCGAACTGCAGCAGCGCGCGGGCCGGATCAAGAATCTGACGACCGTCCTCAACGCGGTGTATCTGCCGCTGTGTTCGCTGGCCATGTTCGTTCTGCTGGCGGGCCCGGCTCGCGGGTCGATGTCGGCCGGCGCGTTCCTGACCTTCAACACGGCCGTGACCATGCTGCTGACGTCCATCACCCAGCTCACGGGTGCGTTCGTCTCCGCGGCGGCGGCGCTGCCCATGTTCGAGCAGATCAAGCCGGTGCTCGACGAGGCCCCCGAGGTGCGCGGCGCCAGCACCCAGCCGGGCGTCCTGTCCGGGGAGATCGAGGCGCGCAATCTCTCCTTCCGATACACCGACGACGGTCCCCTGGTCCTCGACGATGTGTCTCTGCAGGTGCGCCCCGGCGAGTTCGTGGCGATCGTCGGCCCCAGCGGCTGCGGCAAGTCGACGCTGCTGAGGCTGCTCATCGGCTTCGACAGGCCGGTGTCGGGCAGTGTGCTCTACGACGGCCAGGACCTGGCCTCCCTCGACCAGGCGGCCGTGCGCCGCAGCTGCGGGGTCGTCCTGCAGAACGCCCAGCCCTTCACCGGATCGATCCTGGACTGCATCTGCGGCGCCGAGGTCTTCACCCAGGAAGAGGCGTGGGAAGCCGCCGCGATGGCGGGTCTGGCCGAGGACATCAAGCGCATGCCGATGGGTCTGCACACCATGATCGCCGGTGGCGGCTCCATCTCCGGCGGCCAGCGCCAGCGCCTGATGATCGCCCAGGCCCTGGTGCGGCGTCCGCGCATCCTGTTCTTCGACGAGGCCACCAGTGCGCTCGACAACGAGACACAGCGCATCGTGATCGAAAGCACCCGCTCGCTCAACGCCACGCGCATCGTGATCGCCCATCGGCTCTCCACGGTCCTGGACGCCGACCGGGTGATCGTCATGTCGGACGGCCGTGTCGTCCAGCAGGGACCGCCCGCCGAACTTCTCGCGGACACCAATGGTCGGCTCCACGAGCTGGTCCGGCGTCAGATGCGCTGAACGGCTCCTTCACGCCGGGCCGTTTCCGGCAGCTCGCGCCCGGCGCGCGACGCCCGGCGGGATCTGTCCGGCACGGCCCAGGGTTTCCGAGGCTCTTCGCCGCAGCCCCGGAAACCCCACGTCCGGCATCTCGATGTCCGTCACGCGAGATCCCGCCCTCCCGCCACGCCGTCGCCCCGCCCACCGTCCCCGGGTCGGCGGACATCACGGTGCGCACGACCCGCCAGGAACCGGACCCGCTTCGCGCCCGGTTCCTTCAGGACACCCAGAACAGAATCGAGTTCTAGTATTCTGATTTACAATTCGCATCCTGGGAGGAGCGCCCATGTCCGGACCCGAGGAGGTACAACTGCGTTACGCCTGGCGCGCGTTGTCGGTCGTCAGTCTGGCGAGCATCTTGACGGCGCTGGGCAGTAGCTCACTGAATGTCGCATTACCGCAGGTGGTGCGACATTTCGATGCGAGCGCCACAGCTGCGAACTGGATCCTGCTGTCGTTCATGCTGACCAATACGGGGCTGATGGTCGCGTTCGGCCGGCTGGCTGACATGTTCGGGCGCCGCACCATGTATCTGCTCGGTCTGGCCACGTACACCGGGGCCAGTCTGCTCCTGGGCTTCGCGCCCGGCGTGTGGTACCTGATCGGCCTGCGGGCGGTACAGGCCGCCGGTGGTGCGATGCTGCTGACCAACAGTGCGGCCCTGCTCGCCGACGCGTTCCCGCAACGTCAGCTGGGGCGGGGCATGGGCGTCTACATCGCTTCGTTCTCCGTCGCCCAGCTGGTGGGACCGACCCTCGGTGGCTTTCTGACGGACCGGTTCGGCTGGCAGTGGGTGTTCTGGTACAACGTGCCGATCGGGCTGCTGTGTCTGGCCTGGGGTGCGGTCGCGCTGCGCAAGGTGGGCGGTCGGGCGCGCGACAGCGGCATCGACGCGCCGGGCAATCTGCTCGTGCTGATCAGCCTCGGAAGCCTGCTGTTCGGCTTGTCCCAGGTCGGTGAGAACGGCTGGACCGATCCCGTGGTCGTTGCCTGCCTGGCCGTATGCGCCGTGCTGGTACCGCTGTTCGTGATGATCGAGCTACGAAGTCCGCACCCGGTCATGGACGTGACGTTGTTCCGGGACCCGCCCTTCGCGCTCGGCCTGCTCACCTCGTTCCTCAACTCGGTGGCGCGGATGGCGGTGGTGCTGCTGATCGCCTTGTTCTATCAGGCAGTGCACGGCGAGTCCCCGGTGTCGGCCGGGTTGAAAGTGCTGCCGCTGTCGGTGGCCGCAATGATCGCCTCGGCGTGTTCGGGGATGCTGCACGCGAGACTGGCGCCGCGCACCATCGCACTGCTGGGGACCTCCACCGGCACCGCGGGCCTGCTCTTCCTGCTGCTGAACATGTCGGCGGACACCGGCTACCCGCCGATCGCCTGCGGACTGGTCCTCATCGGTGCCGGATCGGGAATGTTCATGCCGGCCAACACCACGGCCCTGCTGGACGGGGTTTCGTCCCGGCGCATCGGAATCGTCAACGCGATGCGCCTGATGGTGCAGAACACCGGTGTCGTGGTGAGCACGGCGCTGGCCATGTCGCTCGTGACCAGTCCGCTGCCGGCCGGCCTGCGACAGTACGTCTTCGCCGGTACGATCGCCGACGTCTCCTCGCACGGAGTCGCGCAGCTGGTCACCGGATACCGGCTGGCCCTGCTGGTCATGACCGTGATCTCCGCACTGTCGGTGATCGCCTCACTCGGCCGGCACCGGGCGACGGGCGTCACCACCGGAGGAAACCGGCCGAGCGAGGAACCGGTCGGCAAGGCACCGTGATCTCAGTCCGCCGCGCCCCTGCCCACGGTCGGCGCGAGCACGGGCATCGCCTCGGTGCCCGTACGCCGCCACGGCCCGTGGAACAGCAGCACCGCCGGGATGAACAGCACCATGCAGCACATGGCGATGATCATCCAGGTGTGCCAGCTGCTGCTCTCCACCACGCGCGGCACGGCGAACAGGGCCAGGACCGCCGCCCCCTTGGAGACGAATCCGAACAGGCCCCAGGCGCTGCCCTGCAGCCGCGGATCGATGTCCTCGGCGTCCTCGGAGAAGTTCGCCATCCACGGCCCGTACGCGACACCCAGTGCGCCGCCCAGCAGCGCGCCGGTGAGCATCAGATGGAGTTGGGAAATGTCCTGACGACCCATCAACATCACCAGATAGCCCGTGATCGCCACTGCCGCGGCCGTGCCGGCCACACAGATCGGCTTGCGCAACTGCAACCGGTCCGAGATCCGGCCGCTCACCACGACGGTGAGCAGATTGAGTACCCAGAAGACCGACATGATCCCCGACGCGTTGGCCGCGCCGAGGCCGAAGGAATGTGCGAGCATGGTCGGGCCGTACAGGGAGAGCGTCAGGTAGAGGATCAGCCACAGTCCGATGCCGACGACATGCGCCCAGATGGTGCGGTGGGTGAGCAGATCTCGGGCCCGGGGCGCGGTGCCGGGGCCGTCCGGTGTGAAAGCCTGCCGTTCGGTCTGCTGGATACGCGCGCGCAACTGCGGTGAGAGGTCTGCGATGTTGAACGCGATCACGAGGGAGACCACGAGTGAGAGCGCGGCCATGATGACGAACTGAGAGCGCCAGGAGTCGTGGAAGAGCGGCAGAGTGGCGCTCGCGACCGCGGCGGCCAGGAAGTTGGCCCCCACAGGCCCCCAGGTCCAGAAGCCGAACGCCTGCGCGCGACCCATCCGCGGCGAGAAGTCGCGGACCAGCGGGGCGGTGCCGGCCATGGCCATTCCGTCGATGACGGACAGTGCGATTCGGGCCAGCATCAGCTGCGTCGGTGAGTGGACCGCGGTCATCGCCAGGCAACAGACGGTCGTCAGCAGCATGAGCGGGATGAGCAGGCGCACCCGGCCCAGGTTGTCGGTGAGCCGCCCGCCGAGGACCGAGGCGAGCGCACCGGCAACGGTGGCCAGTGCGGACACCGTGCCGTAGGTGGCCAGGGACATGTGCAGGTCTTTGAGCAGCAGCGGAACCACGGGGGCGATCTGCCCCTCGTAGGACCCGATCAGGACGGCGAGGACGGCCATGGTGAGGATCCGCATCCGGCGCCCGCCGGTCGGGTATTCGTCGAGTTCGCGTACGTAGGAGAGCTTCATCGCTCTGACCTTTCTGCGAGTGGATTTCCGGCTGGTCCCACCGGTGCCGCCCCGTGGTCGCAGGCGGAGCCGCGGAACAGAATTTCCCTCTGTGATGCGATTTCGATCGATCTCGGGCTGCCGTGCCAGGGGCAGGGCGGTGCATGTCTCCCGGCTGCGTCCCGGGGCTGTGGCCTTCCCCCGTCGGGATGGAGGGCGCATGGCCGCGCTGCTTCGGAACCGGGCCGCACGCTCACGACCCGGCCTGTACCGACGGCCCGGCAACGGGGCATGCGGGTACCTGCGGGACCCCGGTAGGGCAAAGGCCGCCACGGTCGCAGCAGGCGACCGCGGCGGCCCTCGGACAGGTGCCGCAGGTGTGCGGCTCAGTTCCAGGTGATCAGGGCGTCCAGCGCTTCGACCCGACTCCCTTGCACGAGAAGAGGGTTGACCTCCAGTGATTCGAGACCGGGTCCCAGGCCGGCCGCGAGCCCGGCGATACGGGCAATGACCTCGGCGACCTTGTCGAGGTCCGCGGGCTCGGTGCCGCGTGCGCCGTCCAACAGCCGGGCACCGCGCAGTTCCCCCAGCGCCCGGCGTATGTCGTCGGCGCCGACCGGCAACAGCCGCAGCACCGAGTCCCGCAGTACCTCGACCCACACGCCGCCGAGGCCGACGGCCATGGTCAGCCCCCACGCGGGGTCACGGACCACGCCGACGAGCAGTTCCACACCGCTGCTGCGCTGCGGCTGCACCAGGGTCCCGATGCCCGTAAGTCCGCGTTCCCGCAGGACGTCGGATACGTCGCGGTGGGCCCGGCGCACTTCGTCGGCTCCTCCCAGTCCCAGCCGGACCCCACCGATGTCGCTCTTGTGCCCGAGGCCGTCGGCAACCGCCTTGAGCACCACGGGGTATCCGAACCGGTCGGCCGCCGCCACCGCTTCCTCCACCGTTGCGGCCGGGGCGGAAGGCACGACCGGGATGCCGTTGGCGCAGAGCAGCTGCGAAGCCCGGTACTCCGTCCACACCCCGGAGGTCGGGCCGTGCACCACCGGCCGGGGGTCCGGCGCGGGCCCCACCGGGCCGGCGGCGGCCCGGGGCAACTCCCGGGACCAGCGCACGGCCGCGCCGATCGCCGTCACCGCATGCTCGATCCCGCCGGCCACGTACGGAAAGCCGGTCTCCTCCTGTACATGACGGCCGAATTCGGTGATGTCGGTGAGGATGTTGCTGGCCACCATCACCGGGCGGCTCGCGTCGCGGATGCGCTGCGCGGTGGCTCCGAAGTGCAGCAGTGTCGGAGCCTGATCGGCCGGCACCACCCGGGGAAGGTCGGACAGCAGCATGACCGCGTCGATCCCCGGGTCGTCGGCGACGACCTCCAGCGCGCGGCCGAGCAGGGTCCGGTCCACCACCACGTACCCGGTGACGTCCAGAGGGTTCTGCACGGTCGCGAAGCCGGGCAGGATCTCCTTCAGCCGCGCCACCGTCTCCGGTGCGAAAGGCGGCAGCTCGAGTCCCTCCTGCTCGGCCCGGTCGGCGATGACTTCGCAGGCCCCGCCCGAGGGCGTCACCACACCGATCCGCGGACCGTCGATCCGGCCGACCTGGGCCAGCAGCCCGGACGTGATGATCAGATCCTCGAGCGAACGGACGCGGACCACACCCAACTGCCCGAACGCGGCGTCGATCACGCGGTCGTCCCCCACCAGCGCCCCGGTGTGGGCCTGCGCGGTGTGCGAGGCGATCTTGCTCGACCCGATCTTGAGGGCCACGATCGGTTTGCCGGCCCGGGCGGCGCGGCGGGCGGCGCGGGCGAACCGTTCCGGGTGGCGCACGGACTCCAGGAACAATGCGATCACCTTGGTGGCCGGGTCGTCCACCAAGTAGTCGATGACGTCGGTGACCGACACCATCGTCTCGTTGCCCATGGAAGTGAGCAGGCTCAGCCCCACGTTCCGGGCCTGCGCGAAGGAGAGTATGGAGCTGGCCAGGGCACCGCTCTGCAGCACCACACCCACCTGCCCGCCGAGCAGCGGCGCCGGGATCGGCAGGCCGTAAGGGGTCGTCCCGGCCGTGGCGTTGATGTAGCCGTTCCCGTTCGGGCCCAGTACGGTCAGCCGGTTCTCGCGTGCGAAGTCGAGGATCTCCTCCTCCCGGCGCCTGCCCTCCGGACCCGTCTCGCCGAAGCCCGCGGTGAGCACCACGTAACTCCGGATGCCCAGGCCGGCGCCTTCCCGAAGTACCGGAAGCACAGCGGGTGTCGGCACCATGACATAGGCCATGTCGACCGGCTCGCCGATGTCCGAGAGGCTGCGATGGGCGCGCTGTCCGTGCACCATCTCGGTGCGTGGATTGACCAGATGGACCTGTCCTGAGAAGCCGTGGTTGCGCAGGTTGTCGAACGTTGCCAGCGACCAGCCCGACTTGTCGGTGGCTCCGACCAGGGCGATGGACTTCGGGGCGAACAGCGCGCGCATGGCCTCGGCACCCGCTTGCGTGGTGGGCGCGCTCATATCGCCTCCACCACCCGGAAGCACGGCAGCTCGGGAGAGTCGTCGCCACCCAGGCGGGTGATCTCCAGCTCGACGCGGTCGCCGATGCCTACCCGGTCCCCGCCGACGATCCTGGACATCATCCGCACGCCCTCGTCGAGGTCGATCAGCGCAACCGTGTAGGGAGGCTCTCCGGCGGAGGGGCTGAAGGCGCGGCGCGCGACGGTGTACGAGTAGACGGTGCCGATTCCCGGCGAAGTGAACCACTCCAACCGGTCACCGAAGCAGTGCGGGCAGAGCGCCCTCGGGTAGAACACCGCACGGCCGCAGTCGCCGCAACGCTGCAGGCGCAGCTCTCCCGCGGCTATGCCGTCCCAGAACGGCCTCGTCTCGACATCCGGAGCAAGGTCCGCCACGCTGATCAACTCCTTCCGAGTACGACGGTCGAGGTGGACGACAGGACGCCGCCGGTTCCGTGCACCAGGGCCAGTCCGGCACCGTCGACCTGACGGCGCGGGTCGCCGGCGAAGTCGTGCCGCAGCTGCCGGGTCGCCTCGATGAGCAGGAAGATCCCGTACATGCCGGGGTGCGTGTAGGACAGACCGCCGCCGTTGGTGTTCATCGGCACCGGTCCACCGGGGGCGGTACGGCCGCGGGCGACGAAGTCCCCGGCCTCGCCCGGTTTGCAGAACCCCAGTGACTCCAGGGTCAGCAGGACGGTGATGGTGAAGGAGTCGTAGATCTCCAGCAGGTCGAGGTCGTCGTGGGTCACGTCGGCCATCTTCATCGCGGTCGGTCCCGAGCGGGCAGCACCGGTGACGGTCAGGTCCGGCATCTGGGCGATGCTGCTGTGCGTAGTGGTCTCGCCGTGGCCGAGCACGACGACCGGATGGGTGTCCACATCGGGCCAGCGGTCCTCGGCCGCCACGACCACCGCGCCGCCACCATCGGTGACCAGGCAGCAGTCCAGCAGGTGCAGCGGATCGCTGATCATCGGCGAGTCGAGCACGTCGTCGACCGTGATCGGGTGACGGTGGTACGCGTCCGGGTTGAGCGCCGCCCACTGCCGTGCGCTCACCGCCACTTCGGCCAGCTGCTCGCTGGTCGCACCGTACTGGTGGAGGTAGCGGTTGGCCGCCAGCGCGTAGGCGCCGACCGGCTGCGGCAGCCCGTAGGGCCGGTCGAACTGCTCGGTGAGCGACGCGGGTGGCCGTGGGGCGTTGCGTGAGCGGTTGCTGCGCTGGGTGCTGCCGTAGGTGATCAGTGCGACGTCGATCACCCCGGCATCGATGGCGGCCGCCGCATGGCCGAGGTGGGCCTCGAAGGACGATCCGCCGATGTTGGTGCCGTCCAGGTAGTCCGGCTGGAGTCCCAGATACTCGGCCAGCGTCAGCGCGGGTGCCCAGGACCAGTTTCCGGCCACGAACAGGGCGTCCACGTCCTTGGGACCCAGCCCGGCCTCGGCCAGGGCCCCCCGGCTCGCCCTTGCCTGCTGAGACAGCACGGTCAGGTGCGGGGTCCTGCCCACTTCCGATTCGGCCACCCCGACGATGGCCGCGCGCCTGCGGGCCCTCATTCGCCGATCCCGCCCAGCCGTACATGGCCCTTGAGCAGGTTGCGGGCGATGGTGCGGCGCTGGATCTCGTCGGTGCCCTCGAATATTCGCAGCAGTCGCAACTCCCGGTACCAGCGCTCGATCGGCAGTTCCTTGGTGTAGCCCATCCCGCCATGGATCTGCAGCACGCGGTCGACGACCTGGTTGGCCATGAGCGCGCCGTTGAGCTTGGCGATGGAGGAGGCGTGGCGCGCGTCCATGCCCTGCTGGACCCGCCAAGCCGCGTACAGCGTGAGCCACTTCGTGGACTCGATCTCCACCTGCGAGTCCGCGATCTGCCACTGGATCCCCTGGTACTCGGCGATCGGATTCCCCATGGAGTGCCGGATCTTGGCGTAGTCGATCGCCATCTGCAGCATCCGTTCGGCGGAACCGATCGCGCGGGCCGGGATCATGTAACGGCCCTGGCCGATCCACCGGAGCGCCAGCGCGAAGCCGCGGCCGACTTCACCGAGTACGTTCTCGTCAGGAACACGCACGTCGTCGAAGACCAGTGCCGCCGGGCCCCACTGGCCCATCGTGGGGATCGGTTCGGACTTCCAGCCCATGTCCCGGTCGACAAGGAAGCAGGTCACTCCGCCGTCCGCGCCCTTGTCCGGGTCGGTGACGGCGAACACCATCACGAAGTCGGCCTCGTTGCCGCCGGTGATGAAGGTCTTCTCCCCATTGATCACCCAGTCGCCGCCCTCGCGCACCGCGCGGGTACGGATGTTGCGTGCGTCGGATCCGGCTCCCGGCTCGGTGATCGCGAAGCAGGACCGCCGCTCGCCCTCGATCGTCGGGATGAGGTAGCGCTGCTTCTGCTCGTCGTTGCAGCTGTAGAGGATGTTGTCCGCCGAGCCGCCGAAGCTGAAGGGAACGTACGTCCTGCCGGTCTCCATCGCCAGGATCGCGGACATGACGGCGCCCAGGTTCATCCCGCCGTACTCCTCGGGCGTGTTCATTCCCCAGAAGCCCGCCCCGCGGGCCTTGGCCCGCAGCTCGGCCAGGACATCCACGGCGATCGCGGGAACGCCCGCCCGTTCGTTGCGCAGCACCTCCTGTTCCAGCGGCATCACCTCCTTGGAGATGAACGCGCGGACCGTGTCCCGGATCTGACGTTCCTCGACACTGAGGGAGAAATCGACCATCGAGCGGTGTCCTTTCCTTCTCAGGACGCGCGGGCGACCACCCGGGGTCCTTTTCTAGAACGGAACTCTAGGAATTGGCTCAGCCTGCGCCCGGCCGGACGAGCGTGTCAAGACACCTGCCGCAAGCCGGTTCACGTACAACCGGCCACCCCTGGCGGTAACTTGCGTATCCGCGCCACCACGGCGGGCGCGACGATCAAGGAAGCGTGACGAAACATCGACGCAACATCCTCGACGGCAATTCTAAGATTGGATTCGGTACGGTGGACCGTGTCGGTGCCCGTCAACGAAGGCAAGGAGGGGATCCCATGGCACGAAGCGCGAGCAGCGCCGCAGCCGGCGGGAACGCCTGGCAGTGGAGCCGCACCGCGGAGACCCGCCGGGTGTTGCTGAACGCCGCGCGTGAGGTGTTCTGCGAGCAGGGCTTCGCCGAGGCGAGCATCGCCGGGGTGGTGGAACGCGCCGGGTCCAGCGTGGGCAGCCTCTACCACCACTTCGGCGGGAAGACCGAGCTCTTCCTCGCTCTGTGGGAGGAACACCAGGCCGCCCATGAGCAGAACGCGGTGACCGCGGTCGCCGCGGCCCGAGCCGCGGGCGAGGGCGAGGACCCGCTCGATCTGTTCGTCGTGGGCGCCCGTGCATTTCTCGAGGGCTCCTGGCAGCGCCGCGATCTGGCCAGGCTCTTCATGGACGGCGACGGGCCACCGGGGTTCGAACTGGTCCGGCGCACACGCAGCCGGGAGTGGGTCCGGCAGAACGCGGTGCTGCTCGGCGCCGGCATCGACTCGGTCGACCGGCTCGCGGTGGCGGTGCTGACCACGATCATCGGGGAAGCGGGACGCGAGATCGCGACGTGCCCGAACAAGCGCCAGGCCAACAAGATCACCGAAGCCGCGATCGTGCTGATCCGCCGACTCGGCTCACCCGGCCAGGACACCTGACCAGCGGTCGGAACATCGGGACCGCACGGCTACCGGCCGGCCGGTGCACCGGCATCCCTACGGTGCGCAGCCCGGTACATCGACACGTCGACACGTCGGTTCTCCAGGAAGGAAACGCCCGTGGCCCAGGCCGAACAGCAGGAGGCCTTCTTCACCGGTGCCGGAGATGTATTCGTCCCCGCCCCCCACGCGCGCAGTTGGTGGGCGCCCGGCATGATGCACGGCAGGCTGCTCGGCGCGCTGGCGGCCCGGGCCCTGGAGCGCGAACACGCCGCCGAGGGACTGCACTTCACCCGGCTGACCGTCGACCTGTTCCGCAACGCGCCGATGGCGCCGGTGCGGGTGGAAACCCTCCGGGTGCGCGACGGCCGTCGCATCCGGGTCGCCGACGCGACCGTGCACGGCGCCGACGGCGTCGTCGCGCGGGCCAGCGCCGTGCTGCTGCGGCGCAGCGAGCAGCCGCCGGGCCATGTCCCTGCCACACCGCCCTGGGACGCACCCGCACCTGAAGAACTGCCCGCACCGCGCGAAGGGGCCTGGACGGTCTGGAAGTTCGACGAGCACAACACGCCTGCGCGGGACGGTGGGCAGGGAAGCGGCAGGCGCCGGGCCTGGCTGCGGGAATCGTGCGAACTGGTCGCCGGCGAGTCGCTCTCGCCGTTCGTGCGGGCAGCGCTCGCCGCCGACACGGCCAGTCCGCTCGCCCATGCCGGCGACACCGGGCTGCAGTTCATCAATGCCGACTACACCCTGTGCCTGAGCAGACTCCCCCTCAGCGACGCCATCGGGCTGGAGTCCGCCGCCCACACCAGCGAGGACGGGGTCGCCGTCGGGCACTGCACACTGCACGACACCGCAGGCCCGATCGGCTACTGCATGACCACCGCGATTGCCAACCTCAGGGCCGGCACCTGACCGGTGTCCGCCGGACCGTACCCGGGGCGACACCATGGCCGCGCCGTCTCCGCGGACGGCGTCCGACGGCGTCACCCCGGAGCGACGGGCCGTCAGGCGCCAGGACCGCCCGCCCCGCGGACGGCGGCCCGTCCGCGATCGATCACGACTGTTCCGTCGGCCTTGGTGGTACGGAACTGCGCGGTGTCACCGTCCCTCCAGATGGACACCGTCAGCGACTCGCCGGGACGGACCGGCCTGCTGAACCGGCCCGACATGGAGACGAACCGGGACGGATCCGATTCCGCCAACGTGTGCAACAGGGCACGTCCGGTCACCCCGAAGGTGCACAGGCCGTGCAGGATCGGACGCTCGAATCCGGCCTTCGCGGCAAACGCGGGATCGGAGTGCAGTGGATTGCGGTCACCGGAAAGCCGGTACAGCAGTGCCTGCTCCGGTCTGGTCGGGCAGGTGATCCGGTGGTCCGGCTCACGACCGGGCTCCGGCCAGCTGTCACGCGGCCCCCGGTCACCGCCGAAGCCGCCCTCCCCCCGGATGAAGACGGCACTGCGCGAAGTGATCACCGGATCGCCCGTGCCCGGATCCACGGCCACCGCCTCGCTGGTCACCAGCGCACCGGATCCCTTGTCGTACATCCCGGTGATCTTCGAGGTGACACGCACGGTCCCCGCCGGCGGCAGGGGCCGATGCAGGTCGAAGGACTGCTCCGCGTGTACGAGCATCGCCGGGTCGAACTCGCCGATGCTCCGGCTGCGGCCCCCCTGCGCGGCCAGCACGGCGAACGTCGGCAGAACCTGCTGGCCGATGCCGTGCGAGTTCTCCGTGGTGAAGGCCAGTTCCCGCAGCGGGTCGTCCAGCCCGGCTCCGACCCCGACCGCGTAGAGCAGGGTGTCCTTGGAGGTCCAGGTCCGCTCGACCGGTGGGGACTCGATGCCGATCACACTGTGGTCGAGGGGCACGTCAGCGGTCCTCCCCCGGCGCCCGGCCGTTCTGCAGCGCGTTCGGACGGGCCTTGTCGACCAACGCCGGTATCACCCTGTCCAGTTGTGATTGTTCCCAGCGTGATTCGTTGTCAGCGGCCGGCCCCGCATGCCAGCCCTCCGCAACGCTGATCAGGCCGCCGCGCACGTTGAAGACCCGACCGGTGATGCCTCGCGCCGAGGGACCCGCCAGCCAGACGACCAGCGGAGCTATGTTCTCCGGCGCCGACGGGTCGAAGGTGCCGGGCTCCGCCACCGTGCGGTCCGACCGCAGCCCCTCCGTCATACGGGTGAGCGCAGCCGGTGCCACGGCGTTCACCGCGACGCCGTAGCGCTCCAGCTCCCGGGAGGCGATCACGGTCAGCCCCGCGATCCCTGCCTTGGCCGCTCCATAGTTCGCCTGCCCCGGGTTTCCATAGATACCTGACGAGGACGTCGTGTTGATGACCCGGGCATCGACCTGCACGCCGGCCTTCGCCTGCGACCGCCAATAGGCCGCCGCATGCCGCAGTGGACCGAACGTACCGCGCAGGTGCACCCTGATCACCGCGTCCCACTCCTCGGCGCTCATGTTCACCAGCATCCGGTCGCGCAAGATGCCGGCATTGTTGACCAGCACATTCAGGTCGCCGAAGTGCCTGATCGCGGACTCCACCAGCCTGCGAGCGCCTTCGAAGTCGGACACGTCGTCACCGTTGGCAACGGCCTCACCGCCGGCCTCGCGGATCTGCGTCACGACCTCGCCCGCGGGTCCGGACGAGGAACCGGATCCATCGACCTCCGCGCCCAGATCGTTGACCACCACTTTCGCGCCCTGCCGGGCGAACTCCAGCGCGTGCCCGCGTCCGATCCCACGTGCCGCCCCTGTGACAACGACGACCCGGCCCTCCACGACGCCACCCATACGCCTCTCCCGTCCGCAACTCCGCGCCGGCCCGGCGCTTCAGCGAGCCGGCCAATCATAGAATCACTTTCTAAAAAGCGTCTCGGTGCGGTAGCCGGATGTCAACCCTCCTGCACGCGCGGCAACTTCGGACGTACGGCCACCCCTCGGTGCGGCTCGGTCCTCACAGCGGACGTCGAGCGGGCCCCTTCTGTTCAGGTCCGATCAGACCGCACGGCCGCTGGCCGATCACGCCCGAACCTGGCGAGCTGTCGGCTCCGACCGGCTGCGTCTTCACGCGCCCTTTGCGCCGGCTGCCGGGCGACCGTCAGGCATGCGTCAGGACATGCGGCACCGGCATCAGCACTTCGTCAAGACACGATGACCGGCCGACTCGCCGTCCTTAGCCTCAGCGCCATGGAACGACGCATCACCCGCGCAGTGCCCGACGGCCGCTCCGGCCGTCGCGGCCGCGTCCTGCCTCCCCCGGGTACGACGGCGTACGACGAGGACTGGGCCGGCCACGTGCGCTTCGCGGTCGGCTGCGCCTCCTCGCTCCTGGGGCTCCTGCTGGCGGTCGACGCGGCCGCCGGCCGGCTCACCTGGCTGCGCTTCCTGCTGTGGGCAGCCCTCGCCACGACGCTGTTCGTGGTCCTGGTGCCACCACGGGTCCGCGCGGGCGCCGGGTGGCTCTCCTCGCGCGGCCTGCTGCGCGCTCACACGGTGCGTACGGACCGACTGGTCTCCGTCCGCTGGTCCGACGGCGTCTCGCAACGTCTGGTGCTCCGCGACGCCGATGGCTGCCGGGTCGAGGTCGACCCGCGGGTGTTCGTCGCCAACCCGGCACTGTGGCACCGGCTGGACCAGGACACCCGCGCCTGCGTGGAGCGCGGGACGCTGCTCTGCGGGGTGACGGCGCTGCGTCAGCTCGGGGAGCGTATCGACCGCCGGACGGCCCAGACGGTTTTCCAGGTATCCGGCTTGGATTAGCGGCACTCCCCGGCCCGGCGGTCCGCCCGACCCCTCTGCGGTCCCGTCGGGAGAGACCCTCTACGGTGTCGCTGCAGCCACCTGGCTGGAGTGAGGGTCTGAGGGGAGATCGGCGGATGCGGCACGCTGGGCGTGGGTTGTTGATCACGGGGACTGTGCTTGCCGTCCTGGGGATCGTGCTGGCAGCGGGCGCGCTCTGGACCGTCCGTAGCGGCTACACGATGGTCACCTTCTCCGGCGGGTCGATGGAGCCCACCTACGCTCCGGGCGACCGCATTCTCATCGCGAGGACGTCCGGCGCGAAGGTACGGCGAGGCGATGTCGTGCTCTTCGGCGTGCCGGAGCGGTTCGAGGGCAAGCCGGTGCTGAAGCGCGTCATCGGTCTGGGGGGCGACCATGTGGTCTTCGACGGCACACGCCTGACGGTCGACGACGCCCCGCTCAAGGAGCCCTATCTGAAGGACGGAGAGGTCGACGGCGGGCACGGACCGTACGACGTGAAGGTACCGGCCGGGCAGATGTTCCTTCTCGGCGACCATCGTGCGAACTCCTACGACTCGCGCTACTTCGCGAGCGGGGACCCCGGGACCGTACCCGTGACGGCCGTGCGGGGCCGGGTGCTCGACGATGCCACCGCGCCGGTGGTGCTGGGACTGGGCGTGCTGCTCGGCGTGGTTCTTGCCCTCGCGGGTGCCGTCTGCACGTTGGTCGGCTGGTTGAAGCGGCGGCGCCGGCCGGCGCCACCCGCGCTGATCGCACACCCCGTGGCGTAGCCCGTCGCGACGGTCCGGCCCGGGTGGACGCTGGACGCTGCCGGACCACGCTCCTCAGGCCAGCTGGTTGACCAGGTTGGTGAAGGCCGCGGGGAGACGGCTCGCGGTCGGGACGATGCGGCGGGCCAGTCGCGGGTGCTGCCGGGCCAGGAGCAGCGATTCGGTGAGCAGGCGGTGGCGCCGGGAGACCTTGCGCCACGCCCGCTCGTACGCCTGCGGCCGGTCGTCCCGGACGCAGCGCACCAGTTGAGCGGCTCCGGCGAGAGCAAGCGAGACTCCTTCACCGGTCAGTGCGTCGATGTACCCGGCGGCGTCCCCGACCAGCAGGACCCGTCCTGCCACGCGGGAGCCGACCCGCTGGCGCAGTGGTCCGGCGCCACGCACCGGTGTGGTGGCGCTCGCAGGCAGCCGGCGGGCCAGGAGGGGGAAGCGGGCCAAGTGGCCGTCGAACGGGCCGCGTTCCGTGGTCAGGACGGCGACGCCGACCAGGCGTGGGCCCAGCGGGGTGACATAGGCCTCGGCCCGTGGTGACCAGTGCACCTCGACGCAGTCCGTCCAGGGCTCGATCGCGAAGTGGCGGCGCAGTCCGAACCTCGCGGGGCGTGGGTCCGGCAGGTCCAGGCCGAGTTGGCGTCTGATCGGTGAGTGCAGGCCGTCGGCTGCGGCCAGGTAGCGGGCGGTGACGCCTGCGGCGTACACGCTGTCGGCGCTCTGCCGGATGCTGTCCGACCGCACGGGAATCACCCGCACGCCGAGTTCCGCGGCGCGGCCGGCCAGGGCGGTCTGCAGTTCGGTGCGGCGGACACCGCGACCGGGGCCGGGCGCGAAGCGGGCTTCTGCCCGGTGGCGGTCGTCGAGGTAGCGGATTCCGCGCAGCGGGTGTCCGGCGACGGTGACGCCTAATCCGGCCAGAGCGTTCACGGCGCCCGGCATGAGCCCCTCGCCGCAGGCCTTGTCGATCGGGGTGGGGCGCGGTTCGGCGACCACCGCTTCGAGCCCGGCCTCGGCGGCGTGGATCGCGGTGGCGAGGCCGGCGGGTCCGCCGCCGACGACCAGCAGGTCGATCACGGCGCCGCCGGTGCGGCCCCGGCGAGGGCGGTGTTCTCGCACCGTACGCGGGTCGCGAGGAGCGGCAGGTTGAGCAGGGTGAAGGCGGTCGCGGTGAGCCAGTTGGTGTGGACGAGCGGCAGTGCGACGCCCTCGGCGATCACGGCGACGTAGTTGGGGTGGCTCAGCCACCGGTACGGTCCGGCGGTGACGAGCGGCAGGTCCGGCACCACGATGACGCGGGTGTTCCAGCGCAGCCCCAGCGTGGTGATGCACCACCAGCGCAGGCCCTGGGCGCCCAGGGCCAGGGCGAGCATCGGCCAGCCGAGTGCGGGCAGGAAGGGTCGGCCGCCGAGCCAGGTCTCCGCCAGGCAGCCGGCCAGCAGTCCGGTGTGGAGGGCGACCATGACGGGGTAGTGGCCCTGCCCGTACTCCGCTGCGCCGTGGCGCCGGCTCCAGGCGGCATTGCGCCGGGCGGTGACGAGTTCGGCGAGGCGCTCGACGGCGACCAGAAGGACGAGGACGGTGTAAGGGATCACGGGGCGGCTACCAGCGGAGCAGGACGAGTTCGGTGCAGAAGCCGGGCCCCATCGCAAGGAGGAGTCCGGGAGTTCCGGGCGGTGGTGAGCGGAGCGCCAGAGTGTCCCTGAGGACATGCAGGACGGAGGCGGAGGACAGATTGCCGACCTCGGCCAGCGAACGCCAGGCCAGTTCCAGTGCGCGGGCAGGCAGATCCAGCGTCTCGCGTACGGCTTCGAGTACCTGGGGGCCGCCCGGGTGGCAGATCCAGGCCGTCACGTCCTGCGTCTTGAGGTCGTGGTCGGAGAGGAAGGAGTGCACCTCGTCGCCCAGGGTCTCACGTACCAGATTCGGGAGGTCGGCGCCGAGTACGATCCGGAAGCCCTGGTCGCCGATGTCCCAGCCCAGTGTGCGTTCGGTGCCGGGGTAGAGGCTGCTGCGGGTCGCGACCACGACGGGCCCGGACCGTTCCTGACGGTGCGGGTGGTCCCGGCCGACCGCGAGGACGGCAGCGGCGCCGTCACCGAACAGCGCGCCCGCCACCAGGTTCGGCACGGATGTGTCGGCACGTTGCAGGGTCAGCGAACAGAGTTCGACGGAGAGCAGCAGCGCGACCTGGCCGGGGTGGCCCTCGAGGTAGTCGTGGAGCCGCGCGAGGCCGGCTGCCCCGGCCACGCAGCCGAGCCCGAAGATCGGTACGCGTTTCACATCGGACCGCAAGCCGATCCGTCCGGCGAGCCGCGCCTCCAGGGACGGGGCGGCGATGCCGGTGACGGAGGTGGAGATGACCAGGTCGATGTCGCCCGGGTCCAGGCCCGACCGGTCCAGGGCGCCGCGTACGGCCTGTTCCCCGAGCTCCAGGGCGACATCGATGAACGCGTCGTTGGCCTCGCCGAAACCGCTCAGCGCGGCGTACCGTTCCAGGGGCAGTGCCAGATGGCGGCCGCGTACGCCGGCGGACCGGTGCAGGCGTTCCAGCACGCCGCGGTCCGCGCCCGGAGGCAGGCACATGTCGGCGAAGGCGTCGGTGATCCCGGACTGCTCGTACCGGTGCGGCGGGAGCACACCATGGATCGCGATGATTCGCGTCATGCCGTCACCATAGGTGCGGAAGGGATGTTTTGATCGAACATCATGAATCAGACTTTTCAGTCGCACTCCTTGTCGGCCGCACCGCCCTCGCCGGCACCCGTACCGGCGGAGGCGGCAGCGCGTGCGGGTGGCCTCGGCCGCGGCGCCTTGGCGCTCCTCCTGTCGGCCCACCCGGCCCCCGCGCTGGCCGTGACCGCCCTGATCACCGCCCTGGGCGTCGCAGCGGGGCGCGACGCGTTCGGCAGCTGTCTGGTCGCCCTGGCCGTGCTCACCGGACAGCTCTCCGTCGGCTGGAGCAATGACCGCATCGACCTCGCGCGGGACACCGCGGCACACCGGCGCGACAAGCCGCTCGTGGCGGGCGAGGTGCAGATGCGCAGCGTGTCGGTCGCGGCGTGTGCTGCGCTCGCGCTGTGCGCTCCCCTGTCCCTCGCGAACGGCGCTGCGGCGGGCGGCGCGCATCTGATCGGGGTGGCCGCCGCATGGTCGTACAACCTCGGCGTCAAACGGACGCGGTGGTCGTGGCTGCCCTACGCGCTGGCCTTCGGACTTCTGCCCGCCTTCCTCACCCTCGCGCTGCCGGGCCACCCCTGGCCGGCCGCCTGGGTGGTGACCGCGGGTGCCCTCCTCGGGGTGGGTGCACACTTCACCAACGTCCTCCCCGACATCGATACCGACCTGACCGCGGGCGTCCGGGGCCTGCCCCAGCGTCTGGGCCGGCGCCGGTCCCGTACCGCCGCGGCACTCGCGCTGCTCGCGGCCTCGGCCGTCCTCGTTCTCGGCCCGCCCGGACCGCCGGACGCCATGGGCTGGGGCGGCCTCACGGTGACCGGGGCGCTGGCCGTCGTCCTGTGCCTCCCGCTGGGCACCTCCCCCGACAGCCGTCTGCCGTTCCTGGCCACGCTCGGCCTGGCCGGGGCCGACATCGCCCTGCTGGTCGCGCGTGGTACGTCTCTGAGCTGATCACACGGACGCCGCCGGATCCTGTGCCCCGCCGGGCACGTCGGCCAAGGGCTGTGCCGGATACGGGGCAGCCCTCAAGCGCTGTCCCGTAGGTTGGCCTCCGGCGAGGGTCACCGGCACCGACGGGGAGAGTCACGCATGTCGAGGTATCACGAGATGAAGTTCCGGGCCGTCACGTCGTTCCAGCGGCGGATCGGCAATCCGATGGTCCGACAGTTGCCGCGTCAGACACTCCTGGAGACCACGGGGCGCACCTCCGGACTCCCCCGCCGGACGCCGGTCGGCGGACGCCGCGTCGGCAACGAGTTCTGGCTGGTCTCGGAGTACGGCGAGAAGTCGCAGTACGTACGCAACATTCAGGCCGACCCGCAGGTCAGGGTCCGGATCCAGGGACGCTGGCATGCCGGGACCGCCCACCTGGTCCCGCAGGACGACGCCCGCGCACGGCTCAGGACGTTGCCGCGCCTGAACAGCGCCACGGTCCGGGCGGTCGGCACGAACCTGCTGACCGTACGGGTCGATCTCACGGGCTGACCGGGCCGGCCGCGCCTTCCGGCTACCAGCGGTGGTGGACCTCCGCGCGGATCCGGCGGTCGTAGAGGTCCCGTACCGCGTCCAGGGTGCTCTGCGGCAACGGCGGAAGCGATGCCGCCGCCGCGTTGGCACGGGCCTGCTCGACTGAGCGCGCGCCGGGGATGACGCTGGTGACTCCGGGCTGCTGGATGATCCAGCGCAGTGCGGTCTGGGCCGGTGTCGCCCCCTGTGGTGCGAGTTCGGCGAACTCGGCGGCCGCGGCCACCCCGTTCCCGTACTCGATGCCGGAGAAGGTCTCGCCCTGGTCGAACGCCTCGCCATGCCGGTTGTACGAGCGGTGGTCCTCGGGGGCGAAGACGGTGTCCTTGGTGTACTTCCCCGAGAGCAGTCCGGAGGCGAGCGGGACCCGCGCGATGATGCCCACACCCGCCGCACGGGCAGCCGGAAGGACTTCGTCGAGCGGCTTGAGGCGGAACGGGTTGAGGATGATCTGGACGCTCGCGACGCCGGGTCGGGCGATGGCGGTGAGCGCCTCGGCGCACGTCTCGACACTCACCGCGTAGGCGGCGATCCGCTGCTCGGCGACGAGGGTGTCGAGCGCGTCGTAGACCTCGTCCGAGGAGTAGACCGCGGTGGGCGGGCAGTGCAGCTGCACGAGGTCGAGCGTGTCGACGCCGAGGTTGGCCCTCGAGCGGTCGTTCCAGGCACGGAAGTTGTCGAGGACGTAGTTCTCCGGTACCTGGTCGGCACGCCGCCCCATCTTGGTGGCGACGAACACACCGGCGTCCGGGCGGTCCTTCAGATAGCGGCCGATGAGCTGTTCGCTGCGGCCGTCGCCGTACACGTCCGCCGTGTCGAAGAAGGTGACGCCCGACTCGACCGCCGCGTCCAGGACACCGAAGGCGTCCGCCTCCTGCACCTCGCCCCAGTCACCGCCGAGCTGCCAGGTGCCCTGCCCGACGACGGATACGTCCTGTCCGGTCCTGCCCAGAGTGCGCTGTTCCATGGGGATCATGCTACGCCGGTACGCATGGGCCGCTGGGGGGCGGCCGAGCACATGACTGCCCCGAACCGCCGCCCCGCTCGAACACCGGTTCCCCGAAAGGCTATCGGCCGCCTCGTGCGGCATGCCGATAGAGTGGCTGCCGGGCGATGCTTACGGAGCGAGGAGTTCTTGCCCTGAACGGACACCTGCTGGCGGTCAGCGACCTGCACGTCGCGTACGCGGACAACCGTGACATCGTCTCGTCCCTGCACCCCGGCACCGACGCCGACTGGCTCATCGTCGCAGGTGATGTCGGCGAGAAGGTCGCCGATGTCGAGCGGGCAATGACGCTGCTCAGCGAGCGCTTCGCGAGAGTCGTCTGGGTCCCCGGGAACCACGAGCTGTGGACCCACCCGAGCGATCCCGTGCGACTGCGGGGCGAGGCACGCTACCTGCACCTGGTCGACCTCTGCCGAAGCCTGGGCGTCCTCACCCCCGAGGATCCCTATCCGGTGTGGGAGGACGCGGACGGGCCGGTGACCGTCGCCCCCCTCTTCCTGCTCTACGACTACACGTTCCGCGCCCCCGGCGCGACCACCCGGGACGAGTCCCTCGCCGTCGCCCACAGGGCCGGGGTCGTCTGCGCCGACGAGCACTTCCTCCACCCCGATCCGTACCCGACGCGCGACGACTGGTGCCGGGCGCGGGTACGGGAGACCGAGCTGCGGCTGGCCGGCATCCCCGAGGACCACCGCACGGTCCTGGTGAACCACTACCCGCTGGTGCGTGAACCGACGGACGTGCTGCGGCACCCGGAGTTCGCGCAGTGGTGCGGGACGGAGCTCACCCGGGACTGGCATCGCCGCTTCCGTGCCGCGGCGGTGATCTACGGGCATCTGCACATCCCGCGGGTGACCCATCACGACGGAGTGCGGTTCGAGGAGGTGTCGATCGGCTACCCGCGCGAGTGGCGGGCCCGCCCGCCGCGCGAGCCACTGCGGACGGTCCGGCTGCCGCCATGGCCGTCCGGCGACACCCCCTGAAGTCGGCACTCCGCCGACTGCCCTGCGCCGCCGGTAAGGGCAAACCTATGGGCCGGTCGGTGCACACCGTTCGTTCAACTCTTGTTCTCAACGGGCCCTGAAGCAGCACCCGTTGCACACCTATTGACGTGTCCGAGTCAATGGAGAAGCATCTTCCGCAACCTGAGAGCGCTCTCAGGCTGCGCGTCGTGCACCCGCACCACGACTCAGGAGACGAACCCCCATGTACGCACCCCCCGTACTCCGCAGACCTGCCCCCTCATCGGACGGACGACGCACCGGTGTACTCGCCGTCGTCGCCGGTCTCATCATCTCGCTGCTGGCGTTCGTCCCCGCGACCCCGGCCGACGCGGCGCCCTCGCTGCTCTCCCAGGGCAGAACGGTGACGTCCTCCAGCGAGGAGAACGCCGGCGCACCCGCCACCTCCGCCGTGGACGGCAACGACGGCACCCGCTGGTCGAGCGCCTTCTCCGACCCGCAGTGGATCAAGGTCGATCTTGGCGCCTCCGCCTCGGTCTCCCAGATCGTGCTGAAGTGGGAGGCGGCCTACGCCACCGGCTACCGGATCGAGTTCTCCACGGACAACAGCACATGGACCACCGCCTACTCCACCACCAGCGGCCCCGGCGGCACGGAGACCCTGAACGTCTCCGGCACGGCTCGCTACGTCCGGCTGACCGGCACCGCCCGGGCCACGCCGTACGGCTATTCGCTCTGGGAGTTCCAGGTGTTCGGCACCACCGGCGACCAGGGCGGCCCGCAGATTCCCGGCGGTGGCGACCTGGGACCGAATGTGCTGGTCTTCGACCCGTCGACGCCCGGCATCCAGGCCAAGGTGGACGAGATCTTCAAGCAGCAGGAGTCCGCGCAGTTCGGGAACGGCCGCTATGCGCTCCTGTTCAAGCCGGGCACGTACAACAACATCAACGCGCAGCTCGGCTTCTACACGTCCATCGCGGGACTCGGCCTCAAGCCGGACGACACGACCTTCAACGGTGACGTGACCGTCGACGCCGGCTGGTTCAACGGGAACGCCACGCAGAACTTCTGGCGGTCGGCGGAGAACCTGGCGCTCAACCCGGTGAACGGCACGGACCGTTGGGCCGTGTCGCAGGCCGCGCCGTTCCGGCGGATGCACGTCAAGGGCGGGCTCAACCTGGCGCCCGACGGCTACGGCTGGGCCAGCGGCGGCTACATCGCCGACAGCAAGATCGACGGCCAGGTCGGCCCGTACTCCCAGCAGCAGTGGTACACCCGCGACAGCTCGGTCGGGGGCTGGACCAACGGCGTCTGGAACATGACGTTCTCCGGGGTCGAGGGCGCCCCCGCGCAGAGCTTCCCCGACCCTCCGTACACCACGCTCGACACCACCCCGGTCTCCCGTGAGAAGCCGTTCCTCTACCTGGACGGCTCCGAGTACAAGGTCTTCGTCCCGGCCAAGCGCACCAACGCGCGCGGCGTCTCGTGGACCGGTACACCGCAGGGTGAGTCCATCCCGCTGAGCCAGTTCTACGTGGTCAAGCCCGGCGCCACCGCACAGACCATCAACGCCGCGGTGCAGCAGGGCCTGCACCTGCTGTTCACGCCCGGCGTCTACCACGTGGACCAGACCATCGACATCGACCGGGCGAACACCGTCGTCCTCGGTCTGGGGCTCGCGACGATCATCCCGGACAACGGTGTGACAGCGATCAAGGTCGGCGACGTGGACGGCGTGAAGCTCGCCGGTCTCCTGATCGACGCCGGTCCCCAGAACTCCTCGGTGCTGCTCCAGGTGGGCCCCGAGGGCGCCTCCGCCGACCACTCGGCGAATCCGACCACCGTGCAGGACGTGTTCATCCGGATCGGCGGCGCGGGCGCCGGCAAGGCCACCACCAGCATGGTCATCAACAATGACGACACCATCGTCGACCACACCTGGATCTGGCGCGCCGACCACGGGGACGGGGTCGGCTGGGAGACCAACCGTGCCGACTACGGGCTCCGGGTCGACGGGGACGACGTCCTCGCCACCGGCCTCTTCGTCGAGCACTTCAACAAGTACGACGTGCAGTGGAACGGCGAGAACGGCAGGACGATCTTCTTCCAGAACGAGAAGGCGTACGACGCACCGAACCAGGCCGCCATCCAGAACGGCACCATCAAGGGGTACGCCGCCTACAAGGTCGCGGACTCGGTCAACAACCACGAGGGCTGGGGCCTGGGCAGCTACTGCTACTTCAACGTCGATCCGACGATCCGTCAGGACCACGGCTTCGAGGCCCCGGTGAAGCCTGGAGTGAGGTTCCACGATCTGCTGGTGGTGTCCCTGGGTGGCCAGGGACAGTACGAGCACGTGATCAACAGCACCGGTTCGCCCACGTCCGGCACCTCGACCGTTCCCTCGACGGTGGTGTCCTTCCCCTGAGGGGAGTCCACCAGGACCTGGTGGAATGAACGGATGACGTGGGGCCCGGCAGTCACTGCCGGGCCCCACAGCCGCGTCTCACCGCTGCCCGTACCTCAGCCGCCCGCGGGCCGGCCTGCCGTGTCGAGCGCGGCGCCCGCCTGGTCGGCCAGTGTCACAGCGACCAGGCGGGCCTGCAGTGTCGGTACGGTTCCCGGCGTGGGATCGAGCATGTACCTGCCGACGTAGTGGCCCTGTCCGCTGGCCCGCAACTCGATCTCGCCGTCCGGCCAGCCGCCGCGCGCGACGTCCCAGCGCCTTCGGCCGACGGACACACTGCCGTCCTGCTCCAGCCGCGGTGGCCGCCCCAGCAGGGTTCCGTACTCGAACCGGCAGCCCCGTAGTTCCAGCAGCTCGACGAGCTCACTCCGCACATGGGCGACGACGGCGTCGGCGGAGGTCGTCGCCTGCGCCAGTTCGGCGGTGTCATGGATTCGGGCGAGATGGCCCGCATCGGTCACGGCGATCACCTCGAGCCGCCGTACCCGGGCGGCCAGCTGCGAGACGATCAGACCGACGATCAGGAGCAGCACGGCCGTCTCGATGTCTTCGCCGCCATTGATGGTGAACCGCTGATACGGCCGGGTGAGGAAGAAGTCGAACCAGGCGGCCGCGGACAGCGCCGCCACCGCGCCCGCGACGCGGTTGCCGAAGGCGGCGACCGCGACGACGACCACGACGAGCACGAGGGCGGCATTGGTCCTCGACAGGTCCGTACGGAACGGCACCAGTGCCAGCGCGACCAGCAGCGGCCCCACCAGCGCAGCCACGAGTACGAGCCGGTCCCGGAGCGGTTGGCCGGTCATGTGTCACCTCCTACGCCCTCCGTATCACGGGCCGCCGGCGGCCGCTCGGCGAGATCTTCATGTGCGCACCCCGGGCGGTGATGATCACTCGCCCGCCCGGGCCACGCCACGGACCGGCCGTCCGCGCCACCGTTCAGTTCAGTCTGGATCCGCCGCGATCCGCGGACGCCATGCGTTGATACGGCCCTGACACGTCGCACAGCCGGATTGACGCCGCGCTGACAACGGGGCGGGTGATGAATCAGGCGTCCCGCCGGGCATGTGAACCGACGCGTGCAGCGTACCGATACCCATTGCGCTGCCTCGCTCACGCCGCGTCACCGGTAAAGGTCCTGGCCTCCGCATCCACAGCGTGCGCCGGTGCGCTTCCGCTCGTCCCGACGGCCGACACCGCACATGATGAGAAAGAGGGCATGACGCGAAGGGGACGTCGCCCCGACGGTTCACTCCCGACATTGGAGGTGACATGGACATCGACACCACGATGGGCGACGAGGTCTACCAGCCGGACGGCTCGGAGGTGCAGGACGACGCCGGGCTGCTCGACGTGGAGGACACTCTCGACGACCGGGCCGGTGCGGATCCGCTCGATGCAGGCTATTCGCCCCCCGAGCGGCCGTGGGCCGTGGAACACCACGGTGTCACGGCGGCCGAGCAGCACCAAGGTGAAACGCTCGACCAGCGCCTCAGCGAGGAGGAGCCGGATCTCGTCGTACCCGACGGAGACGAGATCGGCGATGTGTTGGACACCGACGGTGAGGTCCGTGACGAGGAGGTCGGCGGTCTGCGCGCCGGACGGCTCGTCGCACCCGACGAGGGCGCTCACGAGGACGACGAGAAGGACATGATCGCGTTCGACATCGGCGTCGACGGCGCAGCGGCCTCGGCCGAGGAAGCGGCCATGCACGTGGTCCCCGCCCCGGAAGGTCCGTAGACCCGCCCCGCGCCACCGGCCGCCGCGCTCCGGGATACGGGGTCGCACGGATCGTGGCGACGCGATGCCACATCCGGCGCCACGCCGACCGGGGCAGGCCCGTTCGGCGCGCTTCCGGCCACGTCCCGCACATGCCTGCTCGACGGCGCCGAGCCGAACGACGACGTGGCCGAGTTGCTGAGCAGCGAGCACGGGCGGCCGGTCGAGGTGGACGCCGGCCGATGCTCTCGCGGCCGCACGAGCCGACGCGGGGTCCGCTCCGGTCGGGCAGGTAGTCCTGAGGACCCTTTGCCGGTCGACGGGTCAGACCAGCCTCAAGTCGATGAAGCGCACACTGTCACCCGGCAACAGGTACCTCTCGACCTCGACGAACCCCCGCGTCTGCGCGAACCGCAGCCCGTCCGGGTTGGACTCCAGGACCACTGTCTCGATGACGTCGGCTCCGAGCTTTCGCGCCTGCGCCAGCCCTCGCTCGTAGAGTGATCCGCCAAACCCTTGCCGCCGGTGCGCCGGGAGCACTCTGGCGATCACCGTGGCCACCGATGCTTCGCTCGTGGGCGGGCGCACGGTCGAGCAGCCGACCAGGACGTCGCCCAGATACGCAACCTCCAACCGGTTGCGTTCGACGCGCTCACGTACCTCGTCCAGAGACAGAGCGGCCGTGGGGATGATCGCGTTATGGACGTGCTGCCAGTCACGAAGCATGGCGTCGCCGTCCGCCTGCTCGATGCGAAGATCAGTCATCGCAGCAGGAAACCGCGCGCATGGTGGCCCGTCAACTGCAATAGCCGTCCGGCACGTCATGTCATCGGTCGGTCGGGCTTCCTTCCGCCGCGGCGCGGGTGAGCAGTTCAGCCCGGCTGATGAGGTCGGTCCCCGTCGCCGGCACGATGCAGGCATGGGCTCCGGCGATCGCGCCGTAGAGGCCGCACCGCTGTGGCGACTCGCCGGACAGCCGGCCGAACAGATAGCCCGCCACGAACGCGTCGCCGGCACCGTTGGAGTCCACCACCTGCGCGGGCGGTGTGACCGCCGGAATGTGGGTCAGCTCCCCGTCGAACAGTTGATACGCCCCCTCGGCTCCCGCTGTGGCGACGACCGCTCGGGCCCGACCGCGTTCGGCGATCTGCCGCATGGTCTTCTCCGGGTCCACCAGTGCGGCGGTCGACAGGAAGACCAGGTCGGCCTCGTAGGCGAATGCCTCGTGGTACGCCTCCGCACCGTCCCAGTTGTGCAGGTCGGTCGAGATGGTCACCCCCGCCTCACGCAGCGTGGGAAGGGCGAACGCGCAGGGATAGGTGATGGAGACGTGGGCGTGGCGGCTGACCGCGGCGAGCGCGCCCACCGTTTCCGGGGGCAGCCGGTCCGCTGCCTGCGAGCGACTGTTGTCGTACAACGACAGCCGCCGCCCGTCGGGGCCGACGAGATTCACCGCGCGCTTGGTGCCTGCGGGCAGGGGGATTTCGGTGAGCGCGATGCCCCGGTCGCGGTGCAGCGCGCGGATCAGGTTGCCTGCGTCGTCATCGCCGATCATGTCGATGTGATGCGTGCGCAACCCCAGAGCGTGTACCCCGAGCGCCACGAAGTCGCCGGTCTGTCCCGCCCGCGTCTCGATGGCAGGCACCATGTAGCTGTCGGCGTACGGAAGAGGCAGCTGGGGGACGTACACGATGGTGTCCACGCCGGCACCCCCCAGGACGAGGATGTCGGTCTCGATACTCAACGGCACTCCTCCGGTTCTTGCACTCCGGGTGCAGCGTATCGGCGGGGAGCAACCCACCGAAGGGCATGGCCGCGGCCCGGTCCGTTCACTTCGGCTCGGCACTCGTGGACAGCGGTCCCCCGGCCGCGTCCCCTTGTCGCTGCCCAGCCGTTCTGGTTGACTCCGCCCGCCGGGTCGCCGACTCACAGGCGGAGGACGCCACATGGAGATCACCCGCAGACGCCTGCTGGCCGCTCTGTCAGCCGCCGGTCTCCTGACGGTGATCCCCGCACAACCGGCGACCGCCGCCGGTGTCGCCGCGGGCACCGCACGTCTGATGGCCAACACGGTGGCGGTCTTCGCCGGGACCGCCGAGTCCAACTCCCGTCCCGAGACGGCTGCCAAGCTCGCCGCCGTGGACAACGTGGCCCGGACGAATCTCAGGGCGATGGACTCCGCGGGCCCCGGCGAGCTGTTCGCCGGGCTGGTGCTCGGCAGCAACGAGGCCAACCTCAACAGCGCCTTCCAGCGGCTGTACGAGATCGCTCTCGCCACCTGCACACCCCCGGGCGGCACCCCCTCGGACCTGTACGGGAACACCGTCGCGCAGCGCCGCGTGCTCGACGGCCTCGGCTGGCTGCACGACCACTACTACGGCGACCAGTCCAAGGGCTACTACGGCAACTGGTTCTACTGGGAGATCGGTCTCGCGCAGTACATCAGCAAGACCCTCGTGCTCCTCGCCGACGAGGTGCGGGCCTACCGCCCCGACCTCGCACAGACCTACGTCGCCTCCATGGACGCCTACCTCCGCAACGGCATCGACGGCGACGTGAACCTCGATTCGCGCTTCCACACCGGCGCCAACCTCGCCGACATCACCACCAACCGCATCCTGCAGGGCGCACTCCTCGGCGACGAGGCCCGCATCCACAAGGCCCTCACCGACCAGCTGACGGTGTTCGCCACCATCGACCCGTACCACCTCGACCACGGTGTCACGGACGGGTACTACGCCGACGGATCCTTCATCCAGCACGCCTCCGTCGCCTACACCGGTTCGTACGGAAAGGGCCTCCTGACCCGCGTCGTACAGACCCTCAAGATCCTCGACGGTACGGGTTTCGCGCACGGCGAGGAGCTCGTACCGACGGTGCGGAGCTGGGTGCAGAACGGCTTCGCGCCGCTGATCTTCGAGGGCTGGATGATGGAGATCGTCAAGGGGCGGGCGGTGTCACGGACGGACAGCGGCTACACCGATGTCGCCGTGGTCGTCGAGGCCGTGGTCGACCTGGCCTCACTCGCGAGCGGCGCCGACGCCACCGCTCTCAAGAGCTACGTCAAGCACATCCGGTCGACCTCGCGCGGCACGCTCGATCCAGGGCGTTTCGTCTCCCCGGTCAGTGTCGTGCGTTACGCCGACATCATCGGCGACCCGTCGGTGCCTGCCGAGGATCTCAACGCCGCCTCGCGCAGCGTCGCCTTCAACGCCATGGACAGGAACGTGCATCGCCGGCCCGGTTACGCCTTCGCGCTCGCCCGCAGCTCGGACCGGATCAGCAAGTACGAGTACATGAGCGGCGAGAACCTCATGCCGTGGTTCCAGGGCGACGGGGCGTACTACCTCTATCTCTCCGGGCAGGACCAGTCGCAGGCGTACGGCGTCGACTACTTCACCACGGTCTCGCCGTACGGCCTCGCCGGTGTCACCGCGCCGGTCGAGCAGCGACGGACCGTCCCCGACCTGTACGGGAAGCCGTATTACGACAACCCCGGCCACCCGCTGAACTTCACCTCGTCGTCCGAGTCGCAGAACACGTACGTCTACTTCCCTCGTGGCACCGATCGACGCTCCGGCGGCGCCGTTCTCGGGGCGTACGCCGCGGTCGGCATGGTGCAGTCCGGCGATGTCGCCGACCGCGACAGGCGCCTGCTGCCGGACGATTTCGTCGTCTACCGCAATGCGACGGCGACGAAATCGTGGTTCCTGCTCGACGAGGAGATCGTGGTCCTTGCCGCAGGGGTCGGTGATCCTGCCGGGCGGGCCGTGACCACGACCGTCGACGCCCGCACCGCCTCGCCGGGCGACCAGGTCTCTCTCACCGGGATGCTCCGCGGCGGCCGTCCGTGGACCGGCGCGGGCACCGGTGACCTGCACTGGCTGCGCTACGCCAACACCACACAGCGCACCGCTGTCGGCTACGTCTTCCTCGACACGCCGCAGGTCCGGGTCTCGCTGGACGAGGTCACCCGCAGCCGCCGGGTCGTGCGCACCTCGAACCCGGACACCGCAGTCACCCGCACCGTCCTCGGCGTGACGGTCGACCAGGCACTCGGAGCCCAACCCGCCCGCATCGCGTACGCATTGGTACCGAATGCGGGCGGGACACAGTTGGCTTCGTACCCGGACGGTCCGCTGCAGGTCCTGGCCAACACCCCGCGCCTGCAGGCCGTATCCCACACCGGCCTCGGTCTGAGGGCGGCCAATGCGTTCACACCGGGCCGGCACGAGGTCGCGGGCCTGCGCATGGACGGCCCGGCGTCGGTGATCGTGCAGCGCCGCGGACACCGTGGCCCGACCACCGTCGCCGTGTCCGACCCGACGATGGGCCGGGACACGATCGGTGTCCTGATCCGAGGCAGGTCACTGCGGAAGGTGTCGTCCGACGACGGGGTACGCGTGAGCCCGGTCCACGGCGGAACCCGCGTCGACGTCGACACCCGCCACGCCTACGGCCGTAGCTTCACGGTCACCCTGCAGGACTGAGTCCGTGCCGTGACGTGGCTGTCGGCGCAGCGGCATCCGGAAGCCGTTCGATGGCGACCATGGCCGCATCGTCTCCCAGGCGCCCGCCCGCGTGCCGTAGGAGGTCGGCGCGCACGTACTCCAGCAGGGATTCCGCACCGTCCCGGGACCGGGACGCGACCCGCTCGAACAGCGGGTAGAAGCACCCTGACCGGTCACGGGACTCGATGACGCCATCGGTGTACAGCAGCAGAACATCACCGGCGCCGAAGGTGAACGTCTCCGCGGTGAATGCGGGGGCGAGCAACTGCGCGAGCCCGAGAGGCGGAGCGGGTTCACGCACGTCGAGGGACAGCACCTCGCCCGCGTGGAGCAGCAACGGCGGTGGATGACCGCAGCTGACCAGGCGAAGTTCGGAACCGGCATCCGGGATGTCGAGCACGGCCGCGGTGACGAAGGCCTCCGCACTGTGGTCGTCCTCCGCTTCACCGTCCGTGGCGCCGCTGTGGTCCACTGTGACCCCGTCCTCCAGGTGCCCCACCAGCTCGGGCAGCCGCGGTTCCTTGTGGGCCAGAGCACGGAATGCGCCCAGTACGCCGGCGGCTTCACCGATCGCATCGAGTCCCTTGCCGCGAGCATCGCCGACGATGACGCGGGTGCCGTCGGCGGTGCGGGCGAGCGCGCACAGATCGCCGCCCAGCTGCGCCTCCGCCTCTGCGGCCAGGTAGACCGAGGCGATGCGCAAGGGGCCGCTACGGCGCGGCAAGGGCTGCATCAACACGTGCTGTGCCGCCTCCGCCACCGAGCGAAGCTGCGTCATCTCCTGCTCGTGCCGTTCCCTCAGGTGTGCAAACAACGTGACAAAGGCAGAGATCAGACAGAGGGCAATGATCTGGTAGGTGTGATTGAGGTCGTTGAGGCTGGTGCGTGCGATGGCCACCACGGACTGGGCGAGCACGGCGACCGCGCCCACGAAGGCAGTCATACGCGGGCCGGCGAACGACGAGGTCACAGCGGGCGCTGCCACGAGAAACGGACCCAGGTGGACGTCCGGCGGCGCGCTGATGTCCACCACGGTGACGGCGGCGATCAAGGCGAAAGGCATCGCCACGAGTGCCTTCGAGTGCCGCCGGGTCGCGTGGAGCGAGCGCAGGAACCGCTGCGAGTTCATAGTTCCGGAATACCTCAGACCGTCTGCGACCGCCCTCTCGGTGCCCTCGGTTCCCGGTGCGGGCACCCGTCCGGGCGCTGCCGCATCTCGGATCTCACACACGCTGCTCCACCCGTCGGTGAACCCGGAGGCTTCGGCATCGGCTGCGGAAGGTGCGACGCAGACCGGCGGCTCTCTGTTCCGGCGGCCCCGGGGCCGCAGCACCTGCAGATCCGGCCGACTGCACCCGAGTCCCTGGCCCGGCGCAGGCCCCGCCGGTAGGCTCACCGCCCATGCCCGACATGGACGAACAGGGTCGCCCGGAACCTCCCCTCGCGGCCGACGAGGCCAGCACCCTCCTCGGCTTCCTGGAGTTCCACCGCGCGACCCTGACGTGGAAGTGCGCCGGACTGGACACGGGCAGCCTCGGGGCGACCGTCGGTGCCTCCTCGATGACGCTGGGCGGGATGCTCAAGCACCTGGCCTTCGTCGAGGACTACTGGTGCTCACGTTGGCTGCACGGGCGGGACCCGGAGCCCCCGTGGGACACGGTGGACTGGAAGGCCGACCCCGACTGGGACTGGCACTCAGCTGCCGAGGACACCCCCGAACAGCTTCATACGCTCTGGCAGGACACCGTGGCCCGCTCCCGCTCCCTGGTCGCACAGGCGCTGGCCGACGGCGGCCTGGAGCGACTGGCCCGGCGCACCTGGCCCGACGGTCGCGCACCCAGCCTGCGATGGATCCTGGTCCATCTGGTCGAGGAATACGCGCGACACAACGGGCATGCCGACCTCCTCCGGGAGTCGTTGGACGGGCGCACCGGGGAGTAGCCACCGGGGCACCGATCGTTCCCGCGAGCCCCGGCGTCACCGAGCGGACAAGCGGCCACCGACCGTGTTTTCTCCTCCCACCACGCCGCGCGCCCGCTCCGTACTCCCGTCCCGCAATTCCCGCAATCGGTTCAGAACTTCTCCGCGCCTGCCGTGATGGCCTCACGGATGCGGTTGTAGGTGCCGCACCGGCAGATGTTGCGTATCTCGTCGAGGTCGGCCTGGTCGATCTCGCGTCCCTCCTCCCGGGCGCGCCGGACCTTGGCGACAGCGGTCATGATCTGGCCGGGCTGGCAATAGCCGCACTGCGCCACGTCGTACTCCAGCCATGCCTCCTGCATCGGGTGCAGGTCCCGGCCGACCGTGGCGGGCAGGCCCTCGATCGTGGTCACCTCGTCGGCGGGGCCGAGATCCTTGACCGGGACGCTGCACGGGTTGAACGCCTTGCCGTTGATGTGGCTGGTGCACGCCTGGCAGACGCCGAGCCCGCAGCCGTACTTCGGTCCGGTGACGCCCAGGACGTCGCGAAGCACCCAGAGCAGCCGGACGTCGTCCTCGATGTCCACGGTCACCGGTTTGCCGTTGAGGATGAAGGTGTGTTGCGGCACGGGAGCTCCTGGTCTTCTAGAAGGTGCGGTCGAGGCCGTCGGTGGGCGAGGCGGGGATCGGCGGGGTGGTGGGCAGCGGCTCGAAGCCGAGAGGCTCACCGTGGTTGATGGGGAAGGTGGTGGGCATGGTGCCGGTGGCCCGGCCGTAGGCGCAGGCCACGGCCGCCATCGCGCCGGCGACCGCCAGCTCCCCCGCACCACCGGGCTTGCCGGTGGTCGATGGCATGACGACGATCTCGAGCTCGGGCGGGGTGTTCCACTGCCGGGTGTAGAAGTAGTTGTCCCAGCTCCCCTCGAGAAAATGCCCGTTCTGGAGGTGGAGGCCAGCGGTGAGGGTGATGGCGATGCCGTCGATGATGCCGCCCATCATCTGGGCCTCCAGACCGCGCGGGTTGACGGCGAGGCCTACGTCGACGGCGCAGACGACCTTGGTGACACGAGGGCCGGTATAGGCGTCACGGACCTTCCGCCCGGTCGTCTCCGGCCGGCAGTCGATCTCGGCGAGGACAGCGACGAAACCGTGGTACTCGGGGTGCACCGCGATCCCCTGTCCCGTCCCGGCAGACATGGACCGGCCCCACCGGCCCACCTCCGCGACCTTGTCGAGGACGGCCCTGGCCCGCTCGTCCTTGAGGAACCGACGCCGGAACGCGTGGGCGTCCCTCCCCGTCCGTTTCGCCAGCTCATCCACGACGAGCTCCTGCGCGCAGCGGACGTTGGGCGAGTAGATGTTCCGCATCGAGCCGGTGTTGAAGCCCTTGTCGGTCTCGGCCAGGAGCTGGGTGGTGACCCCGAAGTGGTACGGACTCTGCTGCGTCAGAGCGAAAATCGTCTCGGAGAACGTCAAGTCACCGACCGGCAGTTGGGCCGCCTCCGCAGTGATGATCTCGCCCAGGCCATGGCCGAAGTCGGTGGCCACGGACGTGTGCCGCTGCTCGTACGTCAGGACCTCGCCGAGCGTGTACGTGGCCCGCACCCGCGAGGTGGACATCGGATGCGTGCGGCCCTGACGGAAGTCATCGGTCCGGTGCCACATCAGCCTCACCGGCTTGCCCATGGCCCGGGAGATCTCGGCGGCCTCGCGTGCGGCGTCGTGGAAGAGCTTGCGACCGAACGAGCCGCCGCCCTCCGTGACATGGACCTTGACGGCGGTGGGCGGCAGACCGAGCTGGAGGGCGATCTCTTCCTGTGCGGCGATCGGTGACTTCAGGCTCGCCCAGATCTCGGCGGAGTCCGCTCGTACGTCTGCGACGGCGCAGTTGGTCTCCAGGGCGCCGTTGCTGGCGAAGTGGAAGGTGAACCGTGCGTCGACGGCCTTGGTGAGGAGGGGCAGCGGCGGTACGACAAGGGGAAGTTCGGCTGCGCGCAGTTTCTTGAGGACAGTCGTGTCCGACGCACCCTCGGCGGTACCGGGTGCCCAGGTGACCTTCAGGGCGCGGACCGCGTCGATGCACTGTCCGAACGTGCGGCCGCGGACGGCGACGCCGGTGGAGATCCGCGCGACGTCGGTGATGCCCGGCATGGCCCGGACCTCGTCCAGGTTCTCCACCGAGCGGACCGTGCCGTTGATCGTCGGCGGCCTGCACACCATCGTGGGCAGGGCGCCTGGCACCTGCACGTCCATCGCGAACTTCTTGCGGCCCGTCACCGCCGCCAGGGCGTCGATGCGCCGCTGCGCCGTTCCGATGACCTTGAACTGCGAGGGCTCCTTGAGCGTGACCTCGACCTGGGCGTCCGCGTGGGCGGCCGCCTTCACCGCCAGCTCGCCGTAGGTGATGCTCGCCCCGGCCAGGGAGGTGATGACGCCGGCCTTCGCCGTGAGGGAGCCGATCGCTTCACCCAGCTCCAGAGCCGCGGCCTTCAGCAACTGCCCTCGTGCCACGGCCGCGGCCACCCGGATCGGGGTGAAGGTGGAGATGGTGGTGTTCGAGCCGCCGGTGAGCTGGTTGAACAGCAGCTCCGGCCGGGCATCGGCCAGCGTCACCGATATCTTCTCCAGCGGGAGGTCCAGCTCCTCGGCGATCAGCATCGCGGAGGACGTGGTGATGCCCTGCCCGACCTCCGCCCGCGGCAGGGCGAAGGAGGCCGTGCCGTCGGCACCGATCCGGATCGTGATCAGATTCGACGTGGGCAGTGCGGCGTGGGTCAGCATGTCGTTGAGGTCGTAGACCTCGGACGGCCCCGGCACCGAGGGAACCACGGCGGCGGCCCGCGACGGCGCCAGCACCACCTCGCCCAGCTGGGCGGCGACGGTGAGCGTCGATCCCGCCACGACGTATCCGAGGAACCGCCGTCTGCTGACCCCGGCCGTCCCACGACCGCAGCCATCGCCCGGGTTCTCGTCCCGCAGGCGCTTCTCCACATCCATCAACTGTCCTCTCGTGGAGTCGGAGTCGGATTGGGACCGGCGACGGCCGGGCGCGACAGGCCCGGCTCACACCTGACCACCGCCCGGAACCACCTGTCATGTCGTCGGAATCATCAGAGTTATACGCGAGGTGAAGCCTCGCGCCGGGCTGGGTGGGGAAAACTTCCACCGTATCGGCATGAAGAACGCACCAGTTGTGTCCCGCCTCGCCGAGCTCACCTGCCTCGATGGCCTGCTGCCCCACCGTCCGCGGAGGGCACGCGGGCGAGCAGGCTGCCGGCCGCGGGACGACCTGATCTCCCCGGCCGCGCGTTCCTGGCCGGCCCCGGCCTGGTGAACGGCTCCGCATCGGCTCACTGGTCGATCCGGTACGCGACGAGGGTCCGCTGTACGTCGGTGGAGAATCCGGGCACGCCGACTCCCCCGTGCTGATCACCACGCGCCCCCGGGCCAGGCATCCGAACCGGCTCGGCACCGGAGGCGAAAGGGCGTAATGATGGAAGACAACAAGCCGATGTCACTCAGCTCATGACGACAACGACCGGCGGCCTGACCGGACTGACGCGAGAACGCCGGCGGTGGTCCTGCTGTCTTCCTGCTCCGGCTGTGTCGCGGTCGGCCACACATGGCATGCCCTTGAAGGCGCCATGGTGACCAGACAACCGCCCTGCTGTGTCCTCGGTGGTCAGTCGGCACCGCCGCGGGACCTCGGAGCAGAGAAGAGCCCCCGGTGAAGTACATCCCCGAACAACTTCGCGCCTCCCCCCAGCCCGCCTCCGCTCCGGCGCGGCCCGCAGTGTCCGCAGCCGACTGCGGTCTGCTTCTTATCAGGATGACGTTCGGCCTGCTCCTGGCAGGACACGGCGCCCAGAAGCTCTTCGGCCTGTTCGGTGGCGACGGCCTCACCGCCACGGGTGCGTGGTTCGCCGCGACGGGTTACCGCCCCGGGAAGGTCTACGCCGTCATCGCCGGCGCATCCGAGATCCTGGGGGGCCTCGGACTGACTCTGGGGCTGTTCACGCCACTGGCAGCGGCCGCTGTGATCGGTGTGATGATCAACGCAATGGCGACCGTTACGGCGGCACACGGTTTGTGGACCCAGGACGGTGGCATGGAGTACAACCTGTGCATCGCCGTCGTCGCGCTCGGCATTGCGGCCATCGGCCCTGGGCGGCTCGCCCTGGACCGCCCCTTCCGCTGGGGGAAGGGCGGCTGGCGCGAAGCCGCCTTCGCTCTGTTCCTCAGCGGCATAGCGTCCGCGATCGTGCTGAGCCTCTGAGGGTCGTCCTGTGATTGCCCGACACCGTTCGTGGATTTCCGGACACCGCTCGTGCTGGAATCCGTCGGCACCCCCGAGTGGATGCAGCAGGCCTGCACCACTCGCACATCGCTCTGCGTGTCCGGCCGACGCCGGTACGCCACTTCCTGCCCGACGTGATCGAACAGGTCCTCGCCGCCCGCATCGGCGAATACGGCAGCCGCGTCGGACACGAGCAGGTGCCGCGGCCGAGGGCCCACGATCTGGAAGCCTGACCGGTCAGCCCTGCGGCCGGACGCCGGGCATCGCCTCCTGGGGTCTCCATCCCCAGGTCGTGATCATTCCGGGCGACAGCGCAGCGCAGTCGGGCGAGTCGAGATACCGGATCGCCGCGTCGACAGTCGCGTCGTCCACCAGTCCGGTGGCCAGGATCACCTCCCTCGCCCGGTCCCAGCTACGGGCCCAGAAGTGGCTGATGGGGCTCCCGGGGACCAAGGGCAGTACCTGGATCTCGGCGGCGACGGACGCGAGCCCCGCGGTGCGGAACAGATGTGGATAGTCGAGGACCCAGGAGACGTCGGTGCCGATTGTGTCCCGCAACCCTTCCCACATGGCGTGCATGACCCGGGTGTACGGCGTCGTTGGCGCAGTCGCGGTGGTCAGGTCGACGGCGTCGCTGAGGACCAGCACCCCGCCGGGAGCCAGGAGTTCGCCCAGCCCGGCGATCAGGCGCTGCCGTGATGGCAGGTGCATCAGGAGGAATCGGGCATGGACCAGCTCAAATCGGCCGGGGTCGAAACCCGGGGCGCTGATGTCCGCCTCCAGGACACCGAGCCCGGGCAAGGGGTGGGCGGTGAGGAAACGTGCATCGCGGTCGACGGCGAGCACGGTCGCGACGCCCGCCTCGTACAACAGCCGCCGGGCGACGGTGCCGGTGCCGGCTCCCACGTCGAGGCAGTTCCAGCCCGGCCCGACCCCCAGGCTCCGCAGGCGGGCCATCGTGATGTCGTCGTACGCGAGCGCGCCGAGGTCGATACGGTCGTCCTCCCCCGCCTGCTCGGGCCGGAACACCGCCTCGCCGTAGTGGCCTCCCGTGGACAGCCCCGGCCGCACTCCGCCGGGCCGGGCGTGTGCGCACATGAACATCCACCGCCTCTGTGCCTGAGAGGGCATCGTGCGAGCGGCGTGGTGCCCCTGGGGTGACGGTCACCGCCCGCGGCGCGTACATCTCCATTATGAGCGGAGTGCTCGGCGCCTTCCCGGCGTGACTGCGGGTGACGTCACGCTGCGCCCGCTACGCGACCCGGGTACTGCCGGGCTCGCCGACCACGTCCTGCTCATGCTCGGTGTCCTGTGGCGTGTCTGCCCCGGTTCCACGGCGAAGCCCGCGCCGACCGCCTCATCAATCCTGTCGTCGACCACCCGCGCCACGTCCGTGACGCCCACCAGGTGGCCCGCCGCCCGGCCACGAGGTCATCGGCCGGTGACTTCCACCAGGTCCAGGCCGACCAGGTCCGCCAGCGCCCGGAGTTCGGGCAGCAGCCGGCCGGTTGCCAGCGCCCAGTGGTGGCCGACTCCGCTCGCGCTCCAGGCGTCCGTCCACTCCCCCGGGTCGGTCCCGAAGTCCACCCGCGAGGTGGTGTTGCCGATCTGGAGCAGTGGACCTCCGACGACCTCGCCCTCGGAGGCGATCAGCCGGTAGCGGCCGTCGCGGGACTGGCCGAGCCCGACGAGGGTGACCGGGCCGTGCTTGACGTCGAACTCGACCGAGACGCCCCAGCCGCGCTTGCCGTGATAGACACCCAGGCCCCGCAGCAGCGGCTTCCGCTCGCTGATGGCGAGGTGTCCCGGGCCGTCGTGGCCCATCTCCACCACGCCGTCACGGAAGTTGAGCGCCTGCAACTCGGTGAACGAACCGCCCGCCCCCAGCCGGTCCGCGACCAGCATGGCGAGCGAGGTACGCAGTTCGTACTCGCCGCACGTGGGCACGCCGCGCGCGGTCAGCAGGGAGGAGCCGAGGATCATGCCCGCACCCAGCCGCTCGTGGATCTCGCCGTCGAGACCGCGGTGGTAGTACGCCAGGGAGTCCAGGTCGAAGTCCTCGACGAGCCGGTCGAGTCCCACGGACACCCGCGCGGCCCAGACCAGGTCGCCCTGGACAACGGATTCGGCCAGCTCGAACACGTCGCCGACCTCGGCGAGTTTGGCCTCGACCTCCTCCTCCCCGGCCTTCTCGACCCGCACCCGCAGGTCGTCGAACTCCAGGACCTCGACATGGCCGCCCAGGTTGCCGGGGACCATGGTCAGGTCGGTGGACACGTCGTACATGCCCGGGTAGAGATGACCCATCAGCCCGTGCCGTCCGTGCCGCAGCACCGACCGTACGCCCGCGGCCCGGATCCACCGGCCGATGCGCTGCCAGGCGCGCTCGTCCTCCAGGTGCCCCGAGACGGAGCGGAAGGGAACTCCCGCGCGCTCGAAGGCGCCGGCCATTTCGGGCAGCGGGCAGGCACCGCAGTAGGCGAGCCAGGCGCCCGTGTCGAAGGACGCGTGGTCCATGGCCTCCGTGGGCTGGAGGTTGATGAGGAGCACGGGGGCGCCGCTGCGCTGGGCGATGGGCACCAGCATGGTGGCGGTCATATAGGTGGTGAGGAAGCCGACGATCAGGTCGCAGCCCTCGGCCCTGAGCTTCTCGGCCGCGGCGGCGCCCTCCTGGGCGTCGGAGATGAAGCCCACGTCCACCACGTCCGCGTCGAACTCCCGCATCCGCTCGGTGACGCGGTCGGCGGAGCGCCGCAGCTGCGGGAGGAGGTCGGGGAACTGGGGCCAGTAGGCGCCGAGTCCGCCCGCGACGAGCCCGATCTTCGGCCTGCGTGCGGTGGCGGGAGTCCTTGCGGTCACGGTCGATCCCCTCCTGTGCCGGGTCATTGCGGTCGATCGAGATGGAAGACTTCGGTGAGCGGCTTCATCGCCTCGTCCGGCTTGGCGCCGTCCAGGGCTTCGAAGAAGGCCGCCATGTCGGCCTGCCAGCGGGTGTTGACGTCCGTGGCGGCCATGGCGGCCTGCGCAGCCGCGAAGTCCTCGGTCTCCAGGTAGCCGACGAGCAGGCCGTCCTCCCGGAGAAAGAGCGAGTAGTTGTGCCAGCCGGCGGCGGAGAGCGCCGCGAGCATCTCGGGCCATACGGCCGCGTGACGCTCGCGGTACTCCTCAAGCCGCTCCTGCCGGACCTTCAGCAGAAAGCAGACGCGCTGCATCGGGCGATCCCGGAACTCAGAAGTCGAAGTCGTCGATGTTGTTCTTGTCGAAGACGGTCGGCGGGCCGAGGATGACCTCGCCGTCCTTGCCGATGGTGTACTCGCCGAGGTCACCGGCCTTGAACTTCTCGCCCTCCGCACCGGTGATCTGGCCCGAGGCGAGAGCGGCGGCCGCGTACGAGCCGAGGTAGCCGAGCTTCTTGGGGTCCCACAGGGAGAACTGCTCGACCGTGCCGTCCTTGACGTACTTGCGCATCTGGTTCGGTGTGCCCAGGCCGTTGATGACGACCTTGCCCTTGTAGCTGGAGTCGCTGATGTAGCGGGAGGCGGCGGCGATGCCGACCGTGGTGGGCGAGATGATGCCCTTCAGTTTCGGGTAGGCCTTGAGCAGGCCCTGGGTCTCCTGGAAGGACTTCTGGTCGTCGTCGTCCCCGTAGGCGACCTTGACCAGCTTCAGGTCCTTGTACTCGGGCTTCTTCAGCTCGTCCTTCATGAACCCGATCCAGGTGTTCTGGTTCGTCGCGTTCTGGGTGGCCGAGAGGATCGCGATCTCGCCCTTGTAGTCGAGTTGCTTGGCGAGATGCTGGACCTGGCTGCGGCCGATCTCCTCGGAACTGGCCTGGTTGATGAACAGCTGGCGGCAGTCCTTGGCGGTGTCGGAGTCGTAGGCGACGACCTTGATGTCCTGCTTCATGGCCTGCTTGAGCGGGCCGCACACCGCGTTGGGGTCGTTGGCGGCGATGAGGATCGCGTCCTGGCGCTGCTGGATGAGGGTGTTGATGTATGAGACCTGGGAGGAGGCCTTGGCGTCGGAGGGTCCGACCTCCTTGCCGGAGCCGCCGAACTCCTTGACCGCGCCGATCCCCGCGTCGTCGACGATCTTCTCGTACGGGTTGTTGATCTGCTTCGGCAGAAAGGCGATCTTGAGGCCTTTCTTCAGCGGCGCATTCGGGTCGGCCTTGGCGCTGCTCGCCGCTTCCTTGGTGTCGTTCTTGGTGTCGTTCTTCGTGGTGCCCGAGCAGCCGGCCAGCGTGACGGCGAGGACGCAGGCAGCAGCTGTGGCGGTGAGGGTGGCACGGCGGCGCGTGCGGGAGTGCGCAGACATGGTGACGTCCCTTTCGGAGGGCGGGAGTTGAGGGAGCAGGGGGAGCTAGGCGGAGGCGGTCGCGGCCCGCCGGTGGCGGCGCTCGGAGACGGCGGCGACGACCCGCGGGGTGAGGACGGAGGCCACGAGCAGCAGGCCGGTGACGATCACCTGGATCTCGTTGGACACGTCGTTCAGGGTGAGGAGGTTGTTCAGCAGCCCGATCAGCAGCACCCCGGCGACCGCGCCGCCGAGGGTGCCCCGCCCGCCGTCGAAGTCGACTCCGCCGAGCAGCACCGAGGCGATGACGACCAGTTCGAGTCCGACCCCGTTGTCGGCGCGGGCGCTGCCGTACCGCAGGGTGAAGACGATCCCGGCGAAGGAGGCCACGAAGCCCGCGAGGACGAACAGCACCAGTTTGATGCGCTTGACCCGGATGCCCGCGAAGTAGGCCGCGTCCTCCTGCGCGCCGATCGCGTACAGGGACCTCCCGAAGGCCGTGCAGTGCAGGACGACGGCGGTGATGACGGCCAGGACACCGAACAGGGCGACGGGGTACGGGATGAAGGTGCCCGGCACGGTCTGCGTGTAGGTGGCCCACTGGGAGTACGTCTCGGGGAAGTCGGCGACCGCCTTGTCCCCGAGAACGACGGAGGCCAGGCCCCGGTAGAGAGTGAGCGTGCCGATGGTGACGGCGAGCGAGGGCAGCCCGACGCGGGTGACGAGCCATCCGTTGAGGAGGCCGCCGAGCGCGCCGACGAGCAGGCACAGGGGCACGATCGTCTCGAAGGCCCAGCCGGCCTCCCACAGCGAGCCGGCGAGCGCGCTGGAGAGTCCGAGCATGGAGGCCACGGAGAGGTCGACCTGTCCCGCGACGACCAGCAGGGTCATCGGCAGGGCGATGAGGGCGATCTCGGCGGTGTCGTCGAGCGCGGCGGAGAGGTTGGCGGTGTCCGAGAAGCCTTCCGTCGTACCGGATCCGGCGAGGAAGACGGCGATCAGGAGTACGCCGACGACGGTGTCCCAGCGCAGGTATTTGACGAGGGTGTTCATCGTCGGCTCCTCTTCCTCAGCGCGCTGGTGGTGCGCAGGTTCACGATGCGGTCGGTGGTGATGGCCGCGAGCAGCAGCACACCGGTGATGGCCTGCTGCCAGAAGGAGTCCACCTTCAGGACGACGAGGGCGCTGCCCATCGTGGTGAGCAGCAGCGCGCCGAGCGCCGCGCCCCAGACCGTGCCGACGCCGCCGGTGATGGCGACGCCGCCGACGACGACCGAGCTGACGACGGTCAGCTCCCAGCCGTTCGCGGCGTCGGCGACGACCGTGCCGAAGCGGGCGAGCCACAGCGCCCCGGCAAGGCCGGCGACGGCGCCGGAGAAGGCGTACGCGGCGAGCACGCGGCGGCGGATGGGGATACCGGCCAGGCGGGCGGCCTCGGGGTTGGACCCGATCGCGTACAGTTCCCGGCCGCTGCGGTAGGTCCGCAGGTAGTAGGCGGTGCCGACCAGCACGGCGGCGGAGATCAGCGGCAGATACGGGATGCCGATGACACTGCCGCTGCCGAGGCCGAGCACGTCGTCGGGGACGTCGGCGGCGTTGATCTGCTTGCCGTGCGCCCAGGCGTGGTCGATGCCCTGGATGACGTAGAGCATGCCGAGGGTGACGACCAGCGCGGGCACCCGGCCGAAGCTGACCAGCAGGCCGCTGACCAGGCCGCACAGGACGCCGAGTCCGATGCCGAGCAGGACGACGGTCAGCGCGCTGTGGTCCGTGCCCGAGACGAAGCTGCCGCAGGCGAAGGCGGTGAGTCCGACGACGGAACCGACGGACAGGTCGATGTTGCGGGTGATGACGACGACGGACTGGCCGACGGCGAGCAGCACGAGGATCGAGGAGTTGAGGAGCAGATCCTTGATGCCCTGGTCGTCCAGGAAGGACGGGTTGGATATCCAGGTGCCGAGGATCAGCACCACGAGCGCGCCGCCGATGCTCAACTCACGGGCGCGGAAGACCAGATCCATGAGCGAGCGCGCGGATCGCCGGTCCGCCTCCGGCGCGGCCGGCGGAGATTCGAGGGTGGCCGTCACGCCGCTGTCCTTCCGTGTGTGTCGTGCGAGCCGCCACATCGGCGGCGGCCACTGAGACCTGGCTCGACTGTCATGCCGCCTTCTCCTTGCCGGTGAGGCGACCCGTGGCCGCGGCCATGACCGTCTCCTCGGAGGCCTCTTCACGGGGGATCTCCGCCACCAGTCGGCCCTCGTGCATGACCAGCACGCGGTCGGCCATGCCGAGCACCTCGGGCAGGTCGGAGGAGACCATCAGCACGGCGAGCCCTTCGGCGGCGAGCGAGGACAGCAGCCGGTGGACCTCGGCCTTGGTGCCGACGTCGATGCCGCGCGTGGGCTCGTCGACGATGAGCACGGACGGGTCGGTGGCCAGCCACTTGGCGAGGACGACCTTCTGCTGGTTGCCGCCGGACAGCACCCCGACCGTGTCGGAGAGTTTGTTGTACTTGAGCTGGAGCTTCACCGCCCAGTCGGCGGCCCGCCCGCGCTCCAGGGTGCGGCGCACCATCCCGCCGCTGCCCAGGCTGCCTAGCCCGGTGAGGCCGATGTTGCGCTCGATGGACATCTCCATGACGAGCCCGCGCTGGCGCCGGTCCTCCGGTACGAGCGCAACTCCGGCGTCCATGGCGGCAGTCGGCGAACCGGCGCGCAGCGGTGCGCCGTTCACGTGTACCTCGCCCGCGTCCGCCTTGTCCACGCCGAAGACGGCCTGGACGACCTCGGAGCGGCCGGCGCCGACCAGCCCGGCGAGCGCCACGATCTCGCCGCGCCGCACCTCGAACGACACGTCCCGGAAGACGCCTTCGCGGGTGAGCCGCCGCACCGACAGGGCGGTCTCGCCGACGGTCGTGGCCTGCTTGGGGTAGAGCTCGTCGAGGTCACGGCCGACCATGCGGCGTACGAGGTCGTCCTCGGTGAGGCCGTCCAGGGGCTCGGAGGCGACCCAGCGGCCGTCGCGCAGCGTCGTCACGCGTTGGCAGAGCCCGAATATCTCCTCGAGCCGGTGCGAGATGAACAGGACGGCGGCGCCGGAGGCGCGCAGCGTCTTGACGACCGAGAAGAGGCGGGCGGTCTCGCTGCCGGTGAGAGCGGCGGTGGGCTCGTCCATGATCAGGACGCGGGCGTCGAAGGAGAGCGCCTTGGCGATCTCGACGATCTGCTGGTCGGCGATGGACAGTCCACGGGCGAGCCGTTCGGGGTCGAGGTCGACGCCGAGCCGGGTCATCAGGGCGGCGGTCGCCTCGCGCACGGCACGGCGGTCGATCCGGCCGAACGAGGCGCGCGGCTGACGGCCCATGAAGATGTTCTCGGCGATCGACAGGTCGGGGAAGAGGGTGGGCTCCTGGTAGATGACGGCGATGCCGGCGTCGCGGGCGTCGGCCGGGCCGTTGAAGACGACCGGCTCCCCGTCGAGCAGCACCTGGCCGGAGTCCGGCCGGTGCACCCCGGCCAGCGTCTTGATGAGCGTGGACTTGCCCGCGCCGTTCTCACCCGCGAGCGCGTGGATCTCGCCCGGGAGCAGTTGCAGGGAGACGTCCTGCAGCGCCCGTACGGCACCGAAGGACTTGGACACGTCCGTCAGGGCCAGGACGGGGGCCGGGCCCGTGTCGGGCTGGTTCATGGATGCTCCGTGGAAGGTACGTCCCGAAGGCGCCGTGAAAGGTTTCAACTAAGTTTCACGGAAGCTAGACGCGCAACACCCACGGCGTCAATGGGTCAACCCGCGAAACCTCTGAACCGACTCAATCCCTTGACATGCCAGCTGGGTGGTCATAACTTCACCCTCGATGAAACGATTCACCCATCTGCTCGGCCCCGGGGAGCGCTGATCCATGACTGCCGTACCCGCCGTGAAGGCGGCCCTCAAGACCCAGGCCATCGAGACGCCGTCATGGGCGTACGGCAATTCCGGCACGCGCTTCAAGGTGTTCGCGCAGCCCGGAGTGCCGCGCACCCCGCGGGAGAAGCTGGACGACGCGGCGCGCGTCCACCAGCACACCGGCGTCGCCCCGACCGTCGCCCTGCACATCCCGTGGGACAAGGTCGAGGGCTCCGATGGTTACGCGGACCTCGCCACGTACGCGCAGGAGCTCGGACTCCGGCTCGGCGCGATCAACTCCAACGTCTTCCAGGACGACGACTACAAGCTGGGCTCGGTCACCAACCCCGACCCGGCCGTCCGCCGCAAGGCCCTCGGGCACCTGCTGGAGTGCGTCGACATCATGGATGCGACCGGCTCGCGCGACCTCAAGCTGTGGTTCTCCGACGGCACCAACTACCCGGGCCAGGACGACATCCGGGCCCGTCAGGACCGGCTGGCCGAGGCCCTGGCCGCGGTGCACGAGCGGCTGGGCGAGAACCAGCGGATGCTGCTGGAGTACAAGTTCTTCGAGCCCGCCTTCTACGCGACCGACGTCCCCGACTGGGGTACCGCGTACGCGCACTGCCTGAAGCTGGGCCCCAAGGCGCAGGTCGTGGTGGACACCGGCCACCACGCGCCCGGCACCAACATCGAGTTCATCGTCGCGCTGCTGCTGCGCGAGGGGAGGCTCGGCGCGTTCGACTTCAACTCCCGGTTCTACGCGGACGACGACCTGATGGTCGGCGCGGCCGATCCCTTCCAGCTGTTCCGCATCATGTACGAGGTGATCCGCGGCGGCGGCTTCACACCCGACGTGGCCTTCATGCTCGACCAGTGCCACAACATCGAGGCGAAGATCCCGGCCATCATCCGCTCCGTGATGAACGTCCAGGAGGCGACGGCGAAGGCGCTGCTCGTGGACGGCGAGGCGCTCGGCGCTGCGCAGCGCTCCGGGGACGTACTGGCCGCGAACGCCGTCCTGATGGACGCGTACAACACGGATGTACGGCCACTGCTGGCCGAGGTGCGCGAGGAGCTGGACCTCGACCCGGACCCGATCGCGGCGTACCGACGTTCCGGCTGGGCGGAGAAGATCGTCGCCGAGCGGGTCGGCGGCACACAGGCGGGCTGGGGGGCGTAAGGCCTCCCGCGGGAATGCGGAGGGGCGGCGGGCGCGGCCACCACGGTGGAGAGGGGTGGAGTACGACGCCCGCAGCCGGATCGGCACCGGCGTGCCGCAGCACGCCGGTACGCCCGCTGTCGCGTCGGGAAGCACGCGCCGTCGCGGCGAAACCACGACAGACATCCCGCGCCGGGCGGGCGCCCCGCGCGGCGCAGCGCGGCGCCGCGAACCCGCCGCGCCCCGTCAGCAGGAAGCCATGACGAAACTCGAAGGAAGCAAGTGATGACAGACGCACCTCACGAGCGCGTGGCGGAGCTGCTCGCTCGATCCCACCGACTGGGCGCGGACGCCCGTAACACCAACTACGCGGGCGGCAACACCTCCGCGAAGGGCACCGCCACCGATCCCGTGACCGGCGGCGACATCGAGCTGATGTGGGTCAAGGGTTCGGGCGGCGACCTGGGCACGCTCAAGGCCGACGGGCTCGCCGCGCTGCGGCTGGACCGGCTGCGCGCGCTGATCGGGGTGTACCCGGGCGTGGAGCGCGAGGACGAGATGGTCGCGGCCTTCGACTACTGCCTGCACGGCAAGGGGGGCGCCGCGCCGTCCATCGACACCGCGATGCACGGCCTCGTCGAGGCCGCCCACGTCGACCATCTCCACCCCGACTCCGGCATCGCGCTCGCCTGCGCCGCCGACGGCGAGGCGCTGACCAAGGAGTGCTTCGGCAACCAGGTCGTGTGGGTGCCGTGGCGCCGACCCGGCTTCCAGCTCGGCCTGGACATCGCGGCCGTCAAGGCTGCCCACCCCGAGGCCGTCGGCTGCGTTCTCGGCGGCCACGGCATCACCGCCTGGGGCGCGTCCTCCGAGGAGTGCGAGCGCAACTCCCTGCACATCATCCGCACCGCGGAGGCATTCCTCGCCGAGCGCGGCAAGGCGGAACCGTTCGGGCCGGTACTCGACGGGTACCGGGCGCCGGCCGAGGACGAGCGCCGGGCCCGCGCCGCCGCGCTCGCCCCCGTCGTCCGTGGTCTGGCCTCCACCGACCGCCCGCAGGTAAGCCACTTCACCGACTCCGATGTCGTACTGGACTTCCTGGCTCGCGCCGAGCACCCGCGGCTCGCCGCGCTCGGCACCTCCTGCCCCGACCACTTCCTTCGGACGAAGGTCCGTCCACTGGTCCTCGACCTGCCGGCCGGCGTCCCGCTGGAGGAGGCGGTCGCACGGCTGAAGGAGCTGCACGCCGCCTATCGCGAGGACTACCGCGCGTACTACGAGCGGCACGCCGACGCCGGCTCCCCCGCCATGCGCGGCGCGGACCCGGCCGTCGTCCTCGTCCCGGGCGTCGGCATGTTCAGTTTCGGCAAGGACAAGCAGACCGCGCGGGTGGCCGGCGAGTTCTATCTCAACGCGATCAACGTGATGCGCGGGGCCGAGGCCGTCTCCTCGTACGCGCCCATCGAGGAGTCCGAGAAGTTCCGCATCGAGTACTGGGAACTGGAGCAGGCCAAGCTCCGCCGGATGCCGCCACCCAAGCCCCTGGCGACCCGGGTCGCGCTGGTGACGGGGGCCGGGTCCGGCATCGGCAAGGCCATTGCGCACCGGCTGGCCGCCGAGGGCGCGTGCGTGGTGGTCGCCGACGTCGACGCGGACAGCGCTGCTTCGGTGGCCGAGGAGCTGGGCGGCCCCGACAAGGCGGTCGCGGTGACCGTGGACGTCACCTCCGAGGAGCAGATCGCCGCCGCCTTCGCCGCCGCGTCGCTCGCCTTCGGCGGCGTCGACCTGGTGGTCAACAACGCGGGGATCTCCATCTCCAAGCCGCTGCTGGAGACCACGGCGAAGGACTGGGACCTCCAGCACGACATCATGGCCCGCGGGTCCTTCCTCGTCTCCCGCGAGGCGGCGCGGGTGATGACCGCGCAGGGCATCGGCGGCGACATCGTCTACATCGCCTCCAAGAACGGCGTGTTCGCGGGCCCGAACAACATCGCGTACGGGGCGACCAAGGCCGACCAGGCCCACCAGGTCCGGCTGCTGGCGGCCGAGCTGGGTGAGCACGGCATCCGGGTCAACGGCATCAACCCTGATGGGGTGGTGCGCGGTTCCGGCATCTTCGCGGGCGGCTGGGGGGCGAAGCGGGCGGCCGTGTACGGCGTGGAGGAGGAGAAGCTGGGTGAGTTCTACGCCCAGCGGACCCTGCTGAAGAGGGAGGTGCTTCCTGAGCATGTCGCCAACGCGGTGTTCGCCCTGACCGGAGGGGACTTGAGTCATACGACGGGGCTCCATGTGCCGGTCGACGCGGGGGTCGCTGCGGCGTTCCTGCGGTAGCGCTCGCGCGTGCGGCGCGGTGCGGGGCGGGCGGCCCCGCACCGCCGCAGGCCGACGGGTCACCGCCCGCGCCGCCCGCGGAGAGTCGTTCCGCCGTGCTGCGGGCAGGCGTGACGCCCGCACCACAGCCCGGCTCGTACGAACCCTCACGAAGGACTGACAAGACGTGGCACCGACCGATCCCCGCCCCTTTGCCGCCGTCGACCTGGGCGCGTCCAGCGGCCGCGTGATGGTGGGCCGGGTGGGAGCCGGAACGCTCGACCTGACGGAAGTGCACCGCTTCCCCAACACTCCCGTACGGGTCGGCTCCACCCTTCACTGGGACATCCTCGCCCTGTACCGCGGCGTGCTCGAAGGTCTGCACGCCGCAGGCCGGTTCGCGGGCGGGCCCCCGGCGAGCGTGGGGATCGATTCCTGGGCCGTGGACTACGGCCTTCTCGACGCGGACGGCGCGCTCATCGGCAATCCCGTGCACTACCGGGACGGCCGTACGGGGAGCGCCACCGCGAAGGTCGCCGGGGCGCTGCCGCCCACCGCTCTGTACGCCGCCACCGGGCTGCAGTACCTCCCCTTCAACACCGTCTATCAGCTGGTGGCCGCCCAGGGCACACCCGCCCTCGCCGCGGCCCGCAGGCTGCTGATGATCCCGGACCTCGTCTCGTACTGGCTGACGGGCGAGGTCGGCACCGAGCTGACCAATGCCTCCACCACCCAGCTGGTCGACCCGCGCAGCCGCGACTGGGCCCGGCCCGTCGCCGACACCCTCGGGATCGATCTCTCGCTCTTCGCGCCCCTGCGCCGGCCCGGCGACCCGGCAGGGCAGTTGCTGCCCGAGGTGCTGGCCGAGACGGGGCTCGCGGGGCCCGTGCCCGTGACCGTCGTCGGGTCGCACGACACCGCGTCCGCCGTGGTGGGGGTGCCCGCGCACGGTGACCGGTTCGCGTACATCGCCACCGGCACGTGGTCGCTGGCCGGGCTCGAACTGGATGCGCCCGTCCTCACCGAGGACAGCCGCCGCGCCAACTTCACCAACGAGCTGGGAGTGGACGGCACCGTCCGCTACCTGCGCAACATCATGGGCTTGTGGCTGCTCCAGGAGTGCCTGCGCACCTGGGAGTCGCAGGGCCGGACGTACGAACTGGACGAACTGCTGCGCCGCGCCGCCGAATCCGCGCCCCTTCGCTCGGTCGTGGACGCGGGCGATCCGGAGTTCATCGCGCCGGGCCGGATGCCGGAGCGGATCTCCGAGGCCTGCCGACGCACCGGTCAGCCCGTCCCGCGCGACGCGGCGGAGACAACCCGCTGCGTGCTGGACTCCCTGGCCCTCGCCCACCGCCGCGCAATCATGGACGCCCAGCGGCTTTCCGGCCGTACGGTCGAGGCCGTGCACATCGTCGGCGGCGGCGCCCACAACGAGCTGCTGTGCCGACTGACGGCGGACGCGTGCGGGCTGCCCGTGGTGGCGGGCCCGGCCGAGGCCGCGGCTCTCGGCAACGTCCTGGTGCAGGCCCGCACGGCGGGCGCGGTGGCAGGCGGCCTGGCCGACCTGCGCCAACTGCTGCGCGAAACACAGGACCTGCGGCGCCATGCGCCCATGGGTGACAGCAGAGCCTGGGAGCGGGCCGAGGCCCGCATCGCGGACGGCCGCGAGGCCCACCGGCAGAAGACGGGCGACAAGGACGAACAGCCGCGCGGCTGACGCTCTTCGTCACCTGTCTTCACGACGCGCTCTTCCTGGCTGGTGGCGCCGTGCCGACCGATGCCGTATGGGGAGGGTGGCGACGGGCGCTGCGCCGATTTGTCCCAACGGCTCGTCCTGGTAGGTGACTTGATGTCCGACCGGGGCCGGTTCAGCGCAACAGTGCCTTGCAGATCGGGCCGGAACGATGAACAGGAAAGTTTCCTAATCAACCTATTGACAAGCGATTTGCCGCTTCGGGAAGCTGTCGAGCCAGCCGGACATGCTCTTCCCCGCCCGTCCCCAGCGGGCCGGAGAGGCCATTTCGCCTGTGTCACCAGCGTCGGTGTCGACGCTGTCGCGGTTCGCGTTTCTCCCTCGTTCTCACAACGGAGGTCTCGTGCGCACTCGATCACGCCTGCTCGCCCTGGCAGGTGCAGTCCTGCTCGGTACAGCAGCCACCCTGACCGTTCCCGGCACGGCATCCGCTGCGAACCTGGTCAACAACTCCGGCTTCGAATCCGCAACGCTGTCGGGCTGGTCCTGCACCGGCGGCCTCGGTTCCGTGGTGTCCAGTCCGGTGCACAGCGGCAGCAAGGCGCTGGCCGGGGCCGCGGGCGACAGTGACAACGCCAAGTGCACCCAGACCGTCGCCGTCCAGCCCAACACCACCTACACACTGTCCGGTTGGGTGCGGGGCAGCTACGTCTACCTCGGTGTCACCGGCGGCGGCTCCACCTGGACCACGTCGACGTCCGGCTATTCCCAGCTCTCACTGTCCTTCACCACCGGAGCCTCGCAGACCAGCGCGGAGATCTACCTCAACGGCTGGTACGGCCAGGGCACTTACTATGCCGACGACATCAGCCTGGACGGGCCGGGAGGCAGCGCCGACACCCAGGCCCCCACCGCGCCCAGCGGCCTCCAGTCCACCGGCAAGACCTCCTCCAGTGCCACCCTTTCCTGGACCGCCGCCACCGACAACGTCGGCGTCACCGGGTACGACATCTACCAGGGCGGCGCCAAGGTCAGCACCGTCACCGGAACCAGCGCCACCGTGAGCGGCCTGGCCGCGAGCACGACGTACTCGTTCACCGTCAGGGCGCGCGATGCGGCCGGCAACGTCTCGGCAGCGTCCAACGCGGTGAGCGTCACCACCAGTTCCGGGGGCAGCGGCGGGACGGGCTTCAAGCAGGCCGCCCCGTACCTCTACCTCGGCTGGGGCAACCCGCCGGCCCCGAGCACGGTGATGAACGCCACCGGCGTCAAGTGGTTCACCATGGCCTTCATCCTGTCCTCCGGTGGCTGCAATCCGGCCTGGGACGGCCAGCGCGCGCTGACCGGCGGTGTCGACCAGTCGGCCATCGCCGCCATCCGGGCGGCCGGCGGTGACATCGTCCCGTCCTTCGGCGGCTGGCAGGGCAACAAGCTCGGCCCGAACTGCTCCACCCCGGCAGCGCTGGCCGGTGCCTACCAGCAGGTGATCGACGCGTACGGGCTCAAGGCGATCGACATCGACATCGAGAACACCGACGAGTTCGAGAACGCCGTTGTGCAGGACCGCATTCTCGGCGCTCTGAAGATCGTCAAGCAGAACAACCCGGGTCTGAAGACCATCGTCACCTTCGGCACCACGACCACCGGACCGAACAGTTACGGCAACCGTCTCATCGATCAGTCCAAGGCTCTGGGCGCCGACATCGACGTCTTCACCATCATGCCCTTCGACTTCGGCAACGCATCCACCGACATGTACGCCAGTACTGTCAGTGCGACCGAGGGCCTCAAGGCCGAGCTGAAGTCCACCTTCGGCTGGGACGACCCCACCGCTTACGCCCACATCGGCATCTCCGGCATGAACGGTGTCAGCGACAACCAGGAGACCACCACCGTCCAGAACTGGACCGACATCCGCAACTGGGCCAACTCGCACCACATCGCGCGTCTCGCCTTCTGGTCCGTCAACCGCGACCACGGCTGCCCGGGCGGCGGCCTGCAGGAGACCTGCTCGGGCATCGCCCAGAGCGACTGGCAGTTCACCTCGATCACTGCCGGCTTCACCGGCTGACCGGGAATCCAACAGCCGGTGGGGTACCCGGACTTCGGGTGCCCCACCGGCATTTCGGTCGGCAGGTCAGTTGTCGGTCCGCGCACCTGCGGCCGGACTCCGCCACTTCGCCGCGCAGCGTGGGCCGGCGCTTCACCACTCCGCACCCGGGCTGATGTCGGCGGCTACGTGCTGCTCCGCGGGTCCGTTCGCGCCAGAACGTCGTGTACGGCATCCGTGGGCACGCCGGAGCCGGCCCGGCCGGCCGCTCGCACCCTCGTGCCGCCGTCGACGAGCAGGTCCGTGCCGGTGACCCAGTCCGCAGACCAGCCACAGCACTGCGCGTGCCACGTCCTCCGGCTCGCCGATCCGGGCCAGCGGCAGACTCCGGGCGATCCTCTCCTCGGCCCGTTCCCACACGAATCGCGCCATCTCGGTGCGCACCAGACCCGGCGAGACAGCGTTCACCCGCACGCCGGGCGCCAGCTCACCGGCGAGCTGGCGGGTCAGGTGCAGCAGGGCCGCCTTGCTCGTGCCGTACGCGCCGACGTGCGGCCCCACGCCGTAGGTGCCCTCGGTGCAGATGTTGACGACTGCCCCGCCGTGCTCGCGCATCCATGCCCGCCAGGCGAGCTGGATCAGGCGCAGCGGTGCCTCCACGTTCACGGTAAAAGCGTCGCGCCAGACCCCGGGCTCGGCCTCCATCAGCGGGCCGAACGGGGCATTGGTCCCGGCGTTGTTGACGAGGATGTCGAGCCGGCCGAACTCCCGCACCGCAAGATCCGTGCACGCCGCCAGGTGTGCGGGATCCGCGACCGAGCCGGCACAGCCCACCACCCTGACGCCGGTGGCGGCGAGCCGGTCCACGGCCACGTCCACTCCCGCGGGATCGCGAGCGGTGATGCAGACCATCGCTCCCGCCTCGCCCAGGGCCTGCGCCGTGGCGAGGCCGATCCCCCGGGAGGCGCCGGTGACCAGAGCCGCCCTGCCGTCGAGTACGGGTGATGACGTCATCTCCGCACCGTCTCATGACGGGCCGTCAAAAAGGCGCGCACGCAGGCGCGGACTGTTCACTCTCAGGACCACCGCACACAGCCGGCGACACGCCGATTCGGCCCTACCGGGGGCGCAGGCCGTCGAACGTGATGTTCAGATGGCGGGGGCCACGCAGGACCGCGTTCTGCCGGTAAGGGGGCGGGTCCTCCACCAGGCGAGGGTTGTCGAGCCTGCGGGCCAGCTCGGTCAGGGCGAACTGCGCCTCCAGCCGCGCGAGCGGTGCGCCGAAGCAACTGTGGATGCCGCTGCCGAAGCCGAGGTGCTGGACGTCCTTGCGGTCCGGGTCGAATCGCTCGGGGTCCTCGAAGCGCTCCGGGTCCCGGTTTCCGGCTGCCAGGACGAGCCAGATCGACGAGCCCTTCGGAATGGTGACCCCTCGGACCTCGATGTCCGCGATGCACGTGCGATGCGGCACGAACTGCACCGGCGGCTCGTAACGCAGCAGTTCCTCGACAATGTTGACGGCGAGGCGCGGGTCGTCCCGCAGCCGATGCAGTGCCTCCGGGTGGCGCAGCAGGGTGAGCATCCCGTTGGTGATCAGGTTGACCGTCGTCTCATGGCCGGCGATCAGCAGCAGGACAGCGGTGCTGAGCACCTCCATCGTCGTCATCGGACCGTCCGGTCCATGGCCGGTCACCAGCTCGGACAGCATGTCGTCACCGGGTGCCTTGCGGCGCTCCTCGACCAGCCCGGCCAGATACATGCCCAGCTGCATCCTGGCCTCGTGCGTGACGCGGTTCCGCTCGGCGAGGTCGTCGCCCGGAACCGGGTCCAGGCCGGCGGCGATGGTGTCGGCCCACGAGTGGAAGCGTGCCTCGTCCTCCCGCGGCACTCCGAGCAACCGGCAGATCACGGTCACGGGAAAGGGATACGAGAACTGGTCGACCACATCGATCCGGTCCGTGTCCCCGAAGCCGGCGACCAGGTCCGAGACGATCCCGGCGAGCTCGCCGCGCATGTCGTGGACACGCCTGGGGCTGTGCGGCGGGCCGAACGGACGGTTGGCCATCCGACGCAACCGGTCGTGCTCCGGAGGGTCGAGCCGCAGGAAGCTGGGCGGCAGAGCCGTCTCCTCCTCCTGCCCGGTCACCTCGTCGCCGCCGTGGGCGGTGAGATTGGAGGCGTCGGAGCTGATCCGCGGGTCGTGGAGCAGGCTCTGGATGTCCCAGTACGTGCTGATGACGAACGGGCCGCCGTCCTCTTCCTGGAACACCGGGGTCCTGCGGAGTTCCGCGTACAGCGGATACGGGTCGGCACGGTTGGCGTAATCGGTGATCTGGCGCAGGAGCGGGGCTTGCGTCATGGCGGGTCCTTGGGGCGTGGGAGCAGAAGGGGCCGTATCGGCGTCGGGCAGCGGGATGTCGGGCCCCGCCGGTGGTCAGGAGCGGGCCGGCTTGAAGACCAGCCGTCGGTCGGCCGGCGAGTAGCCGCTGAGGGTGACGGTCGGCCCGTGGGTGGGCAGCGAGGGGTCCGGGAAGTCCGCCGGGACGGGCTGCCTGCCCTCGGGCCGGCGGTCCACGGTCAGGAACGCCGGGGGGAACGGTGCAGCCGTCTCGATCAGCCCCTGGTAGAACTGCAGCCACCGTGAATTGTCGAAGGTGACCGCACCGATGACGCGGCCCTGATAGCCGTACGCACCGGTGAAACGGCGCTCGGCGAGCGCCCCCTGCGCAATGAGGATCTCCTCGCCCATGGACGGGACGCCGACCGACTTGATGTTCACCCCGAACTGGGACGACCAGAAGGCCGGTACCCACATGTGCGGGCGGCGGTCCGTGCTGGAGCTGATCATGTTGTGCGCCGCCACCTCGGCCTGTGTGACGGCGTTGCCCCAGTGTTCGAGGGAAAGGAACTGATAGCCGAAGAGCGGATGTGGGGACCGCGCCACATCACCGGCGACGAAGATGTCGTCGGTCACGATGCCCCGATAGTCGAACGCCCGGCACCCCGCGTCGCAGGCGATCCCGCGGGGTCCCGCGCCGAGTCCGGATCCGGCCAGCCATTCGGTGTTGCGGGTCGCGCCGAGCGAGACGACCACCACGTCCGTCTCGACGGTGCTGCCGTCGGACAGATGAGCGGCGCGCACCCGCCCCACCGAGTCGCCCTCGAGGCCGGTGACCATGACGCCGGTGCGCAGGTCCACCCCGTTCTCGCGATGCAGCTCCGCGGCGACCGCGCCGACCACCCCTCCCAGCGCACCCACCAGGGGCGCGTCGGCGCGCTCCGCCACGGTGACCGGGAGATCACGCGCGCGGCAGGCGGACGCGATCTCCGAGCCGGTGAAACCGGCCCCGATCACGAACACCCTGCGGGGCGAGGCCATCAGCCGGCGCTGCAGCCCGGCCGCGTCGTCGCGCGTCCGCAGGACGAAGACGCCGTCCAGCTCGGCCTCCGCCTGGCGCGGCCACGGCCTGGCCCGTACACCGGTCGCGATGAGCAGCCGGTCGTACTCCACCTCGTCGCCGTCGGCCAGCAGCACCCGCTTGGCCGCCATGTCCAGCCCGGTCGCCGCGACACCGAGCCGCCACTTCGCTTCCACCGATCGGCGCCGGGGCAGCTCGGTATGGGCCGGCGACGCCTTGCCCAGCAGCACCGACTTGGAGAGCGGCGGCCGGTCGTACGGCTCGTACGGCTCGTCACCGATCATGGTGAGCGACCCCTCGAAGCCCTCGTCGCGGAGCGTCTCGGCCGCCCGCAGGCCGGCCAGCGAGGCGCCCACGATCACGATCCGGCCCTCGCGCCTGAGCCACGCCAGAAATGCGTCAGCGGCCATGGGACTCCTCCTCGCCCGGCATGGCCGTCATCTCTCCCGGTGTGTCCAGCGCGTCGGCCAGAATGGCCTGGACGGGGCACGCCGCGACGGCGCGCGCCACGTTCTCGCGCTGGTCCTCGTCGGCCCGTGGGTTGTAGGTGAGCGCCTCTTCGCCGTGCATGGCGAAGACATCGGGCGCGAGGAACGCGCATTGCGCGTATCCCTGACACTTGTTGAGATCGACGACAAGCCTCATCGACGCTCCGCCCCTTCCGGCAGCCTGGTCCGGCGCCGTCCGCGTTTTTGGCGGCGGGACGGCGGGTCTTCTCCCCCACGCCAGCATCGAAGGACCGGTGGGTTCGGCGCTCGCCCAGGAGAGCCGAAGGAGTGAGCGTGCCCCGAGCTGCGGGCCGCAGCCGCGGTCAGGCCGCCTTCGCTCCATCGGGCCCGGGGGCGCGGCTGACCACGAGAATGTAGATGCTGACGATCAGTGACCAGAGCGGGAAGACCAGCTCGGACCAGGCGACGGTGGCCGCCACGAAAAGCAGCGTCACGGCGACGAGGAGGCCCAGCAGGGTGAGCCACCGGGAGAAGATCCCGAGGCGGTACCCCAAGGTCGACGTCGTGAGCGTGAACACCGCGGCCATCCGCATCGCGTAGTCCGTCAGCAGCGTGTACGCGAAGTGGCGGCCGAAGTCCCAGGAGGGCAGCCCCGGGTCGTTCCCGGACGGAGCCCCGACGGACAGCACGCCCCCTGCGGCCGCGGCCGCCGCGAACATCGAAGCCACGAAGATCAGACCGCTGCCCAGGAAGACGGTGGCGATGAACTTGTCCTCCGCGTCCCCGACGTGCGCGCGCAGCACGCCCACGAACCACAGAAAGAAGATGCCCGCGAAGGGGACGAGCGCGAGCGCCGTCTTCACCGCGTTCCGGCGCGAGGAGTCGTCGAAGCCCCGGATCGTGACCGCGTCGGCCCCTTCGGGGATCGCCAGCCGGATCAGGATGATGGCGGCCGCGAGCAGCACCGCGAAGACGACCCCGGCCAGTCCTGCCGCCCGCGGAGTCTGCAGCGCGTGTCCCTTGGTCCTCGGTGTCGCCATGAGCACTCGCTTCCTCTCCCAGGGGACCCTGGGACCAGCAAGCAGCCGGCTGTGCGGTGGCGCCACCGGGAGGCGGCCGAACGGCAGTCCGCCGTACCCGTCGAGAGAACGAGGAGCGGAGCGGGAGCTGTGTACGGGTCGGTCGTCCGGAACACTTCCCCGGCCGACGACGGCGACGGCCGTGGCCCGGCACTCGTGCGGGCCCACGGAACATCCCCGACCTCGTTCGTCGCCCTGCTGCCGGGCGCGTGGGCCCGGCTCGGACCCGGGACCGCGGCACTCACCGTCTCCGCCGTTCCCAGCGGCCCGGGCCTGGGCGTCGAGCACCCACGGCCTCAGCCGGCGGCCGGCCACGGTGTGACCACCGGGCGGAGAGACTGAGGCGTCGGCCGCCCCTCCGCCCCGTCTGCCGTTGCGCGGGGGCCCGGGGCACTTCTGCCCGCTCGCTCGCCCGGCTCACCTGACGCCCGCATCCTGCTCAGCAACTGGGTGACCGTGAGCGGCGTGCCCAGTATCGAGCGGGCCGGACGACGCCGACGGAGCTGCGGACGTGAGGTGTGGCAGCTCTCGGCCGGGGCGGGCACGTACCTCTGCTGCCGGCGCCCGATGTCGCGGGCCAGAGCATCGCGGAGCATGGGCAGGTGTGCGGATACCGCTGCGAGGCAGTCGTGCTCGTCCCGGCAAGCGGGGCAGGTGGTCAGGTGGGCGCGGACCCGAGCGGCTTCCTCGGGCGCGAGGGCGTCGAGTGCGTATCCGGCGAGCAGCTCACGGATGGTGCGGCATTCCTGGGGCGAGGTGAACATGATGGGTCCTCTCCGTGCTGGGGGGGTCCGCGCGGTCGGCGCGGCCACGGGTTCGGGTGCGGGCGTCATCGTGGTGTCGGTGACGTCCACGGAGGTGCCTGTTCTGCGGTGCTGTCCTGAGGGGTGTGAGTCGCCTTCGGTGTGCGCACGAGCCCGATGGGGTTCGGCTACCGGGTCGTGCCCTGGCGAGGAACAGCAGCATGGTGATCCAGAGGGTCGTCCATGGATCGGGGATACGGTGGGCGGACTCCGTCCGCAGCGTGTCGATCAGGCCGCAGGTCCCGCAACGGCCCTTGTCCGGGCCGGTGGCGCTGTTGCGCGGCTTCCTGCTGCGCCGGTCAGGCGTCGCGTCGCTTGAGGAGCCAGGCGGCGATACCCAGGAGGGCGGCTACGTATCCGGCGAACAGTGACAGACCTGTCCAGGGGGCCATCGCGGGATCGGGGACGACCGAGAGCACGGCTCGTCCGGCATTGCTGGGCAGGTAGGGGTCGATGTGCTGAGCCCAGTCGGCCGGAAGCAGGGCTCCCAGTCCGGGCAGGACGAGCAGGATGCCCACCAGTGTGGCGATGGCTCCCGCAGAACTGCGGATGATGGCGCCCAGGGCGACACCGAGCAGTCCGACGACGGTGAGGTAGAGGCCGGTACCGAAGACCACACGGGCGACCCCGGGGTCGGAGAGATTCATGGCCAGGTGAGGGTGCGCGGAGGACAGGACGGACTGGCCACCGAAGAAGGCGGCGAAAGAGGCCGCGGTCATCAGGACGAGGACGACGCCGGTGAAGACGGCTGCCTTGGCCGCCAGCATGGGCAGCCGCCTGGGGACGGCCGTGAGGGTGGCACGGATCAATCCGGTGGAGTACTCGCCCGTGAACATCAGGACGCCCAGGACACCGACGGCCAACTGTGCGGGCCGGAACATACTCAGGCTGAGCTCGGCTCCGTTGAAGTGCGCCAGTTCCCGCGCATTGAGGTCGCCTGCCCGCAGGTGGGTGACCAGCATGCCCAACCCGACCATCGCGGCCACGGCGATCAGCAAGGTGACCGACGTGGAGCGCACGGTGCGCAGCTTGATCCATTCGGACCTGAGCACCCGGAGCAGGGTCACCTTGCCCGGGCGCGCTGTCGCGTCGAGCGGGCGCGTGAGGGTCGTGGTCATGACGCGCTCCTTGCTGCGACCGTTTCGTCGGCGATGGTGGAGCGGTACTCGACCGCGTCCCGGGTCAGTTCCATGAATGCCTCCTCCAGGGAGATCCGCTGGGGAGAGAGTTCGAGCAGGGTGAGCCCGTCGTCGGCGGCCGTGATGCCGATCTGGTCACTCGTCAGGCCCACTACATCCAAGGTGTACGGCGCACAGGTGGTAAGGGTGACGTCCGGACCCGCCAGCAGATCTTTCAAGCGGTCGATGTCCGGGCAGCGCACGCGCACCACGGTGCGGGCAGCGCTACGGGTGAATTCCTCGACCGAGGTGTCGGCGATGAGCCGACCGCGGCCGATGACGACAAGATGTTCGGCGGTGAGCGCCATCTCACCCATCAGATGCGACGAGACGAACACCGTTCGTCCCTCCCCCGCCAGGCTCTTGAGGAGATGCCGGATCCACCGGATGCCCTCCGGATCGAGACCGTTGACCGGCTCGTCGAGGATGACGGTGGCGGGGTCGCCGAGAAGCGCAGTGGCGATGCCGAGGCGCTGTCCCATGCCCAGAGAGAAACCGCCGGTTCGTTTGCCGGCGACCTCGCGCAGGCCGACGAGGTCGATGACCTCGTTCACGCGCCGGCGGGGGATGCCGGTAGTGGCGGCCAGGGCCAGCAGGTGGTGGTAGGCGGTGCGGCCGGTGTGGGTGGCGCGGGCCTCCAGCATCGCCCCGACCTCGTGCAGGGGCGCTTCGTGGTGTGCGTAAGGGCGGCCGTTGACGGTGGCATACCCGGCGGTGGGGGCGTCCAGGCCGAGGATCAGCCGCATGGTGGTGGATTTGCCGGCCCCGTTGGGACCGAGGAACCCCGTCACGATGCCGGGGCGGACCGTGAAGGACAAATCCTCGACGGCTGTCTTGCTGCCGTACCTCTTGGTAAGGCAGTGGGCTTCGATCATTGCGAAACCTCCGTTCACCACCTCACTCTCGCCCGTGACCGGCCCCTCGCACATCGTCCCCGTGCAGCGATTCCCGGCTACCACGTCCGCGGTACTGGGCGCATCGGCCTACGGCCGGGACAGAGCGCCGCACGTACCCGTGCCGGCGACTACACGGGTGTCGACGGACCGCTCGGCTCCATCGCCGCGCTCACCAGGCCGCACTGGTAGGCGATGACCACGAGCTGGGCCCGGTCACGAGCGTCCAGCTTGGTCATGGCCCGGTTGACGTGGGTCTTGGCGGTCAGCGGGCTGATGAACAGGCGATCGGCGATCTCGTCGTTCGACAACCCCAGTGCGACGAGTGCCAGGACATCGCGTTCCCGTGGCGTCAGGCACGCCAGCCGCTCGTGCATGACGGCCGGGCATGCTTCCGGCTGCGTCAGAAATCGTGTGATCAGCGCTCGGGCGGCCGACGGGCACAGCAGGGCCTCCCCGCCGGCGACCGTGCGCACGGCATCGAGAAGCTCCTCGGGCCGTGCGCCCTTGCCCAGGAAGCCACTCGCACCCGCACGCAGCGCCTCGGCGACGTACTCGTCGTCCTCGAAGGTGGTCAGGATGAGGACCTTGACCCCCGCGAGGTCCTCCGACTCGCTGATCAGCCGTGTCGCGGCGAGGCCGTCCATCTCGGGCATGCGGATGTCCATCAGGAGCACATCGGGGTGCTGGGCATGCGCCAGCTCCACCGCCTCGCATCCGTTGGACGCCTCGCCCACGGTCTCCATGTCGTCCGCAGAATCGAACAGCATCCTGAAGGTGCCCCGTAGCAGGGCCTGGTCATCGGCTAGCAGTACGCGGGTCGTCATACCCATCTCTCCTCGGCGGTCCGTCCGCTGCCGGACCGCCCGTTGCGGTGCCGGCTCGCAGGGGCAGATCGGCAGTCACAGCGAAGCCGCCCTGCGGGCGGGCTCCCGCGTACAGCGTGCCCCCGACGATGGCAGCACGCTCGCGCATCCCGATCAGCCCGTGGCCGGTCCCCTGGTGGGGTTCGCGGTGGTACGGACCGACGCATCCGTCGTCCTCGACGGTGATCGTCAGCCATTCGGGGCGGTAATGCAGAAACAATCGGGCCTGGTCCGCGCCGGCGTGCTTGTGCACATTGGTCAGGGCCTCCTGCACGATGCGGTACGCGGCCAGGTCCACCGCCGGCGCCAGCGGTTCGCTGATACCTCGCTGGCTGTGCCTGACAGCCAGTCCGGCGCCTTCGAACGATGCGAGCAGGTCCGGCAGCTGTGTCAGACCCGGCATCGGATCGCGCGGCGCCGCCGGATCACCCGTCTGCCGCAACAGGCCTACGGTCGCGCGCAGTTCATCCAGTGCCGACCGGCTGGTGTCCCGGATGTTCTCCAGGGCGGCGAGTGTCTGCTCCGGCTGCCGCTCCGCGAGATGGACGGCGACACCCGCCTGAGCGTTGATCAGGGCGATGTGGTGCGCGACGACGTCGTGCAGCTCGCGCGCGATCCGGACCCGCTCGGCCGCCACCCGCTGCTGTGCCTCCTGCTCACGGGTCCGCTCCGCGTTCTCCGCCCGCTCCTCCACGGCCGCCACATAGGCGTGGCGTGACCGCACTGCGTCGCCGATGGCGGCCGCCAGAGCCGTCCACGCCAGCATCACCGCCTTCTCCGGCTCCAGCCATGATCCCGGAGTGAACAGCAAGGCAGCCCCCACCAGGACGGCAGCCGTGGCCGCCGCCGTGGTCCAGGTGGTGCGCCGGTCGGTCCGCACCGCAACGGTGTAGAGGGAGACCACGACCGGGCTGGACACCAGCGGACTCTCCCGGAACCCGAGCACCTGAAATGCCACCCCGCAGCCGACCGCGACAGCCAGTACGCCGAACGGGTGGCGACGTCGCCACATCAACGCCGCGCAGCCGACCGCCGCCAGCACCACGCCTGGCCACCGGAACGAGATCCGGTGCTCGTCCGGCACAACAGCAGAAGCCACGACCGACAGCCCGAACAGCACGGCCGACACCAGCGCGTCCACCGCGCCGGGCCGGGCTCGTGCCTCCCGCCTCCAACCGTTGATCACTGCCATCCCACCACCGTAAGCGCGGTGGCCGGGCCGGGCAGTGCGGCAGCGCCGCCTCGGAGCACACTGACCGATCCGCAGTCGACGATGTGGGGCGACAGCGGGACGCCCGCCGGCGAACCGGCGGCAGAGCACTCGCCCTCTGCCGCCGTTCCCATCGGTGGTCAGCAGGAGTGCATCAGCCGTGGTAGGTGATGTAGCCGTTGCGGTCGCGGTCGGAGCCGGTCTTGGTGTAGGAGTGGACGTCCGCCCGGCTTCCCGACGGCTTGTACAGGTAGATGGTGTCCTTGTCGTTGTTCCAGATGAAGTTGCAGTTCTGGCGGTAGACCACGTTCTTGGCGTCGGAGTCGGTGCCGTGGCCGCCCCGCAGCTTTACGTAGTCGCCGGGCTGGAGGTAGTGGCCGGCCGGGAAGATGAAGCGATTACCGGTGGCGTCCTTGACGACGTAGCCCTTGAGATTGATGGTCGCCGTCGACGAGTAGTTCTTGATCGTCAGGTACTCGTCCTTGCTGTTCCCGGTGGAGCACTTGTTGGAGTCCGTGCCGGGCGCGTCGTACTGGACACCCTTGACCTTCAGCGCCGACGAGTACTCGGCTGCCTGTGCCGGAGCTGCGGTAACGACCGCGACGGTCCCGACAGCGACAACAGTGGATATGACATGGCGTATGCGCATGAGGAATCCCCCCAGTGGTACGTACAGAGGCCCCGGAGCCTACACAATCCGTGATGACCAAGTGTCGAAAAGGTGAGGAATATGTGAAGGCAGTCGTGCAGTGCATGCCCGGTGCTACTCAAGTGCCAGTCACAGCTGAAGAGTTGGCGGACCTGGCAGACCACGTCATCAGAGCGAACCCGCCGAGCGGAACCTCTCGCGATTCCGCGTTCGTCGCCCAGGATCTCGCCGTGCCGCCCGGCGTCGCCGCGGTGGTGCCCGGCGAAAGACCCGCATCGGCGGCCTCCTGCTGAGCGACGCCACCACTTCGCCGGGCGCACGGGTGCGCGATCAGCCCTAAGGGCTGTCCCGTAATCCCTGGCGGGCGCGCGACGACAGCTACGGCACCTCGCCGCGTTGTCGGAACGCCCGAATACGCCCAGTACGAGGACGCCCCTCCGCCTTGCGATGCACCGCATCCGACGCCGCGCGCCGATCCACCAGGGATTACGGGACAGCCCTTAGCTGCGCACCGAACTTCGGAAAGGCAGCCGCGAACGCAAACCGACCGGCCGGTCGAGGCGAGCAGTGCGGATTCGGCGCCGCTCCACGGGACGTACACTCCACCCATGGGCGACACACATGCAGTGAGGGAGTGCCTGCGCCAGGCCCCTCACGTGCTGGGCCCAGTCGCGCCCAAGGCGCTCTGCCGTGCGCTGCACGGTCACGGTTAGCCAGGCACTCACGGACTTCACGGTTTCAGTGCCGATGGTCTGATCCGCGCGTTCTCCCACCGCTTCCGCTCCGCCCATGGAGCGCTTCTCCACCCCCTTCGCTGTGCGTTCCGCAGCACCCCACACTCGCGCAGCTCCTCGGCGTGCCGTCGGCATCCCCTTCGGCGACGGCCGAAGGGGCGTGTCGCATTTTCGAGAGGACCCTGCATGAAGTTGAGGGAGTTGCTGGCCGGTCACGATCACGAGGTCCTCCTCGGCGATCCGGATACGAGGATCAGCGCAGGGGCCTGTTTCGACGCCCATCGCGTTTCATCGGGTTCGCTGTTCATCGCCGTGCCCGGTCATCGGGAAGGGGGCCCCGAGGCCGTCGGCTCGGCACTGGCACGTGGCGCCGTGGCGGTACTCGTCGACAGGGCAGCGCCCGATCTCCCGGCGGCAGTATGGGCGTCGGCAGGCGATGCATGCGTCGTCCGAGTGCCGGACACCCGGGTGGCGGCGGCCGTCGTCACCTCGCGCTACTACGGCGAACCCGGTCGGGACATGGACATGGTGGCCGTGACCGGTACCAACGGGAAGACCTCGGTGTCGTACATGGTCGAGTCCGTCCTGAGGATCGCCGAAGGCGCGAAGGTGGGTGTGATCGGGACATCGGGCAGCCGCATCGGCGACGAACTGATCCCGATGCCGCGCTCGGTGCTGACCACACCGGAATCGCCGGATTTCCAGTACCTGTTGGGACACATGCGCGACCACGACGTGGGCACCGTCGTCCTGGAGGCCACCTCGATGGGCCTGCTGAACCACCGGGTGGACCGTGCGTTCATCGACGTGGGGATCTTCACCAATCTCACGCAGGACCACCTGGACGACCACGGCACCATGGAGAACTACCGCGACGCCAAACTCCGCCTCTTCCAGGGGCTTTGCCGGCTCGCCGTGGTCAACGCCGATGACCCCGTGGGGGCCGGGATCAAGCGGATCATGCCAGGCCCGGTCACCACGTACGGTATCGACGCGGAGGCCGACTACCGGGCGACGGACCTGAGCATGAACGCCTTCGGTACGCGTTTCACCCTCCACCACGCGGGGAGCAAGTACCCCGCGGCGATCCCGGTGCCCGGCCGGTTCTCGGTGGCCAATGCGCTGGCCGCCGTGGCGGCCTGCCACCTCCTGGGGCACGACCTGGCGGGTCTGGTTGCCGCGCTCGACCGGATGCCCCCGGTCCCCGGGCGGCTCGAACGCTTCGAGACCCCCCACGGTTCGTCCGTGATCGTGGACTACGCCCACTCCCCCGACTCCCTGGACAAGGTGCTCTCCGCCATCCGGGACTTCGCGCCGGGCCGGGTCATCACCGTGTTCGGCTGCGGGGGCGACCGGGACGCCACCAAGCGCGCGCAGATGGGCGAGATCGCCGGGACCCACTCCGATCTGTGTGTCCTCACCTCGGACAACCCACGGAACGAGGACCCCGAGGCGATCATGGACCAGATCACGCCCGGGCTCGTGGCCACCGGCACCCGGTTCGAGAGGTTCGCGGACCGCCGCCGGGCCATCGCCTTCGCCCTGTCCGCCGCCGGTCCGGATGACGTCGTCCTGGTTGCGGGCAAGGGCAGTGAGCCGTACCAGATCATCGGGGAACAGCTGATTCCGTTCAGCGACATGGCCACGGTGCGCGAACTCGCGGCCGCGCAGCGGTAACAGGCGGCGGTCTCAGGTCACCCTCGCTCGCACGGTGCGGCTGCGGAGGTGGTGCCGAGAGGCGGGGCGGAGGGGCTGTGCGCCGGGACGCTCTCGATTCCGGCGCTCTCAGCCGGCGCCGCCGGAGGCGAAGGTGACAGGCAGTCGCTCGGGGCCGCGCAGCCCGCCCGGCCGCCAGCGCAGCTCGCCCGGGGGCACGGCCAGCGCGAGGTCCGGGAGGCGGCGCAGGGCGGTTCCGATGGCGATCTGACCCTCCAGTCTGGCCAGCGGCGCCCCCAGGCAGTAGTGGATGCCGTGCCCGAACGCAAGGTGGGCGGTGTCCCGCCGGGTGATGTCCAGCCTGTCCGGATCGGAGAACCGTGCCGGGTCGCGGTCCGCGATGGCGGAGGCGATCAGCACGGTCGCGCCGCACGGGATGTTCACGCCCGCGATCTCGACGTCCTCGCGCGCGAACCGGGCGATGCCGGGGTTGACCGGCCCGTCGTAGCGCAGGAACTCCTCGATCGCGCCCGGCAGCAACGTCGGATCGTCCCGCAGCATCTCGAGCTGACGGGGGTTGGCCAGCAGTGCCGCGATGCCGCCACCGATCAGGTTGACGGTGGTGATGTATCCCGCGACCAGCAGCAGGAACGACATGGCGATCAGCTCGTCCTCGTTCAGCTGCTGCTCCTCGTCCCTGGCGGTGATCAGCGCGCCGAGCAGATCGTCCCCGGGCCGGGCCCGCTTGGTCTCCAGGAGCTTGGTCAGGTACGAGTGCATCCGCTGCCACGACTCGTCCACGAGTGCCGGGTCCGGAAGTTCCGCCCTTCGCAGAAGCATGTCGTCCGTCCACCGCTGGAAGTCGTGCCGGTCCTCGACAGGCACGCCGAGCAGCTCACTGATCACGGTGACCGGTAGCGGAAGCGCGAAGTCCGCGACGAGTTCGGCCCGGCCGGCCGGCACGACCGCGTCGAGCAGCCGGTCGCTGATCTCCTGGACACGGGGCCGCAACTCGGCCACCCGGCGTGCCGTGAACGCCCTGGAGACCAGACGGCGCAAGCGGGTGTGGTCGGGCGGGTCGGAGCGGAGCATGTTGCTGATCATCGACTCGCGTTCCGTCACGGGCAGCTGCCGCAGCAGCCGGGGATCCGAGGCGTCGCGGACGTCGCTGCTCAACCGGGGGTCCGCCAGGGCCGCGAGACCGTCGTCGTACCGCGTGACCAGCCACGCCTCCAGGCCACCGGCGATCACGGCACGGCGTACCGGGCCCTCCTCGCGCAGCTGCCGGTAGAGCGGGAAGGGATCCGAGACGAAGGCCGGGTCGGCGTAGGGCAGAAGGACCGGCTGCTGGCTCATGATGCCTCCAGGGATACGTTACGACCCATTAGTTCGGACTTATCAGACCTGAGGGTATATCTCCCGATATGACTGACCCGGGAATTTCACCGAAGGAAGCGGTTGCGATGGAGCGGACCACGTGCTGCGTGGTGGGCGGTGGCCCCGCCGGTATGGTCCTCGGGCTGTTGCTGGCCCGGGCGGGGGTGGCGGTCACGGTCCTGGAGAAGCACGGCGACTTCCTGCGCGACTTCCGCGGTGACACCGTGCATCCGTCCACCCTGGCGCTGCTGGAGGACCTGGGGCTGGCCGAGCGATTCGGCCGGCTGCCGCAACGGCGGGTGACGACCGTCCAGCTCCCGCTCGGCCCGAACCGTTCGCTGGTCACCGTCGGAAACATCGGCGCGCTGCGGGGCAAGTACAACTACATCGCGATGGTGCCCCAGTGGGATCTGCTCAACCTCCTCGTGGACGAGGCCGAGCGGGAGCCGTCCTTCTCCGTGCGGATGAACACCGAGGCGACCGCCTTCCTCATGGACCGCGTCGAGGTCCCTCCTGGTCGAGCCCGGCCGAGATCTCGCGAGAGGGTCACGGGGGTCCGGTACCGCACGTCCGACGGCCGTACCGGTGAGCTGCGGGCCACCCTCACCGTTGCCTGCGATGGCCGGTCCTCGCTGGCCAGGGCGTTGCCCGAACTGGGACTGCGGAAGTTCACCTGCCCGATGGACGCCTGGTGGTTCCGGCTGCCGCGGCGGGAGGACGACCCGCACGGGCTCGTCGGAGGCGTCGGCGACCGGTTCTTCAGCGCCATGATCGACCGCGGAGACTACTGGCAGTGCGCCGCACTGATCCCCAAGGGAACCGACACCCGGCGCCGGGCCGCCGGTCTCGGCCGGTTCATGGGCGAATTCACGGCTGCCGTCCCCTGGCTCGCGGACCGGGTGCAGGCGCTCGGGTCGTGGGACGACGTGAAGCTGCTCGACGTGCGTCTCGACCGCCTACGGCGCTGGCACCGCCCGGGACTGCTGTGCATCGGCGACGCGGCACACGCGATGTCACCGGTCTTCGGCATCGGCATCAACCTCGCCGTCGAGGACGCGGTGGCCGCCGCCCGGTATCTCGTCGAACCGCTGCGCGCGGGCGCGGTCGGTCTGCGGACCGTACGCCGCGTCCAGCGCCGCCGCTGGCCGACCACCGCCGCGACGCAGGCCCTGCAGCGTTTCGCCCACACGAACGTCATCGAACCGGTCCTGTCGGGCCGCCCGGCGTTCGGCAGCCGTAAGCGCGCCCAGCGGCTGAGCGAGCTGATCACGACCTCACGGTGGCTGAACCGCCTGCCGGCGTACTTCCTCGCCTACGGCGCCCTGCGCGAGCGCCCGCCGGCCGCGTCGGTGCGCTGAGCGGGACACCTCGCGTCGGCGGGGCGGACACCGCGCCCGTCCCGCTTCCCGCACGCGGCTGTGCAGGACTGCGCCTGACGACCCGCCGGCACATCGAGCACATGCATTCCGATGCGCCCGACGCCACCTGGCCGGTCGGCCGACCGGCCCCGCCGAGGCGTCAGGCGCGAGCCTTGCGGGCCGACATCCATGCGTAGACCAGGACACCCGCGAAGAGGAACAGCACGCCCTGGTAGACGGCGGCGTAGCCGGAACCCGCCAGGAGCCACATGGAGAAGCCGAAGGCGGCCTGCGCGAGCACGGCGTCACGGGTGAGCCGAGCCGGGCGGACCCGGTCGCGCTGCCCCGACACGAAGCAGCACGTCCAGGTAGCCCACTGCGGTGACGGCGAGCGCCGCGTTGCTCACCCAGGAGGTGATCCAGTACGACCAGGCGGCCAGGAAGCCCGCGAAATCACCGAAGGCCTCGCGCACGTAGACGTACGGCCCGCCGGTGCGCGGGTCGCGCTGCGCGAGCCGCCCGAAGACGAGCGCGAGGGCGATGGCACCGAAGGCGACGAGGCTGATGGTGCCGTACGGGGCGACGGACACGGGGAGCAGGAAGATGCCGCCGCCGATGATGTTTCCCATGACCAGCGCGGTGGCGACCGGAAGCCCGAGGCGCCGGGCGTGCCGGCTGCCCACTCCCCCGGGGACGGAAGGTGCTCCGTGCCGACGGAGGCCGGGGCTTGGGCCGGAGCCGATTGCGAGTGGGCCCCTTGCGGCGCGCTGACCTGCGAATTCCCTCTGACCAGGCTAGACACTCAGCGCTTCGGCCCGCATCAACCCGTTCTGGCCCGCTTCAAGCCGCTTCAGCTCCCCGCCGTTTTCCCGTGGGAGAACCACGGGCCCCGCGAATGCGAAGTTCTCCTGACCTGCGGTATCCACACTCGGGCTCCGTGAGCGTGCACCAGCCGCCAAGCTGGCCAAAACCATACGTGTGGATGGCTGCCCACGGTCGTACTCCGTGGCCGAGGAGCAGATGCAACTGCCACAGCGCCCAGGTGACTGGCCGAGGGAAATTTTTTTGCTCGTTAGACGGACACCCAGTCCGCCCTAGCCCCTCTTCCGTGAGTCGCCCTCGACACTTCCATACGCCGTATGGTATTAATGAAGGGCAGTTCCGTACGGCGTATGGAAAGGCACTCTTCGAGGACGCCGGGCGCATCACATCGCCTGCGCAAGCAACTGATGGTGCAGATTGCACCAATCCGGAAGGAATGACCATGAAGCTCAAGAAGCGCCTCTCTCTCACTGCTACCTCCGTAGTGGTGGCAGGTGTTGCCGTTCTCGGTGCCGGGGGCACCGCTTCGGCCGCGACTCCTGACTTCGCACACGTTCAGCGTCCGGCCGTCAGCGTCAAGGCCACCGACTACCGCTGGGACCACGGTGTCAGCTACCTGATCGAGCAGGGCTACTGCTGGGACGGAGTCCGCGGCCGGCATCACGACGACCGCGTCAACGACTCGACCCGATACAGCCGCGATGGTCACTGCTACCGCTGGGATGACACTGAATGCGGCTGGAAGTTCGACAGGTCGTACCGGCACCACTGGAACCGCTATGAACACGACGCCCGCGACTGGAACCACCACAACCGCAACCACAACGACCACTGAGACACACACCACCTTGCGCCCACAGGCCCAAACCGTTCGCATCGCCGGCAGGCTGTGCGCGCCCTGAATCGACCGCGAACGCACCTGACCGGAACGGACTTGCGAGTCGCCATGCTCGGCGACCGCCAGGGGCAGGGGGAACCCGTGCACCCCACAGTTCACCGTTGTGCTCCTCGGCTCAGAGGGCCCCGCCGACCGGGACCGCTACGACCTCAGCCAGGCTCGGCCCGTGGCAGAACGGGCGCTGTCAGTGGCCGTGGGCGCGGCTGTCATGCGTGGTCTTCGCTCACTTCAATGGGCCAGGTCAACCCAGCCGCACTTAATGACTATGTGCAAACAATCTGCGTTAAAGGGCGCGCAGCGACTCTCACTGCGCAGGAGCCGCGCTCACCGCGTCGTCGCCTGCAGCACAACGAGGGGGCCGCGGTTCAGTGCGGGTACTCGACGAGCTGCTCGGCCCAGATCGTCTTGCCGCCTGGGTTGTAGCGGCAGCCCCAGCGCATGGCGAGCTGGGCGACGAGGAACAGGCCACGTCCTCCCTCGTCGGTGGTTGCGGCACGCCGCAGGCGAGGCTGGGTGGGACTGGAGTCGGTGACCTCGCAGACCAGAACGTCGTGGCGAATCAGACGCAGTTCCGCAGGCGGACGACCATAGCGGATGGCGTTGGTCACCAGTTCGCTGACGATGAGTTCGGTGGTGAACAGGAGGTCGTCCAGCCCCCACCTGGTGAGTTGGCGGGTTGTCCATGCTCGGGCCTCGGAGACGGCGGCAGGATCGGCCGGGATCTGCCACTGAGCGGTGTCCTTCGCCGGGACGGCGCGGGTGCGAGCCAGCAGCAGGGCCGCGTCGTCGCGCGGCGCCTGGTCAGCCAGGTTGGCGAGGAGAGCCGCGCCGGTTTCTTCCAGAGGGCGCTCCGGCCGACAGGTCGCGGCGAGAGTGTCCATCAGGTGCCGCAGCCCTTGGCCGATGTCGTCGCCCTCCCGTTCGATCAGCCCGTCGGTATAGAGGGCGAGGACGCTACCCGGCTCGAGGTCGATCGTGGTGGTCTCATACGGCATGCCGCAGATGGCGAGTGGTGGTCCCGGGGAGACCTCAACCACCTCGACGGTCCCGTCGGGCCGGACCAGAACGGGCGGCGGATGCCCGGCACTGGCCAGGGTGCAGCATTGAGTGACTGGGTCGTAGACCGCGTACAGGCACGTGGCACCGACGGTGTCCTGGTCTGCCGGTGGGGCTTCGGTCGCAAGGCGCTGGACCAAGTCCGCGATCCGGGTGAGCAGCTCGTCGGGCTCGAGTTCGAGGTCCGCGAGCGTCTGGATGGCGGCGCGCAGGCGTCCCATGGTGGCGCTCGCGGGCATGCCATGGCCGACGACATCCCCGGCGACAAGGGCCAGCCGGAGAGAAGGCAAAGCAATGGCATCGAACCAGTCGCCGCCGATCTCCGCTCCGCCGCCCGCGGGCAGGTAGACACCTGCAGTCTCGCCTGCCGGAGCGTCGGTCGTGGCCGGAGGAAGAAGACGTCGCTGCAATGCAACAGCCGCCCGGTGCTCTCGCGTGTAACGGCGGGCATTGTCGATGGCGAGTGCGCCCCTCGACGCGATCTGAGCCATGAGATCCGCCTCGTCCTCAGTGAACGGAACGGAGGAACCGACGCGCCAGACGGACACATCGCCGAGCGTGAGGCCGCGAGCGTGCAACGGCGCCACCATCACCGAATGACAGCCCTTCGGCAGAAGGAACTCGACCAGCTGCGGATCGCCGATCACAGAAATGTACTCGTCGCGGCTGAGGATGACCGTCTCACCGTGTTGAAAACTGCGCAGGATGGGGTGATCGAGGAACGGTGGAACCGGGTCGCCGCGCTCGATGCCAGCCGGCCACCCCTCGGCGGCCGGTGCCATCGCAGCGTTGCGTAGACAAAGATCTCCACCGCCCAGCCGCATCGCGGGTTCGTCACCGTCGAATACGGCCTCCGCGAGATCGACCGCGGCGAAGTCTCCGAAGGCCGGCGCCATTACATCCGCCAGGTCCTGCGCCGTGCGCACGACATCGAGGGACCCCCCGACGCGCTCGGCCGTCTTACGAGCGAGGTCCAGGTCCCGACGAGCCCGCCATTGATCAGTGGTATCGATGTACAGCGCTACCACTCCGGTCGGTCGCCCCCGCCCGTCCTCGAGGCGGAAGGCGGACAGTGACATGGCACGCTGCCGTGCCTGGTCGTGCTGCCACCTCACTGGCTGGTCCCTGCGGACCAACGGTGCGCCCGTGTCGAGGACCTGACGCAGGAACATTTCGATTTCCTCAGCGTCCCCGTCCATCAGCACGTCGCGCAGCCGGCCCCTCGGCGGCACGGAGGGACAGCCAAAGACGCCCGACACGTTGTTGCTGTGCACGATGACCAGGTCCCGATCATGCAGGGCGATTGCGATCCGATCCTGGGAGGAAAACGCGCGCAGGAGTTCTACGCCTTGCTGTTGATCGGACACGTTCTGTGTAGGCGCTGCCACGACGAGGAGATCGGAAGACCCTGTAACCCGCGTCGCCCGGAATGTGACGGGGATGATCTCTCCAGAACGGCGGCGCAGCCGTACCTGGCCGAATGCAGGTATCTCCGTGGCCGTATCCGCGTCGCCCGGGAGGTCGGCCAGCAGTTCCTGCACAGGGCGGCCGCAGACATCCTTGGCCGTCAGCCCAGTCAGGTCCGCCGCCGTCTCGGTCCACCCCAGCACGGTCCCCCGGCTGTCGAGTACGGCGGTGGCCAGGCCGTCGAAGGCGTACGGCCAACCGCCAGGTTTCGGACTGATCATGCTCGTTGTCCTCTGGCAATCCAGCGCCGGACAGTCGTTCCTTTCGTGCCCATTTTTCACTCCACTGTCGGATGCTGGCGAGTGGGGATCTGTGGCCGCTTGCCCAGATTATCGTGATCATGTATGTCGCGCCTTGGATGCGGGGCTGGGCGCAGAGGGCTAGACGGCAAGCCTGGCCCGCCGTAGGTGCTGTCAGTCCCTGCTGGTCTTTGGGTGGCCCCAGCTCCGACGCCGGCGAACCGCCACAGCGGTCTTCGCCCGGGCGCGGTAGCGAGCGTCGGCGGGACGGTCACCTGTCATCGGTGCTGCCGTGGACTGCATGGAGTCACTTCAGCCGCGCCTCGGTGCGGGTGGCGGAGGTGCGCCGGTGGACGTACTCGACCGTGAGGAGCGAGTGGAACGACCGCGCGGCGGCATTGTCCGACCCGACGAGCCCCATCAACTGCGCCACGCCCCAGCGGCCGCAAAGGTACTGGGACGCCTCGGACGTACCTTCGCTGCCGCGGACCCTGTGGAAGATGACGACGTCGACCTGGTTCGGATGCCGGCGAGGGGGAATCTGTGACCACGCGTAGGCCGAGCTCGCTCGGTCACGGGCCTGCCCCAGGCCGCACGCAATGCCTCAGGACTCAATGGCTGGCACCCTGGCCGTCACGATTGGCGGTGAGTCGGCTTTCCAGGCCCGTGATGATCGTGTCCAGCACCAGGCGGAACATGCGGTCCTCGTCAGGGGCTCCGTCCGGGGGCCCGTCTTCGCCGTCTTCGCCGGAAGCGGGGGCGGTGGGCTTGAGGTTCGACCACTGGTGAAGCGCACCGTTGAGTTCGGCGATGAGGACACCGATGACGACGGCGCACATGAGAGCGGCGATCTGCTGGATCTCTGAGGGCGGTACCCCTAGGGCAGCCAGTGTCGCGATGAGCGCGGCCCAGAACGGGTCGTCGGGCTGGATGAAGTCAGGGTGGCTGAATGAGTAGGCCATGAGGTTGGGGTGGCGGTACGCCAGTGTCCGGAAATCTGTGGCGAGCAGGCGGAGGCGCTCCTGCCAGGGAGCGTCCTCCAGAGTCACGGTGCGGAACTGGGCGCCGATCATGCTCGCCACTCCGCGCAGCAGGGCGTCCTTGTTCGGCACGTGGTGGTACGGCGACATCGGGTTCGCATCCAGCGCGGTCGCGAGTTTGCGCATGGTGAGCGCCTCGACCCCGTCCGCGTCGATAAGCCGTAGGGCGGCTGCATAGATCCCGGCCTCGGTCAGAGGCACGTCTCTCTTCCTTGTCCCCCGCTGGGGACGCTTCGCTTTTGTCATACACCGTACGGTATCGGTTCCATACGTCGTACGGAAATGGGCTCGGCCACACCGTGACCGAGCAGACACTTCCCGCGCCCCGGGTTGCGCTCGACGTTCCGTACGGCGTACGGTTCTCTTCCATACGGCGTATGTTTCTGAGGTACATCCCGGCATCGACCGGCGCCCCTGCCTATCCCTCTCCACCCAAAGGAGCAAGCCATGACCACGTCGAACGACCTTCGCCCCATTCGGTCCCCGCGCAGGGTCCCCTTCCTCGGCCACACGCCGCAGATCCCCAGCACCAACCCAGTGGAGTACTTCGGCGAGTTGTCCAAGCAGTTTCCCGAGGGGCTCTACGGCCTGGAGATCGCCGGCATCGAGCAGGTCTTCGTCTGGGACCCGGACCTGGTGGCCGAGGTCTGCGACGAGACGCGGTTCTTCAAGCAGATCGACAAGACGCCGCTGGCCCATGTCCGGGACTACACGGGAGCCGGTCTGTTCACGGCCCACCAGCACGAGGAGGAATGGGGCATGGCGCACCGAGTCCTCCTCCCGGCCTTCAGCCAGCGGGCCATGAAGGGCTACTACGGGCAGATGCTGGAGATCGCCCAGAACCTGGTGGGCAAGTGGGAGCGTAAGGAGGGCCAGCCGGTCAACATCACCGACGACTACACCCGGCTGACCCTGGACACCATCGCCCTGTCTGGGTTCGGTTACCGGTTCGACTCCTTCGCCAAGGAGGATCTGCACCCCTTCCTCAAAGCGCTGCTGGAGGCGCTGGTTGAGTCGCTGCGGCGCTCGCAGGAGCTGCCGATGATGACCAAGATGCGCAAGGCCGATGACAAGAAGTACCGCGCGAACATCCAGCTGATGCGGGACCTGGTCGAGAGTGTGATCAAGGAGCGCCGTGAGGGGAAGGGCATCGCTGAGGATGACCTGCTGGGTCTGATGCTGGAGGCCACCGACCCGGAGACCGGCAAGGGGCTGGACGACGACAACGTCCGCGACCAGGTGGTGACGTTCCTGATCGCCGGTCACGAGACCACCAGTGGTCTGCTGTCGTTCGCCACGTACTCGCTGATGCGTAATCCGCAGGTGCTGGCCCAGGCCTACGCCGAGGTGGACCGGCTGCTGCCGGGCGACACTGTCCCGGACTACGACACGATCATGCAGATGGACGTGATCCCGCGCATCCTGGAGGAGACCCTGCGTCTGTGGGCTCCCATCCCGATGATCGGCAAGTCGCCGATCGAGGACACGGTCATCGGCGGCTGCTACGAGCTGAAGAAGGGAACACAGGTCAACCTCCTCGAGGGCCCGCTGCACACCCACCCCAAGGCGTGGGACCGGCCGGAGGAGTTCGACATCGAGCGGTGGCTGCCGGAGAACCGGGTCAACCACCACCCGCACGCCTACAAGCCGTTCGGTAACGGCGTGCGTGCCTGCATCGGCCGGCAGTTCGCGCTCACCGAGGCCCGTCTGGCCCTCGCACTGGTGCTGCAGAAGTTCAAGTTCGCCGACACCGACGACTACAAGATGGACGTCAAGGAGGCGCTGACGCGCAAGCCCGGCGGCTTCGAACTGAAAGTGCGGTCCCGTCGGGACCACGAGCGGACCGTCTTCGGCGCAGTGGACCTGCAGACCGACGACACGCAGGCGCAGGCCACGGTCAGCGGTGTCGGGGTGAACCTGACCGTCGCCTACGGCTCCAGCCTCGGCTCGTGCGAGGACCTGGCGCGCACCATCGCCGACCGCAGCGAGCGCTCCGGGTTCGGCACCACCCTGGTCGGCCTGGACGAGCTGGTCGACAACCTGCCCACCGAGGGCCTGCTCGTCGTCGTGGCCTCCAGCTACAACGGCAAGGCCCCGGACAACTCGCAGCGTTTCGACGACCTGCTCGCCGCCGGACTCCCGGAGGGCTCGCTGTCCAACGTGCAGTTCGCGCTGCTGGGTGCCGGCAACACCCAGTGGGTGGCCACCTACCAGGGCTTCCCCAAGCGGATCGAGGCAGGCCTGCTGGCCGCCGGCGCCACCCCCATCATCCAGCGCGGCATCGCGGATGCCGCCGGTGACTTCGACGGCATGGCCACCCGCTGGATGGACACCCTGTGGACCACCCTGGCCGAGGAGTACGCGGCCGACACCTCCCAGGCCAGCGGCCCGCGCTACCAGGTGCAGCTGCTGACCGAGGCCGACGTGCGCCCCGCGATCGTCTCCGAGCAGGCCTACTCGCTGACCGTCGTCGCCAACGAGGAACTCGTCAGCGACGCGACCGGGCTGTGGGACTTCAGCATCGAGCCGCCGCGCCCCGCCGCGAAGTCCATCACCATCGAACTGCCGGAAGGCGTCACCTACGACACCGGCAACCACCTGGCCGTCTTCGCCAAGAACGAGCCGGCCCTGGTCAACCGCGCCCTCGCCCGCCTCGGCGTCGACCGCGACCAGGTCCTGCGCCTGGAACTGCCGGCAGGCGGCCGCACCCACCTCCCGGTGGGCACCCCCGTGACCGCAGGCCTGCTGCTCACCGAGTTCCTGGAGCTGCAGGACGTAGCCACGCGCTCCCAGATACAGACGCTGACCGAGCACACCGAGTGCCCGTGGACCCGGCCGCAGCTGCAGGCCTACACGGCTGACACCGAGGAGGCCGAGGAGCGCTACCAGACTGAGATCCTGGGCAAGCGGGTCTCGGTGCTGGGCCTGCTGGAGCGCTTCCCGGCGGTCGAGCTGCCGCTGGCGGTCTTCCTGGAGATGATGGGCCCGATCCGCCCGCGGTTCTACTCCATCTCCTCTGCCCCGCTGGCCAACCCGCGCCAGGTGCGGCTGACCGTCGGCCTGCTGGAAGGCCCGGCCCTGTCCGGCGACGGCCAGTACCGCGGTACCTGCTCGTCCTACATCGCAGGCCTCGAGCCCGGAGACGTCTTCTACGGCTACGTACGGGTGCCCTCCCCGACCTTCGCCCCGCCGGCCGACCCGGCCACGCCGCTGGTCCTCATCGGCCCGGGCACCGGCATCGCGCCGCTGCGCGGATTCCTGGAGGAGCGCGCCTCGCAGCAGGGGAACGGCACCGCGGTGGGCCTGTCGCAGGTCTTCGTCGGCTGCCGCCACCCGGAGCACGACTACTTCTACCAGCAGGAGATGCAGAACTGGGAGCAGTCCGGGATCGCGCAGGTCCACACCGCTTTCTCCGCGGTGGCCGGTCACCCGGCCCGGTTCGTGCAGAACGCCATCGCCAATGCCGCCGACACGGTGTGGCAGGCCATCGAAGACGGCGCGTACGTCTACGTCTGCGGTGACGGCCGCCGGATGGCGCCCGCCGTGCGCGAGGCCCTGGCCGCGATCTACCGCCAGCGGACCGGCGCCGACGACGAGACAGCCCAGCAGTGGCTCGCCCAGCTCGAGGCCGACGAGCGCTATCAGCAGGACGTCTTCGCCTGACCCCCAGACCCCGGGAGGCGTGCGGCGTACCTCTCCCCCCGCACGCCTCCCGGCCACCACAAGCCCACCAGCCACCACACGGCACCCATCGGCCCGAACCGGCCGGAAGCGCCACTTATAGAAGGAAGATCACCATGGACACCATGCTCGCCGGACGCTTCCACCTGGACAGCAAGAAGTTCGCCGTGGAGGAGGTCCCCGTCCCCGTTCCGGGCCCGGGTGAAATCCTGATCGAGGTGAAGGCCGCAGGCGTCTGCCTGTCGGACGTCCACCTGCTCGACGGCTCCCTCGTCCCGCTGTTCGCCACCTCCGACACGGTCACCGTCGGCCACGAGGTCGCTGGTGTGATCCACACCCTCGGCCCCGACCTCAAGCGCGGCCTGACCGTCGGCACCCGCGTCACCCTGGAGGCCGGCAAGACCTGCGGCCAGTGCGCCGGCTGCGTGCGCAGCCGCCCCTGCACCCAGATGCGCACCGCCGGCATCGACTACAACGGCGGCTGGGCCCAGTACACCGTCGCCCGCGAGGACACCCTCATCCCCATCCCCGACAACCTCCCCTTCGACCAGGCCGCGATCATCCCCGACGCGGTCTCCACCCCCTACGCCGCCGTCGTCACCACCGCAGGCGTACGCCCCGCCCAGTCCGTCGGCGTCTGGGGGGTGGGCGGAGTCGGCGCCCACAACGTCCGCGTCGCCCGCCTGGCCGGCGCCGCGCCGATCATCGCCGTCGACCCGCTGCCCAGCGCCCGCGAACGCGCCCTGGCCTTTGGCGCGGATTTCGCCCTGGACCCCGCCGCCCCCGACTTCGCCGACCAGGTCCGCACGGCCACCGGAGGAAGGGGCTTGGACTTCGCCTTCGACTGCGCCGGCGTGCCGGCGGTCCGCGAGCAGGCCGCCGCCGCACTCGGCCTGAGCGGCTCCCTCATCCTGGTCGGCATCAGCCCCAGGCCCCTCACCATCACCGAGGGCCTGACCTTCAACTACCTGGGCAAGCAGGTGCGCGGCCACTACGGCGGCAGCCCCGAGTCCGTCACCGAGCTGGTCCGGCTGGCCGAGGTCGGCCGTCTCGACCTGGCGCCCTCCATCACCGACCACATCCCGCTCACCGAGGCCGCCGACGCGGTCAACCGGCTGGAGAACAAGATCGGCGACCCGATCCGCCTCATCCTCGTCCCCTAATAACTGAACAGAGAGTTCATCAAGACCACCTCGGGCAGGGGTGAGTGGGCGCCGGAGCTTGACAGAGCACCGGCGCCCACGGTCTTTCGCTCACGGCCCCCTGAAGCACAGGGGGTTCAGAGCCACCCGCGGCGGACCGCCTGCGCGCCCGCCTGGAGTCGGCTCGTTGCCCCAAGGCGGGTGGTCAGGTCGGTGATTCGGCGGCGCAGGGTACGTTCGCTGAGGCCGAGTTGGGGGGCTAAGGTCTCGCCCTTCAGCCCCGCGTGGAGCAGGTGGAGCACAGCACAGTCGGCGTCGATCAGGTCGGGATGGTCATCCGTCTCCTGGGCCCGTTGCCGAACACGGGGTGGCCTGCTGCCAGCTGGCCTCGAAGAGGTCGACGAGGGTGTCGCCCGGCGGTGCCCAGTGGACCAGGGGGCGGTACTGCGCAGGCCGTCGGCGCCGGCGGTGAGCGGAACGACGGCATCGCGGCGGTCGAATACCAGCAGCTTCGACGGCACATGGGGCAGCACCCGGGCTTGTTCCCCCGAGGAGCACGAGGTGCTGGAGCAGTTCAGTGTGCTCAAGCATGGCCAGCACCTGGATCGAGTAGATCGCCCGTGTCCGCACGCCCCGAGCCGGCAGTTCCCTCTCGACTGCAATGCACTCGAGTCGGCAGTGCTGAAGCTGGCTGCTGGCCTTACGTTGCAGCGGCGGCGGGGCCGCCGCCATCCGGTGCGAGCACGCAGGGGCCCGGAGGCTTCTGGACGGACGCCGGTCCCTGAGCTGTCAGTCGAGGGCGGGCAGGGAACGCCGGGTGACCTCATGGGCGTCGTCCGGCGGGAGGCCGAGCATGCGCAGGACCATTTCGGCCAGGTCGGAGGCGGTCTCGTCGCCGTCGAGGTCCGGGCGGGCCAGCCTCAGCGCCACGAGGGACAGCAGGGTCCCGCCCAGGGCGGACAGAGCGGTGGTCGCGTTGCTGCAGTTGAAGCGGCCCGAGGCGATTCCGATCTCCAGGTCGCGCAGGGCTCGCGGTGACAAGCCACGGTCCGCGTGAATGTGGGCCAGACCGCGATCACGCAGGATCCGCATGAGTTCCGGGTGAGAGTCGGCCATCCGGGCGGTGAGCCGGAAGCCCGCGGCGACCAGTTCGGCCGGATCTTCGATCCCTTCGACACGGTCGTCGATGACCTGCCCGAACTCCTCCAGGGCGTCCGTCACCGCGGCGTCGAACAGCTCCGTCTTGGACTCGAAGTGGTTGTAGAAGGAGCCGAAACCCACGTCGGCGCGCTCGGCGATGGCCTGGATGCTGGCGCTGGTGTCCCCGGTCTCCGCGAGGATCTGCCGGGCCGCGCGGACGAGCGCTTGCCGGGTCTCGGCGCGGCGCCGCTCGAAGCGGTTCTTGGTCAGGGCTGACGTCGGCATACGGCGAGTGTAACAACCGTTACGATCAGTCTGCCATTACTGATGAGATTATCAATTATTTGGCCCGAACCCATTGACGATGAGCAAGTCAAAGTTGATGATTTTCTCATTACGGCAATGTTGCTTGGAGGACACCATGTCCCACACCCCCGTTAACAGGGCCACTCCCCCGACGCCCCACCAAGACCTTCACAGTGAGCAGGGCGCCCTGCGCGGAGAGCACCCCGGACGTTCCCGGAATCCCGTGCTCAAGGTGGCGGATCTGGCCTGGCTGGAGTTCGAGAAGCCGGACCTGGACCAGGCCGAGGTGTTCGCGCGTGACTTCGGGTTCGCGATCGCCGCCCGCACCGAGAAGGAGCTGTGGCTGCGCGGCACGTTCGCGGGCTCACCCTGCATGGTCATCCGGCTGGGGCGTGCGTCCCGGTTCGTCGGGCCGGCGTTCCGCGCGGCCGAGCGGGCCGACCTGGACCGGCTCGCCCGCGCTACCGGCAGTACCGTCCGGGACATCGGCGTACCTGGCGGTGGGCAGTCGGTCGCCCTGCTCGATCCCTCGGGCCTGGCGGTCCGGGTCGTGTACTGCGCCGAGCAGCTACCCGCGCTGCCCGAGCAGCAGCCGCTGATCCTCAACTTCGGCACCGAGCCCCGTCGTACGAACACCGCCCAGCGTCCGCCCCGTGAGCCGTCCCGTATCCAGCGGCTGGGCCATGTGGTGCTGGAGACTCGGGTGTTTGCCCGCACCCTGGACTGGTACCTGGACACCCTCGGGATGATCGTGTCCGACTTCCTGTTCCTGGACGGGCAGCGCGGGCGCGGGCCGACCATGGCGTTCATCCGGTGCGACCAGGGAGGCGTGGCCGTCGATCACCACACGCTGGCCCTGCACCTGGGACCCGGAACCGGCTATGTCCACTCCGCCTACCAGGTCACCGACCTCGACGCGATCGCCGTCGGCGGTGAGTACCTTGCCGAGCGTGGCTACCGGCGCAGCTGGGGGATCGGCCGGCACATCCAGGGCAGCCAGCTCTTCGACTACTGGCGCGACCCCGACCACTTCATGCTGGAGCACTTCGCCGACGGCGACCTGTTCTCCTGCGACCTCGAACCGGGCTGGGCGCCGATGTCGGGGAGCGGCCTGGCCCAGTGGGGCCCGCCGGTCACCCGCGACTTCCTGGGCACAAACCCGTCTCCCGCCAAGCTCCGCGAGGTCATGACGGCCCTGCGCGACGACAACGAACTCGACCCCGCACGCCTGCTGGGCCTGATGAAAGCGATGAGCTCATGAGCACCAACGTTATGCGCACCACCGACGGCTGGTGGGCCGTCCGGGACGAGCGCGCCGTCCGTATCGAGACCCAGGCAGTCACCACTGCCGATCTGCTCGCCGACCGGGACGCGGTCCGCGAGGCCGCCACCTCCGCCGAAAGCGGCACGCCCGTCGCCGACCTGGTGGCCCTGCCTCCGGTCACGACCCCCTGCCGGGTGGTCGCCCAAATGGTCAACTACCACAGCCACGCCAAGGATTCGGGCTTCACCGGCGACATCCCGCCCACCTTCTTCCGCAAGGCGTCCGGCTCCGTCAGCGGCCCGCACGAGGAGATCGTCCGCCCCTCACACGTGAAGTTCCTCGATTACGAGGTGGAACTCGCCCTCGTCATGGGCGCACCTCTGCCCGTGGGCACCGTCGTGGAAGAGAGTGACCTGCCGCGCTACGTCGCCGGTCTCGTCCTGACCAACGACGTCAGCGCCCGCGACGTCCAGTTGACCAAGACCCAGTTCTACGAGAGCAAGTCCTATCCAACTTTCACACCGACGGGTCCGTACCTGGCCCTGCTGGAACCCGAGGACTTCGCCCACCTGCTCAACCTGCGGCTGCGGTTGTCGGTCAACGGCGAGCCGCGCCAGGACCGCACACTCGCCGACATGATCGTACGACCCGCGCAGGCCCTCACCCTGCTCGCCCGCTTCCAGACCCTCGACCGGGGCGACCTGCTGCTGACCGGCACGCCCGGCGGCACGGCCCTGAAAGCCCCGCCCAAGCCTGTCGAGAAGATCGCAGCACTGCTGCCGCCCGCGCTGAAGTGGAAGGCGTTCTTCAACAGCCAGGCCAAAAACCCCCGTTACCTGCGTAATGGTGACCTCATCACCGCCACGATCGCCACCCCGGACGGGCGGATCGACCTCGGCGAGCAGCGGACCTCTGTAACGGGTACCCCATGAGCGCCGCATCCCGGACACCAGTGGTGATCATCGGTGCGGGACCCGTGGGGGTCACGGCCGCTCTCCTGCTCGCCCGACGCGGAGTACACAGCGTCGTCCTGGAGCGCCACCGGGACGTCTACCCCTTGCCGCGCGCCGTTGTCGTGGACGACGAGGTCCGCCGGATCCTGCAGAGTGTCGGCGTCCACGAGGAATTCGCCGCCCTCGCCCGCCCGGCACGCGGGCTCCGGCTGCTGGACGCCAGGCACCGCGTGATCGCCGAAATCGCGCGGTCCCCGCAGGGACATCACGGCTTTCCGCAGACCAGCATGTTCGACCAGCCCGAACTGGAACACCTGCTGCGCGACGCCCTGGCGAACCGCCCCGAGTGTGAGCTGCGGGGCGGGGTGGAGGTCGTTTCCGTCAGCCAGAACGCAGATGGAGCAAAGGGTTCGACTGGTCCGGTCCGGGTCACCTTCCGCCGCGACGGCAGCGACGAGGACGAGCACCTTTGGGCCGATGCCGTCCTCGGCTGCGATGGCTCGGGCAGCGTCACCCGCGACGCCATCGGCGCCACATGGGAGGACCTGCACTTCGAGGAGAGCTGGCGAGTCATCGACGTGCGCACCAGCCTCCGGGTGCGCAGCTGGGAAGGCGCCGAGCAGATCTGCTGCCCCACCCAGCCGGCCACTTTCATGCGCGTCGGCGAAGACCGCTACCGCTGGGAGTTCCGGCTGCCCGACGATCAGCCCCTGGACGGTCCGGACGGGCTGGAGCGCCTGCGCGAGCTGGTCGCCCCCTGGGTGGACCTGCCGTCCGATGCCTCCCCGGGCGACGACTTCGAGGTGATTCGGCAGGCGCAGTACACCTTCCGCGCCCGCCTCGCCGACCGGTGGCGCCGGGGACGCGTCTTCCTGCTGGGCGACGCCGCCCACCTCACCCCGCCCTTCATCGGGCAGGGGCTGTGCACGGGCCTGCGCGACGCCCACAACCTCACCTGGAAACTCGCCCGGGTCCTCCAACAAGGCGCAGACGAAGGACTGCTGGACACCTACGAGCACGAGCGCAAGCCGCACGCCCGCCACGTGATCCGCGTCGCGGTCGCCGTCGGCTGGGCCATGACCGGCGGCCAGGACCGCGCCGCAGCGCTCCGCCGGGCCGTCGTGGGCGCAGCGTGCCGCATCCCCGGCGTGACCGCGGCGGTGAGCCGCGACCTCAGCCCCGCCCTGGCCGCCGGTCCGCTGGTACGCCGCCGTCCCCGGCTGACCGGCCGCGTGCTGGCCGGCACCTTCTGCCCGCAGCCCTGGGTTCAGCGCGACGGCAGGCGAGTGCGCCTCGATGACGTCCTCGGGGACTCCTTCGCCGTCCTGACCGCCGTGCCACCCACCCCGCAGGTGACGGCTGTGGCCACGGCACTGGGCGCATCCACGATTCACATCGACGACCTGGGCGACGACGGCACCCTGGCCACCTGGCTGGCACGCGGCCGAGCCGACGCCGTCCTGCTGCGCCCCGACCGCGCCGTGATGGACACCGTCCCCATCGGCACCGGCGATTTCACGGACACCGCCGTCTGGGCCCCCCTGCTCCACACGGCCCGCCATATCGCCGATGCCCGGCCCGTCCCTCCGCCGAGGAGCCCCACACCATGACCACCCCGCACCCCACGCCGCACCCGGAACCTTTCTTCACCCCCGCCCCGAAGACGGCCGCCCGCAGCCGTATCGCGGACTTCGCCCGATGGGCGGCCCGCCACCAGGGCACCGAAGGGATCCAGGACCCCACCGATTACCAAGCCCTGTACGACTGGTCCGTCACCGACCTGGAAGGGTTCTGGGAGACGGTGTGGGAGTACTTCGACATCGACGCGGCGACCGGGTACGAGCGGGTGCTGGACGAGGAGACCATGCCCGGCGCCCGCTGGTTCCCCGGCGCTACGCTCAATTACGCTCACCACGCGCTGCGCAATTTGCAGCCGGACGCTCCCGCGATCACCGCGCTGGACGAGACCGGAGCCGGCTACGAGATCACGGGCCGTGAGCTGCGCGCCAGGGTCGCCTCCGTCGCCGCCACCCTGCGCGACCTGGGCGTCGGACAGGGCGACCGGGTGGTGGGTTACCTGCCCAACACCCCCCATGCCGTCATCGCCTTCCTCGCCACCGCCAGTCTCGGCGCGGTGTGGTCGGTGTGCGGCCAGGACTATGCGCCCAAGGCCGCCGCCGACCGCTTCGCTCAGCTCGAACCCACGGTGCTGATCACCGCGGACGGCTACCGCTTCAACGGCACCGCACACGACCGCCGGACCGCCTCGCTCGAACTGGCCCGCGCCTTGCCCACGCTGAAGGCCACGGTGCGCGTGGAGCACGTGGGCCTTGCCTGGCCCAAGGCCGGGCACCCGGGGCTGACGGTGCCCTGGGAGGACGCGGCCACCCGCACCGAGGACCTCTCTTTTGCCCAGGTGCCGTTCGATCACCCTCTTTGGGTGGTGTTCTCCTCCGGCACCACCGGACTGCCCAAGGGCATCGTCCATGGCCACGGCGGGGTCCTGCTCGAGCACTTCAAGATCCTCGGCCTGCACACCGATCTGGGCGTCGGGGACCGCCTGCTGTGGTACACCACGACCCACTGGATGATGTGGAACCTGGTCGTTTCCGCCCTGCTGACCGGTGCCACCACCTGCACCTACGACGGCAGCCCGGCACCGCAGGCGCGACCGGACATCCTGTGGGAGCTGGCGGACCGCCACAAGGTCACCGTCTTCGGCACCAGTCCCCAGTACCTGTTGGCCATGGCCAAGCTGGGCATCGAACCCTCCGTGCACGACGTGTCGGCCATCCGCGTCATCGGCTCCACCGGCTCCGCCCTGCCCGCATCCGCCTACCCCTGGGTCCGCGACCACGTGGGCGCAGGCATCCAGCTGGCGTCCACCAGCGGCGGTACGGACGTCGTCTCCGCCTTCGCCGGCAGCGCCCCCACGACCCCCGTCTGGGTAGGGGAGCTGTCTGCCCCCAATCTGGGCGTGGCGCTGGCCGCCTACGATGCCGCGGGCACCTCTGTCCTCGACCAGGTCGGCGAACTGGTCGTCACCCGGCCCATGCCGTCCATGCCGCTGTACTTCTGGAACGACCCCGACGGCAGCCGGTACCGCAACGCCTACTTCGGCGCCTACCCCGGTGTGTGGAGCCACGGCGACTGGATCACCCTCACCTCACACGGCTCGGTGATCGTCCACGGCCGCTCCGACGCCACCCTCAACCGTAACGGCGTGCGCATGGGCAGCGCCGACATCCACGACGCCGTCGAACGCCTCCCGGAGATCACCGAGGCCCTCGTCATCGGCGCGGAGGAACCCGACGGCGGCTACTGGATGCCGCTCTTCGTGGTCCTCGCCGACGGGGTCGGCCTGGACGACTCCCTGCGCGACCGGATCAGCGACGCGATCCGCGCCGGCGCCACACCCCGCCATGTCCCCGACGAGATCATCGCCGTACCGGCCCTCCCGCACACGAAGACCGGCAAGAAGCTCGAGGTTCCCGTCAAGCGCCTGCTCCAGGGCGTCCCCGCCGAGCAGGTCCTGAACCCCGCGGCGGTCGACGACCCCGACCTGATCGCCTACTTCGCCCGCCTGGGCGCGGAGCGGAACAAGCGGTCAACACGCCTCACATGACATCGGCCAGGGGGCCACGGGCCCACGTGACAGCACGGAGTCCTTGTGCCCCGCCCGGCTCCGCAAACCCCGTCCCCACCGCGTGGTGCCGGGGCGGTCAACCCGCCCCGGCACCACACCATTCGCATAACCAAGTAAGAGAGAAACCATGAACATGACCGACTACGAACCGCAGGCCCTCGACGTCCTTGACGATGCCGGGCGAAAGGTGCTGTTCACCGAGGCCCGCACCGCGAATACCTTTGCCGCAACGGATGTTGCCGACGACGAACTCGCCAAGATCTGGGAACTCGCCCGCTGGTCGCCGAGCGCCGCCAACGGTCAGCCTCTGCGCGTGCTCTTCGTGCGCACGCGCGAGGGCAAGGAGCGCCTGGGCCGGCATCTCGACGAGGGCAACAGGGCCAAGACGCTCAGTGCGCCGGCCGTGGCGATCCTGGCGTACGACGTCGACTTCCACGAGCAGATGCCGACGGTCTTCCCGGCTCGGGGCGACATGCTGCGAGCGGCCTTCGCCGACCAGGTCGAGAAGCGCGAGAGCATCGCGGCCTACAACTCGGCACTGCAGACCGGGGTCTTCCTGCTCGCGGTGCGCGCGGCGGGGCTCGCGGCGGGTCCCATGGCGGGCTTCGACAGGGCCGGCGTGGATGGGGAGTTCTTCACCGGTACCAGCTGGCGTTCGCATCTGGTGGTCAACATCGGTCACCCCGGTGCAGACCCGTGGTTCCCGCGGCTGCCCCGCGTGCCCGTCGAGGACGCCGTCGCCTGGGTCTGACGGCCCCTGCCGCCGCCTGGGCGCGCCGGAACGGAAGGCCGAGCAGCCCGAGAGTGGTCGGCGGTAAGACGTGCCATGCCGTGGGCGCCGGTGCTCTCCTGAGTGCCGGCGCCCACTTTTCTCCCCTGCCCGAAGTAGCTCTGATGGACTTCCTGGAAGCGACCGCCCTCATAGCGGCCCTCAACGAGTGGCTACAGCCAGGGTCATTAAAGGGTGCCGCGTGCCATGCGGCGACTGACTGGGCCGCGATCACCCTGATCACCGGGCGCATCACCCGCCGACAGTCCCGCCGCGCAAGCCAGCCGGCCTCCCGTGAGCACACACGAGACTGATGACCGCGGTCACCACCGCGACCGCCAACCCGCGCCTTTCGCCGTGGCGGAACGCTTGACCGTGGGGATGCCGCACTCCACCATCAGTCCATGATCGCACTGGCTGGTCCGCCGCCCTTCATATTCGGATTCATGCTGGTCGTCAGTCTGGTGTTCCTCTTCCTCGGCGCCTTCCATCTCTCCCCGTGGGGCTCAGCCTGGGCCCGCAGCCAGGCCGAGAAGCAGCGTGCGCGCCGACTCGCGCCGGCCCCTGGTTGGTCGACATGGACACACCGTCGCGAAGCGCAGCTCACCCGGTTCCTCGGGCTCGTTTGGGTAATCGCCGGCTCGGTCATCGCCCTTGTCTGCATCCTCGTGCTCGCTCTCGGTTGAGTGAGGCCTTTCAGAGGCCAGCGGCACGGCGACGGCGATCCAGTTGAGGTCGGGTAGCCGGGACCCGGCTACCCGACCTCACCAGCCTGGCTTACCGATCCGGTTCGGGGACAGGTACTCATCGCGGCCTCCACGAGCGGGCCCCAAAGACGACACGCGCGCCTCGACTGCTGCAGAGATACCGCCAGGCTGTGGGCCCTCGCGCGGCGAGGCCGTCTCGTACCTGGGACCCCGGTACACATCCCTAGCGCGATGGAACTCAACACTCCGAAGCCGCTACAGCGACCGGCAGGGCAGTGACCCCTTGCACGAACAGACTCTTGCCCGGCAACCGAGGTTGCCTGCATCTCTCTAATGCCCCAGCCGTCAGCAGTGGCTTCCTCTGCCTCTGCTCCTGCCGACCGGCCCGACACCCTGGCGACGGCACAAGATGTAGCTACTGCGAGCGCTGTCGTGCCTTCCGTCGCCGGTCCCGCTGCAGCCATCCCCCTATGGCTCGAGGCACCAGGAGCGAACCCATGAAGTCAATGAGAACCGTGATACCCGGTCTACCCGTACAGCTTGTCGTCTCGCACGAAATTTCCCTGTCCATGTACATGAGGCTGCGGTACGAGCCTAGTGATCCTTATGCCGTTCGTGCCGCGTTCACCCTGGACGATAGCGATGAAGCGGTGGAATGGATCATCGGACGCGATCTACTGATCGAGGGTCTGAAGGGCCCCGTCGGCGAGGGTGATGTTCGGCTCTGGCCAGCCGGCGAGCGCGACCGCGGGTCCGTGTACATCGTCCTCAAGCCACCAGATGGTGTGGCGCTGCTCGAAGCTCCGGAGCAGGACCTCAAGAAGTTCCTGCAGGAAACGGAGGCGCACGTGCCTACAGGGTCCGAGTCCGAGCACATCGACTCGGACGCGCTGCTGAGGCACCTCCTCGCCAAGGGCTGAGGTTTCCCTGCTCGGGCGCCGGGATTTAGCCGCGATTGCAGCAAATGTGCCGCTGCAGGCCGAGACCGCCCTGACTGACTGCAGGCCCATGGGCAACGGTTAGCGTGCCCCTCCTGAGGCTGGCACACTGAATGTGTGTCCCCGCTGATGACCGCTGCTGATCAGCATGCGTTCTCATCGATTTCTGGCGCCGCCGTCGTGTCGGTCTGCGCACTGGTCTTCACCGTCGCCTCATTCTGGTGGCTCAATTCCAGGCAAGGGCGCTTGAAGTCGTGGGAGCCTCATTCTTTTGCGGCGACTTTCACCTCCTCTCTGGTTCGCCTGCGGCTACCGCTCGTCCTTCACAACACCGGTGCCAAGCCGATAGTTGTACAGGATCTCAGGCTCACCTTCCCTGATGAGCCCGCCTCTCATCTACCACTCCTGTGGATGTCTTCACCGTCTCGGCTTCAACCCGGGCCGGACGAGGAAGCGAAGTTGCCAGCCGGATTCGTTGTGGCCGGCAGAGCAGCTCAACAACTCTTCATTGAGTTTGAGGCACCGTTTCCTGGGCTCGTTCCGGAGGCCCGTGACTACAAGGTCCAAGTTCAAGTGAGGGTTGGCCACAGAAAGGGGTGGCGCCCGCTTGTGACGTTCACCTTGAGGACCACCAACATCATTGATCCCGTCCGGTACGCCGTCTACAACAACGCACCTCTTGAACTGACGAAGGAGGATCAGCAAAAGGCAGACGTCGCGCTCCTGGAGCTCTTGGACAAGCAGGAGAAGGACGCTTCCGGCCAGGGTGAGGCCAAGCAGCGAGACTCCTCGAGCGACGACGGCAACGCCGGTACCGATCTGTAGGCGGAACATGCTCATGAGCTCGGCGAGGACAGACGTGTCGCACTGCACGTACGACACGTCCTGACGGCTTTGCGCCCGTGTACGTTGGCCAGGTTCTCCTCGTCCTCCCAGCTCACAGCCTGCTGGCAGGGGCGGTCATCGAGCAGCTCACTACGGCACCAGGGGAATGCGGCGGTTCTCGTTCCGAGTTTCCACATGTCGTACGTAACCGTTTCAGTGGTACCATACGACGTATGGAAAAGGTGAGGAAGGCCCCCCGGGGGACCAGGAAGAGGGACGTCCCGCTTACCAAGGACGGCATCTACGCCATGGCGCTGCAACTCATCGACGCGGATGGGGTCGACGCGCTCACCATGCGTAAACTCGCGACCGCGCTGGATGCGAACCCTATGTCGCTGTACCACCACGTGCCGAATAAGGAAGCGCTGCTGCACGGCGTGGCCGCGCGCGTCGGATCACAGTTCCGCGAGGGGCAGCGGGAGGACATTCCCTGGCAGGACCGCATGCGCCAACTGGCCCTGGACTTCCGTGCCTTGGCACACCGCCACCCCAGGTTGATGGAGTACTCCTTCGCACGCGCCGACTACGTCCAGCCGGAAGACCCCTTTTGGCGGGGACTCACCGAGACACTGGCCGCCGCGGGACTGCCGGCCTCGGCAATCCCGCGCGTCGCTGCCTCCCTGTGCGCGGTCTTCACGGGGCTGCTGCTCAGCGAACTGACCGGAGCACTCCAGCGCTGGGCCACCCTGCCGCCGGCACCAGCCAGCACCGACGGGGAAGACGCGCCCGCACCCGCGACGGACGTGGTCGACGCGACGTTCAGCTATGCGCTGGACGCCACCATCGCTGGCTTGGAAAGCCATCTCGCCCGCAGGGAGCCGTGACGGAGCAAGCGGCTGCCGTGGGCTCCGCTGACGCACCATCCCTGGTCAGTCACCTGCCCCCATGCGCGACCGCGCCGCGGCCGGAGGGCAGATCGCCGCTTGCCCGGTCGCCCTTGGCCTTCTTGCGGCCGCCGCCGAGCGGCTTGCTCCTCACGCCGCGGGCAGCACCTTCCTGCCCGCGTATCCGAGGAGCGCCGGGATGAGGGTGAGCGCGATGAGGACCGCAATGACGACTGCGCCGGCGGCCCAGCCCGCCGCCGCCTCGCGCTCACGGCCCTCGGCGCGGTAGCGGGAGACGGGTAGTCGATGCCGACGGCGAGATCAGGGCGAGGATGAAGCCCAGCGCGAGCGTGTTCGCCAGCGCGGTGATCGTGGAGATGCCGACGCCGACGCCGATCAGTGCGGTGAGCAACAGTCCCGCCGCTATCCGCAAACCGAGGGTGATCACCAGCACGACGGGTGTCATCAGCCGACGACGTGAGCGGCCGAGTCGGATACCGCGAGAGGGGTGCGGGGCCCCCGGGATGTCAGGCGCCGAGGGCGGGGAGGACCACAGCGTCGATGTACGAGGTGAGGAATGCCTGCGTGGGCGGCTGGTTGTCGATCAGCCCCCGGACGACAAGGGCGCCGACCAGCATTTGCGGTACGTACTCCAGCGTGGGGTTGTCCGCGCGGATCTCGCCCCGCTCCACGGCCCGCCGCAGCATCCGGTCGAGGCCGGTCGTCTCCGGCTCGAACAACAGCTCACGCAGGGCGCGCAGAAGGTCGGCGTTCTCGCGCACCGCCATGGCCAGGCCCCGCATCAGCGAGGTGTCCTGCTCCATCCGGCAGTCGTCCGCATGCATGACCATTTCGTGGAAGTCGCCCCGCAGGCTCCCGGTGTCGATCTCGCCTATGCTCACCGGCTTCTGGTGCCTGAGCGCCTTAACGACCAACTCCGGCTTGCTTCCCCACTGGCGGTAGAGGGTGGCCTTGCTGGCCCTGGCGCGGACGGCCACGGCGTCCATGGTCAGGGCGTCGTAGCCGACCTCCCGGAGCAGATCGAGCACGGCCGCGTAGAGCTCGGCCTCGCGCGCGGGCGTGATCCGGCTGCAGCGCACCGTTGCGGCATCAGCCATGCTCACCCACTCCGTTCCGAACGAAACCGTCTTGTACAGCAGCACTATCGAAACGAAATCGTCTCGTACGTGGGCTATGTCGCATCCGCCCGCCGAATCACCGTCCAGAAGTCCGTCGGAACGGCCGCGCCGCAGAACGCGCCGGCGCGGCAACGGTCTGGCCGGTGACCGGCCTCCAGCCGCATTCGGGGCTTCGGCGAGTCCGAGCCATTCCACCGGCCCATCGGCGACCACACATCCGTCGACATTCCACTGCACTACAAGGCCGGCGACATGATGGCTTGAGCCGCGTTCTGACACGGACTCAAAGGTCGCCGGAATCGTCATCCTGCCGCCAGATGCCAGGCCCGACCGTCGGCGGCGACCGACTCGTTCAGGGCATCGCCGTCCAAGCCGGGGGAACGTGTGCGTCAGGTGATGCAACAACGGGCCACTTGATCACTGACCGGGGCACGAAGGTCGATCTTCGACCGTGTGGGTCACTTCGAGCGGCTCGGTACCTGTCACCGCAAGGGTGAGGCAGCGGTGGGCGTCAGTACGGATTCGGCGACCCCAACGATCTGGCTGATGTCGAAGCCCTCCATGTCCGCGCGGAATTCTGGGCTGGACAGGTACGCCCCCAGTCGCTCCTGCACGTCGTCGGCGTCCCTGTAGGAAACGAGGGCGTACAGCTGGGGCGCCTCACTCTCGAGAGCCGTGGGCACCGTCCAGATGCCGTGTGTGGTGATCCGGTGCTTGGCCATACCGGGAATGTGCTTGGACCAGATGGCCTCGTAGGCGACGAGCGCCTCAGGGCTGCACAGTGTGTAGACACGAAGCTGGTACTGGGACATGAACACTCGTTCCTTTTCTATTGAGCATGGTTGTCAGTGGTGGGGGCGTGACGCAGTGGAGGCTGTGTCCGGATCCTCCGTCCGGCGACAGCGGACGAAGGGGCGCGCAACGGATCGATTCGGCAGGCTAGTTGGGAGGCTTCTCTCAGCTTTCTGCACGCAGGTTCGCCAGTTCGATGTCCCAGTCGATGTGTCCGGACTCGGCGCCCCGTGGCACCAAAGCCTCGGTGTTCTCCAGGAAGGTTTTGACGTCCTGCACGGGAACTTCGAGCAAGGCGGTGCCCGCGGAAGACCCGAGGGTGATGTACATCCCTTGGCCACCATGGCCAGTGGCCGACCAGATCCGGATGTCCCCATCGCCTGCGGAACCGCTCAGGCCATCAGCCAGAAGATCACGCCCCAGGACCCATTCACCCGGATCGTCACTGTGGGTAAAAAAGGTGGCACGGACGACATAGGGATCACTGGGCTCGTACCGCAAGCGCATGCACAGCGGTAGCGAGTAGTCGCGCGTGACGACAAGCTGCGCGGCCACCTCCTGCACCACGGTCCTCAAAGATTTCATCGGCTTCCACTCCACGGCGCCTCTGCCTTGGCTGCGCCCCGCCGTCGGGCGGCGGGCCCGGGTGCCGGACGGTGTCGGCGGACCCCAAGATTCGTGACGTCGGCGTCGCTGGGCGAGCGAGCCCGCTACGCAGGGTTGGTGTCCGCCGGCTGTGTGAGAGGCAGGCCCTCACACAGCCAGGCGCCTGGGCGACGGTCAAAACCGCTGGCCCTCCGGACCAGCGATCACGCCCCTGCCTCCGGCAGGCATCACGGCGATGCGAACGGTTTGGGCCTGTGGGCGCAAGGTGGTGTGTGTCTCAGTGGTCGTTGTGGTTGCGGTTGTGGTGGTTCCAGTCGCGGGCGTCGTGTTCATAGCGGTTCCAGTGGTGCCGGTACGACCTGTCGAACTTCCAGCCGCATTCAGTGTCATCCCAGCGGTAGCAGTGACCATCGCGGCTGTATCGGGTCGAGTCGTTGACGCGGTCGTCGTGATGCCGGCCGCGGACTCCGTCCCAGCAGTAGCCCTGCTCGATCAGGTAGCTGACACCGTGGTCCCAGCGGTAGTCGGTGGCCTTGACGCTGACGGCCGGACGCTGAACGTGTGCGAAGTCAGGAGTCGCGGCCGAAGCGGTGCCCCCGGCACCGAGAACGGCAACACCTGCCACCACTACGGAGGTAGCAGTGAGAGAGAGGCGCTTCTTGAGCTTCATGGTCATTCCTTCCGGATTGGTGCAATCTGCACCATCAGTTGCTTGCGCAGGCGATGTGATGCGCCCGGCGTCCTCGAAGAGTGCCTTTCCATACGCCGTACGGAACTGCCCTTCATTAGTACCATACGGTGTATGGAAGTGTCGAGGGCGCTGAGTGGCCCGCACTTTCGGCCTCCTCTGGCGGCGTCTGCCGGGCCTGGGTAGGCAAGTGGGGCAATAGCTCAATGACAGTCGGCAGGCGATTGATCGCGTCACCTTGCCACTGAATCCGCTCTGTGGCCTGCTCGGCCTCCCAGTCGGGCGCGCCTACGTCTCAGTGAACCTGCCTCGTTCGGGACGAAAAGTCATTGGCTTCCCGTTCCATCTGGCGAGGAGACTTCCGACGTGACGCTTCACGAGAATGAGATCCCAGTCGACGAGACGCTAGTCCGAGCACTACTGAAGGCACAGCGCCCAGAGTGGGCTGGCCTAACGTTGTCGCCCGCAGGCGCGGGCACGGACAACACCATGTATCGGCTGGGCCATGACCTGCTCGTGCGACTTCCACGAACCGCCGACAACGGGCAGTCCGTGCGGAAGGAACAGGAATGGCTTCCTCGCCTGGCCTGCCACCTTGCCTGCCCGATTCCCGAGCCCGTCCATGCCGGGACGCCCACCGATGCCTTCCCAATGGTCTGGTCGGTCTACCGCTGGATTGACGGTGACGAAGCCAGCCCGGACACCGTCCGGGACTGGGCCGCCTTCGGAGCGGACCTGGCGGCGATCGTGAGGGGCCTCCATCGCATCGACCTCATGGGAGCGACCCGCACGGACGGCCTCAACTGGTACCGCGGAGGCAGCCTGGAGCCGTGCGACCAGTGGATCACTAGGTGTCTCAACGACTGCCGCACCACGGTGGGTTCTGAGCTCGACGTTGACACTCTGGAACAATTGTGGCGAGCCGCGCTCGCACTGCCCGAGCTCTCCGGGCCTCATGTGTGGCTCCACGGCGACCTCAAGCCGACCAACCTCTTGGTCCGGGAAGGCAAGCTCCACGCAGTTATCGACTTCGGTGGACTCTCGGTCGGCTTTCCCGACGCCGAGCACTCCACAGTCTGGGATTTGCCGCCACAAGCCCGACAGGCCTACTGGGACACCTTGAACCTCGATGAGTTGACCTGGACCCGCGCCCGCGCCTGGGCGGTCGCAGTGGGCGTCAGTGGGATCTCCTACTACTGGGACACCTTCCCCGCCTTCGTCGCCGAATGCCGAGCACGTCTTCAGGCAATCCTCGCCGACGCCGCTGCGCGTTGAGTGGCCTCCCCGGCCCAGGAGGAAGGGCAATACGGCGCAGGTTCAATGACACGCGGCAGAACACCGCACCGGGCGCCTCGGAGCCGGCCGACCAGGGCTCCGTCGACCCACCTCAGCCGGAGCCCGGCCGGTCCCTCCGAGTGTTCGATCGGCATCTGCGGCCATTGACGATCATCCTGTGGAGCACCGCCCGGACCACCGGGCCGCCTGCGGTTCGGGTGGTGACGGACACCCGAGCGATATACGTTCGGAGCGGGTCGCGCTGCGCCGTGGCGCGCGTCGCGACGGCCGGTCTTCGGCCCTGCAACCCATCGCCGGGGAGGTTCTCCCATGAAGGTTCAAGGCTCTGTCGCTTTCGTCACCGGAGCGAACCGCGGACTCGGTGAGCAATTCGTGCGGGCGCTCTTCGATGCCGGAGCGGCCAAGGTCTACGCGGGAGCCCGCGACCCCGGAAAGGTCACCGTGCCCGGGGCGATCCCGGTCGCAGTCGACATCACCGACCACGAATCCGTGCGCGCGGCAGCCGCCCAGGCCCAGGACGTGACGCTCCTCATCAACAACGCCGGTTCGACGACCCGGGCGGACGTGCTCGAGTCCGACCTGGACTCGTTCCGGAAAGAATTCGAGACGCACGTCGTCGGCACCCTCGCCATGAGCAGGGCCTTCGCCCCCGTTCTCGGAGGCAACGGCGGCGGCGCGCTGGTCAATGTCCTGTCCGTGCTGTCCTGGATATCGATCCCGGCCAGCGCCGGATATGCCGCGGCCAAGGCCGCCGAATGGTCGGTGACCAACGCCTTGCGGGTGGCTCTTGCGGAGCAGGGCACGCAGGTCACCGCCCTGCACGTCAGCTACATGGCGACGGACATGGTCGCGCATCTGACCGGTCCGAAGGCCGATCCCGTCATGGTGGCCCGCGCGACCCTCGACGGTGTCGAGGCCGGACTGTACGAGGTGCTCGCCGACGACGTCAGCAAGCAGGTCCAGACAGTGCTTCCCAGGGGCCCGGAGGCACTGTATCCACAACTCGTCGGCCGCCCGGCGCTGATCTGATCTCCTTGCCGTCCCCGGAGACGCTCCTCCCTGGTGGTCAGTGGGAGATGAGCTGCTGGCCGCCGTCGACGTCGTACGTTCCGCCGGTGAGCGCGTCGTTGCACATGATGTGTACGGCCAGAGCGGCCACGTCAGCCGGGACGACGACCCGTCGGATGGGAAGCGTGGCGCGCAGCTCCTCGCGCCGGGCATCGAGCTGATCACCCAGGAGCGAGGCCGACAGGGGCGTGTCGACGAATCCGGCAGCGATGAGATTGACCCGGATCGGCGCCAGTTCGAGCGCCAGGTTCGCGGTGAGGGCGGGCAGAGCCGCGGTGACAGCGGACATGACGGCCATGCCGATACCGGGGCGCCGACCGCCGGTGCTGCCGATGAACAGCAGTGTGCCTCCGGCCCGGACCTTGTCACGGCTGTAGAGGGCGACCGCGAGTGTCATGGCGAGGCGCTCCTCGAAGGCGCGGCGGGCGGCAGCGAGGTCCATGTTTTCCAAGGGCATGTAGAAGGGGCCGCCGGCTGTGACCATCACGTGGTCGACCGGGCCGGGCAGATCCTGGAAGAACTGCTTGAGACGGTCGGTGTCGGTGGCGTCGAACGCTGCAGTGCCAAGAGGGTGGAGCTCGAGCGCAGCCTGCTGCAGGTGTTCGGGGTTGCGGCCGACCAGGACGACCTGGCCGCCGCGTGCGCGTACCTGGCGGGCGGTTTCCAGTCCGATACCCGCGCTGGCGCCGATCACCACGACGGTCTGGTCGGCGAGGTCGGGCCGACGCCGGGTGCCGGGATCGCTGGGTGCGGCAGTCATGACGAACCACCGCTGCCGAGAACGGTCATGCCACAGCCATGGGGTCTGCTCCCCGTCATCCGTACCTCCGGGTATCAGTCTCTGGTTCTGTAGTCGCGCTCCAGGCCGCAGATCGCCGGCCTGCCAACCCGACTGCCTGCACTCCATGCCCCTTCGCACCCTGGGTCACTGACGTGGTGTCAGCGGCCAGGGGCCCGCTTCTTCACTTCCTGAAGCACCCAGCCGTTGCCGTCCGGGTCGCTGAAGGTGGCGTAGGAGCCGTAGTCGGCACGATCGGGGTGCGGGCCACCCACGCGTCCCTCGTCCCCGGCGCCGTAGGAGACCTCTCCGGCCTCGTGACCGTGGTGGAAGAGCCCTCCGGCATCGTGGAACACGTCGCCCACTTCGACGCCCCGACCGATGAGCTCCGCGCGGGCCTCCTCGATGTCGAAGACGATGAGGTACAGGCCCTGGGCGGAGCCGGGCGCGGCGGAAGTGACCCCCTTGCCCAGGATGATCGAGCACTCGGAGCCGGGCGGCGTGAACTGCACCACCCGGTAGTCCTCGCCGGCGACGTGGTCGATGTCCATCCGGAAGCCCGCCGCCTCGTAGAAACTCCTGGCCCGATCGACGTCGGAGACGGGCAGCACGATGACTTCGAGTTTCAGATCCATGCGGATGTCTTTCTCTCTTGACGTCGGTGAATCCCGCACCCTGTGCGTCGCCGGTTCGACGTGCGGCGATCCTCACATGAGGCAGCGTCGGTGGCCGTCCCGACCCGCCGACCTGACCACCACGTCGACGTACCACGCCCACCGACGTGGGTACCGGTCACCGCTGTGCCCAGGCCGGTGACGGACTGCACGCCCCTGTTCATCGCGGGAGCCGTCTGCGCACGCGATCTTCATGCGGGTTCGGCTCGTCTCGCCCGCGAATCAACTACTGGCCGTGGCGCCTGCTGTCCTTATGTGTTCTCACGGAAGATCCCTTTGCACACCGGTCCCTTCCGTGAGAACACGGATGAGTAGGCAACGAGCGAATGGATTCGCTCCGGCGAGTCCGACCTGGAGGCACTTCCATGGTTGACCTGCCTGATCCTCCCCCTCCCCGTCTCGAGTCGGCTGCCCAGGAACTGGCCGACGCGACCAGCCCCCACCCGCGCATCTACGAGGTCCCGCCCGAGCAGGGACGTGACATCCTTGCCGGCCTGCAGACCGGAGAAGGCGTCGAGAAGCCCGACATCGACGAAGAGTGGGTGACCATCGACGCCGGCCGGTACGGGCAGGTGCGTACGCGCATCATCAAGCCGACCGGGGCGACCGAACCTCTGCCTGTCATGCTGTACATCCACGGCGCAGGCTGGGTGCTCGGAGACGAGAACACGCACGACCGCTTGGTCCGTGAGTTGGCGACAGGCGCGGATATGGCCTGCGTGTTCCCGGTCTACGACCGGGCACCGGAAGCGAAGTATCCGACCCAGATCGAGCAGAACTACGCGGTCGGCTCCTGGATCGTCCAGCACGGCGCCGAGCACGGCCTGGACGCCTCGCGGCTGACGGTCAGCGGCGACTCGGTCGGCGGAGACATGGCTGCCGTGTTCGCCCTGATGGCCAAGGACCGCGGAGAGATCGACGTCAAGGGCCAGGTGCTTCTGTACCCCGTCACGGACGCCGACTTCAACACGGCTTCCTATCTGCAGTTCGCCGACGGCTTCTACCTCACGCGCGACGGCATGATGTGGTTCTGGGACCAGTACGCGGACCCCAGCCAGCGAAAGGAGCCCTATGCCGCACCCCTGCGGGCAAGCCTGGATCAGTTGAAGGGCCTGCCGCCCACCCTGGTCATCACCGATGAGGCGGACCCCTTGCGCGATGAGGGTGAGGCCTATGCCTCGAAGCTGCGAGAAGCCGGCGTGGACGTCACCGCAGTGCGCGTCGAGGGCATGCTGCACGACTTCCTCATGCTCGACAGCCTCCGCGACTGCAACGCCACCAACGTCGCGCGCCACCTCGCCATCGACGCCCTGCGCACGAGCGTCGCCGCCTGACGTCGGCAGATGTGCGTGAAGAGGGCTCGGAAAAGAGCCGGGCCCTCATCTACCTGTACGTCACCGACCGGTCGATGCTCCGGATACGGATCCGGTGATCAGTCGGCCTGGGTCACGCATGTCCTCTCACGCCACGTCGGATCCAGTTCCACCACTCGGAGGCAGCACACGATCCACCAGGTGTCGCAGCCGCTCGTCCAGGAGCTTGCGCGCGTCAGGCGTGCACGACGCGAGCGCGACCATGCCTGTCACGATGACATCGCACAGCTCCTTGTTGACGTCGTCCCACGTATGGGACGCCCCCTTGCGAGGGTTGGCGCCCATCACGCCGTGCAACGCCTCGGCGACCTCACCGAACTCCTCGCCGATCTTGAGTACGCGCAGCAGCCGCACATCGCTGTCCGACACCTGAACGGCGTTCTCGTCCAGCCAGGTCCGCAGCCGCTCCACGCGATTCCATGCTTCGTCCTGCATCGGGTTCCCCTCGGATCGTCCGTACATGTTCACCCTGCAACCGTCTGGGGTGTCAGCTCGTGCCGAGGGATGCGCCTTCCTCGGTGTCGAGCTGGTGGTCCGCCCAGATGTAGCTTTCGGGAAGCAGGTCGGTGATGGAGATGGTTCTGAGGCTGGTGCTTGTGCCGACGATGACCTTGAGGGCGGGGAAGTAGTCGACAAGGACCTGGCGGCAGCGGCCGCACGGGGGCACGACGCCTCGGTCGCGGTCGCCCACGGCGACGATGGTGTCCAGGTCGTAGACGCCCTGGGTGGCAGCCGTGCCGATGAGGACCAGCTCCGCGCACGGGCCTCCGGTGAAGTGGTAGGCGTTCACTGCGGTGACGATCCGGCCGTCTCCGGCGCGGGCCGCAGCCGCCATCGTGTGGTTGTCGCCGCGGCAGCGTGTGCCGGCGACGTGAGCCGCAGCCCGGATCAGTTCGTGGTCGACGCAGTCTGTCCGTGTGGTCATCTTCTCTGCCTTCAGGTGGTGTCGGGCGACGTCGGCCCGGGTGTCGATGGTACGGAGGCGGGCATCGGCACGCTGATGTCCTCCGACGTGAAATCGACGGGCACCGCCGCGTGCCGCTTCACCGCCGGTCCCCCGTACCCGTCGGCATATCGGTGAGGCGCCCCTGCGCGCTACGCCCACCGAGGCTCCGGATATGAGGTGACCGGACCAGGGCGTTCGGCTAGGGTCCGGCCTCATGTCCGAAGCCCCCGTCTTTCACGACGCGATCATCGAGTCCATACTCGGCAACTCACGCCGCTCCACGCTCCCGTACCAACAGGCCCATCGTGGGGAAGACTTCGGTACGGCGTTCTGGTTCAACGATCTCGTCGACAAGCAGGGCGACACACAGACGGTCCGGCAGTACCTGGTGACCGCCGGGGCGATGACGCAGTACGACATCGCCGAGGTGCGGCTGCGACCCGAGCTGTCCGAGTCGGCCATGAGCGCCAACGCCATCGCGATGATCAAGTTCGATCAGGAGTGGACGCCTCTCGGTGACTCCGGTGTCGCGGTGATGCCCACCGGCGGGCTGCACGCGCTCGCCCGCCGCAAGCGGTGGGAGTGGGCGACCGACGAGATCACCGACGGGCTGGCGGCGAGGGCGGAGGACGTCGCCGCCGTCGGGGCGGAGCCGGTGCCCGCGTATGTCCTGGGGCACGACGTCGGGCCGGACCGGACGGACCGGCCGCAGGCCGTCGTCGTCGGGAACGTCGTGCGGGGCGCGGACGACGGGCGGCTGTGGTGGAACGACACGGTTCCCGTGGGGTGCGTCGGGGCGCCTGCCTTCGTCGGGGTTCCGCTCGGCGAGCAGCGGTTCAAGCTGGTCTGCCTCGGTGTCGTCCTGCCCGCGGTCGGCTCACGGCATCCGCTCGCGACATTCGACGGGATCCGCTCCGCCGTGAGGGAGTTGCCCGACCCGTCGTCGTCCACGGCATCCGGCACTCCGGCAACTGCCCCCAGAAGGTGGTGGAGGCGGGCGAGATGACGGCTCGCATGCTCCTCGAGCGGGCGCACCCGGCCCCGGCCCTCGCCACGTGCGCCGGGGTCGATCCGGCTTTACGCACGGTTGAGGGCCGGACCGGCACGTCGGTCGGCGGCGTCAGGCCTTCACGACGTTCAGGCCGCTCTCACCCACGACCGTCACCTTGTAGGGCCGGTCCGTGTCCGCCGTGACACGGACCGTGTTGCCCTCGCGGACCACCTCGTACGTCGCGGCAGGCGCGCCCGTGAGGTCGGGGACCGTCACCGTGCGGGTGAAGTCGCCGATCCCCTCGGGGGCGTGGACCCGCAACTCCAGGTTGTCCGGCCAGTCGCCGTCGGGCCGGGAGGTGTCCGCGCCCAGGGCCAGGACCGCGCCCGGGCGGACCAGCAGCGGGAGGCTGTCGAAGCCGTGGACCTCGTGGCGCCAGGCCGGGCCGGTGACCGTCTCACCGGAGAACAGGTGGGTCCAGGTGCCTTCCGGGACGTAGTAGTCGACCTGGCCGCCCTCGCTGAAGACCGGGGCCACCAGGAGGTCCGGGCCCAGCAGATACTGGCGGTCCACGGTACGGGTGGCCGGGTCGTCGGGGAATTCCAGGAGCATGGGGCGCATCGTCGGAACACCGGTGCGATGGGCCTCGACGGCTGCCCCGTACAGGTACGGCATGAGGCGGTGCTTCAGTTCGGTGAACTGCTTGGCTACGTCGACCGCCTCGTCGCCGAACTCCCACGGCACCCGGTAGGACGAGGATCCGTGCAGTCGGCTGTGCGAGGAGAGCAGGCCGAAGGCGAGCCAGCGCTTGAAGACGGCCGGGTCGGGGGTGCCTTCGAAGCCGCCGATGTCGTGGCTCCAGAAGCCGAAGCCGGACAGGGAAAGTGACAGTCCGCCGCGCAGGGACTCGGCCATCGCGCCGAAGGAGGACCAGCAGTCGCCGCCCCAGTGGACGGGGAACTGCTGGCCGCCGGCGGTGGCCGAGCGGGCGAAGAGGACCGCGTCACCCTGGCCGCGTTCCTTCTCCAGGAGTTCGAAGACGGCCTTGTTGTAGAGGTGCGTGTAGTAGTTGTGCATCCGCTCCGGGTCGGCGTTGTCGTGCCAGACGACGTCGGTCGGGATGCGCTCGCCGAAGTCGGTCTTGAACCCGTCGACACCCTGATCGAGGAGGACCTTCAGCTTGTTCTGGAACCAGGCGGTCGCCTCGGGGTTGGTGAAGTCCACCAGCGCCATGCCGGCCTGCCAGCGGTCCCACTGCCAGATGTCGCCCCCGGGCGTGTGCACGAAGTAGCCCTTCGCTGCGCCCTCCGCGTACAGGGGGCTCTTCTGCGCGATGTAGGGGTTGATCCACACGCAGATCTTCAGGCCCTTCTCCTTGAGCCGGGCGAGCATGCCGACCGGGTCGGGGAAGGTCTTCGGGTCCCATTCGAAGTCGCACCACTGGTACTCGCGCATCCAGAAGCAGTCGAAGTGGAACACCGACAGCGGGATGCCGCGCTCGGCCATGCCGTCCACGAAGGAGGTGACGGTCGCCTCGTCGTAGGAGGTGGTGAACGAGGTGGTCAGCCAGAGGCCGAACGACCAGGCCGGGGGCAGGGCCGGACGTCCGGTGAGTGCGGTGTAGCGGGTGAGGACCTCCTTGGGGCTGGGACCTGCGACGACGAAGTACTCCAGCGTCTGGTCCTCGACGCTGAACTGCACCTGGCCGACGGCCTCGGAGCCGACCTCGAAGGAGACCTTGCCGGGGTGGTTGACGAAGACGCCGTAGCCGCGCGAGGAGAGATAGAACGGAATGTTCTTGTACGCCTGCTCGCTGCTGGTCCCTCCGTCCGCCTGCCACATGTCGACGACCTGGCCGTTCTTGACGTACGGGGTGAAGCGCTCGCCCAGGCCGTGGATCGTTTCGCCGACTCCGAGGGCGAGCTGGGCGAACATGTGGTGGCCGCCGTCCTGGACGGTGGCGAAGGCGGTGCCCTTGTGTCCGGCGGAGGTCAGCAGGTGGCCGTCCGCATCCAGGAACTCCAGGCCGAAGGCGCCCTCCGTGGGCAGCCGCAGGGTGAGGGGGCCGCTGGTCAGTTCGGCGGCCCGGCCCACGGTACGGGTGGTGGCGGCAGCCGTCTCGGTCGCGCCCGGCAGGGCGAAGTCGGGCCCGGGGTGCCGCTTGCCCGCGAGGTGGGTGACGCGCACCCCGATGACGCCTTCGGCGGCCGCGTACGCCTCCACCGTGATCAGGGGCGCGTTGAGGGTGTCACCCCGCCGTTCGACGCGCTTGACGGCAGCGTAGGCGGTGAGGCGGTCGGCGCCGAGCTGGAGGGCGCGGATTTCGGTGGCGTACGAGGCGTGCACACCGTCTCGCATCTGCCAGAAGCCGTCGGTGAACTTCATGGGGTCTTCCTTAGCCGGTCAGGAGTGCGTGTTCAGAAGTGACGGGGTGGTGGCGCGGGCAACCGGGTCACGGGAGCTCTCGCGGGCGCCGTAGCGGCCAGGGACGTCGACGATCGCGGCCTTCGTGGACTGGGCGGAGCTGTCCACTCCGAGGGCGGCCGATACCGGTGCGGTGGCCGCTTTCGTGGCTGGTCGCGGCGGCATGACGTACCTCGTTCCTATGAAGCCCGATTTTGATCGTACACAAAACAAAAATTTTGTCGAAGCGCTTCGACAGCCCGCAGACACCCTCCGAACCCGCCCCGATCCAGCACAGACTCCTCATGGAGGGCGGTCAGGTTGTCTGTATGTGACGTGTGTGTCACATGGATGCTCTAGAAACAGACGTCAAGATGCCGTATTAGTACTGCCAGCCAACAAATCGATCGGACGGCGGCGCAGCCGTCCGAGCCCTTGTCGACAAGAGGCAGAAGATGTCGAAGCGCTTCACTCCCACCTACGCGGACAAGTTCACCTTGGCCTTCCGCGCCGACCCGGCCGTCCAGGTGGCACTGGCCGCCTCCCGCCTCGACGAGCTCGCGCAGCCCACTGCCGACCAGCTCTCCAGGGAACACCTGCTCGTCGTCCGCTGAGCCCGCAGGGGTGTGCGGCGACGTACTGCCGCCGGACACCCCGTCCCGCCCGCTACGGACCTGCCGACCCGTACCGAGGCGCATGCATCTCCTGGCCGGGACAGCGAGGTCCCGCCGGGCCGGCACCCCTCTCATGCAAGGGCACGCACGTGACAGCATCTTCACCGGACGGCCTGCGCCGTCGTCGCAACAGGCGGGTCATCGTCCCGCTCACCGTCGTCTCCGCGATCGTCGCCGGCACGGCTCTCTCGGGTTGTGGCCAGCAGCGGGACGACAATGTGTACACCGTCCTGAACTCCTCGACCGACGACTCGTACCACAGCTGGGATGCCGCCACCCTGTCGCGGTGCAGCAAGGCGCTCGGCATCACCATCGAGCAGCAGAGCGTTCCGGCCGCTCAGGTCATGACGAAGTCGCTGCGCATGGCCTCCTCCAAGTCGCTCCCGGACATCATCCAGTTCGACGGCTCCGAGATGCCGACGTTCGCCGAGACCGGCGGACTGAAGGACCTCAAGAAGCTGGGCGTCTCCACCGACGACATACCCCGGGGCATCTTCGACTACGGCTCGTACAAGGGCACCTACTACGGCGCGGCGCGCACGGTGAACACTCTCGCGCTGTTCTACAACAAGGACATCCTGAACAAGGCCGGCCTGGAAGTGCCCACCACCTGGGCCGAGATGCAGGAGAGCGCCAAGAAGCTCACCCAGGGCAGCCGGTACGGCATCGCTCTCAGCGCGGGCGGCGCGGAGGACGGCGTCTACCAGTTCACGCCGTTCATGTGGTCCAACGGCGGAAGCGAGACCGATCTCGGCAGCAAGCAGGTCGTCGAGGCGCTGGACTACTGGAAGGCGCTGCTCAAGGACGGCTCGCTGTCCAAGTCCACGGTCAACTGGACCCAGGCGGACGTCAACGACCAGTTCATGGCCGGCAACGCCGCCATGATGATCAACGGTCCCTGGCAGGTCGAGACCCTCAACACCAAGAAGGGGCTCAACTGGGGCATCGCGCAGATCCCCGTCCCCGAGGCCGGCGACGACTCGGTCGGTCCGCTGGGCGGCGGCATGCTGACCATCCCCGACATCGGTGACACCGCCCGGGAGAAGACCTCCGCCCGCATCATCAACTGCATGACCAGCGAGCAGGAAGAGATCACCTACGCGCTGAACAGCTGGATGATCCCGGCCAACCAGAAGGCCGCCGACACCTGGCGCAAGAAGGTTCCCGAGCTGAGCTCGCTGGCCGATCAGGTGGCCACCGCCCGGTCGCGCACCGCCAAGCTCGGCGCGGGCTGGTCCTCGGTGTCGCTCGCTCTGCAGAGCGCCTTCCAGGCCGCTCTCACCGGCCAGTCCAGCGAGAACGTCCTCAAGCACGCACAGCAGCGTGTCGAGAGCGGGAACTGAGGCAACTGAACATGTCGACCACCACTGCTCCCGCGCCCGTCGCGCCGATCGCCACGAGCACCAGGACTCCTGACCCGCTGAGGGCCAAGCGCCGCAGGAAACTCGCCCAGTGGGGCTTCCTCGCCCCCGCGGTCGTGTTCATGCTGCTGTTCTTCGGCTACCCGCTCGTCCGCAACGTCGTGATGAGCTTCCAGGACTACTCGCCGTCCACCTTCTTCACCGGTAAGGCCCCGTTCAACGGGTTCGACAACTGGAAGAACGTCTTCCAGAACGACCTGTTCGGCAAGGCTCTCCTGCAGACCATCCTCTTCACCATCGGTTCGCTGATCGGCCAGTTCTGCATCGGCCTGGCGCTGGCGGTGTTCTTCACCAAACGGTTCCCGCTCAACGGCGTGCTGCGCTCGCTGATCCTGCTGCCGTGGCTGGTCCCGATGGTCGTCTCCGGCATCGTCTGGCGGCGCATCCTCGACCAGGACACCGGTGTCCTCAACTCCTTCCTCGGCATCTTCGGCCTCGGTGACACCCCGTGGCTGACCAGCACGAGCATGGCCCTGGTCTCCGTCGTCCTGGTCAACATCTGGATCGGCATCCCGTTCAACATGGTGATCCTCTACGGCGGGCTCCAAGAGGTCCCCAAGGAGCTGTACGAGGCCGCCGCGCTCGACGGCGCCTCCGCGTGGCGGACCTTCCGGTCGATCACCCTGCCGCTGCTCAAGCCCGTCATCACCGTGGTCCTGGTGCTCGGCTTCATGTCGACCGTCAAGATCCTCGACCTGATCCTGGCCCTCACCGACGGCGGACCCGCCGACTCCACGCAGACCCTGGGCACCCTGACGTACCAGAACTCCTTCGTCTCCCTGGACTTCGGAGCCGGTGCCGTGGTCGGCAACATCCTGATCCTGATATCCGCCGTCTTCGCGGTGTTCTACCTGCGGGCCAACCGCAACGAGGGGAAGTGACCGGAATGGCGACCATCACCCACACCCCCGCTGTCCCGTCGCAGGCCGACCGGAACAGGCCGAAGCGCCGCTGGGGCTCCATGATCGCGGGCCTCGTCATCCTCTGCGTGATGCTCTTCCCGCTCTACTGGATGATCAACACCGCGCTGCAACCCGAGTCCGGGCTGCTGGAAGTGGACGCGATCCCGCACAGTCTGGACCTGTCCGGCTTCAGCTCGGCCATCGGCGAGCAGGGCACGAACCTGCTGACCTCGCTGGCCGTCGCACTCGGCGCCGTCGTCATCTGTCTGGCCATCTCCGCGCCCGCCGCCTACGCGCTCGCCCAGTTCAAGCTGCCGGGCACCAAGATGATCGTCTTCGGCACGCTCATCACCCAGATGGTCCCGGGCATCGTCATCGCCAACGCCCTCTACAGCGCGTACGTGGACCTCGGGCTGGTCAACTCGTACTTCGGCCTCATGCTGGCGGACTCCTCGCTGGGCATCCCGTTCGCGATCGTGCTGATGCGCTCGTTCATGGTGGCCATCCCGCGCGAGGTCATCGAAGCCGCCGAGGTCGACGGTGCGGGGCGCTTCCGTACCTTCGTCCAGGTCGTGCTGCCGATGAGCCGCAACTCGCTGATCACCGCCGGTCTGTTCTCGTTCCTGTACGCGTGGAGCGACTTCATGTTCGCCCTCACGCTGAACACCACCGACGACGTTAAGCCGATCACTCTGGGCATCTACCAGTACATAGGCGCGCACGTCGGTGACTGGGGTTCGGTCATGGCCGCGGCCGTGCTGTCCGCGATCCCCGCGGCGATCCTGCTCGTCCTCGCCCAGAAGTACATCGCTGCCGGTATCTCCGGTGGCTCCGTCAAGTAAGGTCCGTGATGAGTGAGTTCCCCGCATTCCCGCCCGGATTCGTCTTCGGCGCGGCAACGGCCTCGTACCAGATCGAGGGCGCCGCGCAGGAGGACGGCCGCGGCCCTTCCATCTGGGACACCTACAGTCACACGCCCGGCAGGACGGACGGCGGCGACACAGGTGACGTGGCCTGCGACCACTACCACCGCTACCCCGAGGACGTCGCGCTCCTTCGCGACCTGGGAGTGGAGTCGTACCGCTTCTCCATCGCCTGGCCGCGGATCCAGCCCGACGGCAGCGGGCCGGCCAACCAGAAGGGCCTGGACTTCTACTCCCGGCTCGTCGACTCGCTGCTCGAAGCGGGCATCGAGCCGGCCGCCACCCTCTACCACTGGGACCTTCCCCAGGCGCTGGAGGACCGAGGCGGCTGGCGGGTACGGGAGACCGCGGAGCGGTTCGGCGAGTACGCGTCGATCGTCGCCGAGCACCTCGGCGACCGGGTGCCGCGCTGGATCACGCTCAACGAGCCGTGGTGCAGCGCCTTCCTCGGCTACTCCGTGGGCCGGCACGCACCAGGTGCCAAGGAGGGCACCGGGGCGCTGGCCGCCGCGCATCATCTGCTCGTCGGTCACGGCCTGGCGATGAAGGCGCTGCGTGCCGCGGGTGTCCGCGAGGCGGGGATCACGCTCAACCTGGACCGCAACGTGCCGGCCACCGAATCGGACGCCGACCTCGCCGCCGTCGTCCGCGCCGACACCCAGCACAACCTGGTGTGGACCGAGCCGATCCTCGCGGGCCGCTACCCGGCGACCGGTGAGGAGACCTGGGGCGAGCTGATCACCGCGCAGGACTTCCGCCGTGAGGGCGACCTGGAGCTGATCTCCCAGCCGCTGGACTTCCTGGGCATCAACTACTACCGGCCCATCGTGGTCGCCGCCGCCCCCTACCGAGAGGCCGACCCGGCGCTGCGGGTCGCCACGGACAACCGGTACACCGAGACGGAGTACCCGGGCGTCCGGCGCACAGCGATGGGCTGGCCGGTCGTCCCCGAGTCCTTCACCGATCTGCTGACCGCGCTGAAGCGGACGTACGGTGACGCCCTGCCGCCGGTGCACATCACCGAGAACGGCTCCGCGGAGTTCGACACCGTCGGCCCGGACGGAGCCGTCCATGACGCCGACCGGGTGGGCTACCTGGAGAGTCACCTGACGGCTCTGAAGGCGGCGATGGACGCCGGTGTGGACGTGCGCGGCTACTACGTCTGGTCTCTGCTGGACAACTTCGAGTGGGCGCTGGGCTATGCGAAGCGGTTCGGGATCATCCGGGTCGACTACGACACCCAGGAGAGGACTCCGAAGGACAGCTACCGCTGGTATCAGCGGCTGATCGCCGCGCACCGGTCCTAGACGATGTCCTCGATCGCCGGACAGGCCTGATGCAGGCCTGTCCGGCGATCGAGTCCTCGTGCACCACCGGGGCGGTGAACCGGGCCCACCGCGCCACGGCATCAGCCCTCGGAACATCCCGCCCAGGACGACCGCCTCCGGGTCGAACAGGTTCACCGCGCCGGAGAGCGAGAGACCCATCTCGCCGCCCGACGGCTGACCCCGTGATCGCTGGGTGGGCCGCCTGCTGTCAGCCACTCCTCCACCGCACGCCCGGCACGGCGTGTGCTCCACATGGCCGATCAACGTTGGCCGGTTGCGCCTTGCGCTCACAGAGTGACGCACAGAGCCCGGCCCGCTGTCCGTTGCCGTGGAGGACTGATCCATGCCCGACCGACTCGCCGTCAGCCCGCGAGTGGCGCAGATGCGGCTTTCCGGTGCCGACAACGCGTACGGCCGCCCGTTTCCCTGGCTGGCGTCCGTCGCCGCCGCTTTCGCCTTGGTCCAGTTGGTGCTGGTGGTGCCCGGCTCGGGACTCGGCTGGGACGAGACCGTCTACGTCAGTCAGGTCAGCCGGGATGTTCCCGCCGCGTTCTTCAGCGCTCCCCGGGCTCGGGGAATTTCGTATCTGGTCGCGCCCGTGGCCGCGCTGACCTCCTCCACGGCTGCGCTGCACGTGTATCTGGCGCTGTGCTCCGCATTCGGGCTCTTCGTCGCCCTGTGGGTCTGGCGTCGCCTTCTGCCACCCGCGGTTCTCGCCGGGGCGGGCGCGATGTTCGCCGGGCTGTGGATCACCCTGTACTACGGCCCGATGGCGATGCCCAACCTGTGGTGCGCCCTGGGGTCGCTGGCCGCCGTGGGCTGCTTCCTGCGAGCCGTCAGGGAAAGGACCGACGGCAAGGCGCTCGCCGGCCTCGGTACGGGTGTGGTTCTGGTCGCCCTCATGCGACCCTCGGACGCCTGTTACCTGGTCCTGCCTCTGGCCGTGGCGGCCGTGGCGGTCCCGGGCTGGCGGCGCGCGGCCGTACCCGCCGTGCTCGTGGCCGCCCTTCTCCTCGGCTCGGCACCGTGGATCATCGAGGCCCAACTGCACTACGGCGGCGTGACCGCCCGGTTGCACCGAGCCAGCGAGATTCAGGGCGGCCTGGGCCGACATCTCGCCGTCGACGATCAGATTCGAGCCTTGGACGGGCGGACCCTGTGCCGCCCGTGCGAGGTGCCCTGGAAGCACCCGGTCACCGCGGCGTGGTGGTTCGCGCTGCCGCTGTTCACGGCGGGCGGCATCATCGCCGCCGGCCGGCGCCGCTCCGCCGCCGTCCTCGCGACCCTGGTCGCGGCGTCCATGGCGACGCCCTACCTGTTCATGATCGACTACGCTGCCCCCCGGTTCCTGCTTCCCACCTACGCTCTGCTGGCGCTCCCCGTCGCCGAGTGCCTGCGCGGGCTGTTGACCTCCGCCCGCCCCGGGTGGCGGCCGTCGGTCGCCGTGTTGCTCGCGTACGCCCTGGCCGGTCACCTCGCCGTCCAGTACTGGGTACTCGGCCATGTCGTCGCCCGCAGCCGGGTGGCGCGGCAGGAGTACACGGCGATCGCCGACCGGCTGCACCTTCTGGGGGTACGCCCACCCTGCGTGGTCACCGGTTTCGACGCGGTACCGATCGGCTACTACGCCGGCTGCGCGTCACGACAGATCGGCGGCCACGACGGGAGCATCACCACCGACGGTCTGCGGGCGGTAGCCCGTCACACGCCTGTCGCGGTGATCGTGGCTCCCGGGCACAAGCCACCCGCCTACGCCCGCGCCTGGCGGCCCGAAAACGTGCCACCGCTGCGCGGGGGCACGGACCTCGCCGTCTACGTGGCGTCCCCCCGACGATGAGTCCCCGCGGTGCCGGCTGAGCGGAATGGGGCCGCCACCGATCAGTTCCGTGGCCCACATCGGTCTTCGCCCGGTGCACGAGATCCGCTGAGGGCACCGGGCGGAACTCCGGGCACCCGCTCGGAGCACCGGTGATCCGGTGAAATTCGAGGGTGACACCGCCAGTCGTGCGGCCGTCCCTGCCGGCAGGCGCCACCATCGAGTCAACCGGTAGGGACGGAGAACCGATGGCGCAGGACCTGCAGGAAGCCCCACCGGCCGAGCCGGTGGCCAACAAGCGCATCAGTGCCGGTGTGAGAGTCATGGGGTGGCTGACGACCACGGACCACAAGGTCATCGGCAATCTCTACATGGTCACCGCGTTCGGGTTCTTCCTGCTGGGCGGAGTGTTGGCCATGCTCATGCGAGCGGAGCTGGCGCGGCCAGGACTTCAGATCGTCAGCGCGGAACAGTACAACCAGCTGTTCACGATCCACGGCACCATCATGATGCTGCTGTTCGCCACGCCGATGTTCGGCGGCTTCGCGAACGCCATCATGCCGCTGCAGATCGGCGCACCCGACGTCGCCTTCCCTCGTCTGAACGCGCTCACCTACTGGCTCTTCCTGTTCGGCGGAATCATCGTGGTGTCCGGATTCGTGGTGCCCGGCGGCGCGGCACACTTCGGCTGGTTCGCCTACGCCCCGCTGAACAGTGCCGTCTTCTCGCCCGGCGCCGGCGGAGACCTCTGGACCATGGGCCTGGTGCTGTCCGGGATCAGCACGACCCTGGCATCGGTCAATTTCATCACTACGATCGTCTGCCTGCGCGCCCCCGGTATGACCATGTTCCGGATGCCGATCTTCACCTGGAACGTTCTGTTCACCTCGATCCTCGCGCTGCTCGCGTTTCCGGTGCTCGCTGCCACGCTGCTCGCCCTCGAAGCCGACAGGAAGTTCGGGGCGCACGTCTTCGACTCCGCCAACGGCGGGGCACTGCTGTGGCAGCACCTGTTCTGGTTCTTCGGCCATCCCGAGGTCTACATCGTCGCGTTGCCCTTCTTCGGAGTGGTGAGCGAGATCATTCCCGCGTTCAGCCGGAAACCGATGTTCGGGTACTTCGGAATGGTGATGGCCACGATCAGCATCACCATGCTCTCGGCGGTTGTCTGGGCCCATCACATGTTCGCCACGGGAGCCGTGCTCCTGCCGTTCTTCTCCGCCATGTCGTTCATCATCGCCGTGCCCACCGGTGTCAAGTTCTTCAACTGGATCGGCACCATGTGGCACGGCAGTATCACGTTCGAGACACCCATGCTCTGGGCGATCGGCTTCCTCGTGACATTTCTCCTCGGCGGACTCAGCGGGGTGCTGATCGCCTCGCCCCCGCTGGACTTCCACCTCACCGATTCGTACTTCATCGTCGCCCACCTCCACTACGTGCTCTTCGGCACAGTGGTCTTCGCGATGTTCGGCGGCTTCTACTTCTGGTGGCCCAAGTTCACCGGACGCATGCTGGATGAACGCATCGGGCGCATCCACTTCTGGACCTTGTTCGTCGGCTTTCAACTGACCTTCCTGGTCCAGCACTGGCTGGGGGAAGCCGGAATGCCCCGCCGTTACGCCGACTATCTCGCAGTGGACGGGTTCACCTTGCTCAATACGATCTCGTCCATCGGCTCCTTTGTGCTGGGTCTGTCGACACTGCCGTTCCTGTACAACGTGTGGCACACCAGCCGTTACGCACCGAAGGTCGAAGTGGACGACCCGTGGGGGTTCGGCCGTTCCCTGGAGTGGGCGACCTCCTGTCCACCCCCGAGGCACAATTTCCGGGCCTTGCCCCGCGTACGTTCCGACTCGCCGGCCTTCGACCTGCACCACCCCCTGAAGGACAAGCCGGGCCTCGGCCGAGGTGGGTCCCGCTCCATCTCGGGCGCTGAGGAGGAGGCGGGCGAATGAAGACCGAGGCCATTCTCTTCGCCGGAGTCGCGGGGTTCTTTCTCGTGACCGACGTTCTCTACGCCGTGTGGTCCCGGGATCCGACAGGAACGGCGGCGCTCACCATCTCGTTCCTCATGGCGCTGCTGGTCGCGTTCTTCTTCGCCACCAACTACCGGAGGAAGGGACCGCGACCCGAGGACCGCGGAGACGGGAAGATCCATGAGCGGTCCGGCCCGGTGAACTTCTTCTCGCCGCACAGCATCTGGCCGCCGCTGACAGCCATGGGGATGGCCGTGCTCGCTCTCGGTGTGGTGTTCGGTCTGTGGCTCTTCCTGATCGGGCTTGGCCTGGCCCTGGCGGGAGTGTTCGGAATGGTCTTCCAGTACGCGCGCGTGCAGGACTGAGGGCGACTCTCAGTCCTCGGGCTCGCGAACCGGCTCCGGCGGCGCGGTCCGCTCGGCGATCCGGGACCGTTGCTCATCCGTGGCGGGCAGCTCCACGAGGTCTCTGTAGTACCACCCGCTCAGTACGGTCCGAAGCCGTCGCCGACGCGAGACCGGGCCCTCCGCAGGGAGCTCCAGGGGCGTCGGGACATCACGCATCAAGATGCGGTAGCGGGCTGTCGGGCTCAAGGCGCGGTGGCTCTCCGAGAGGTCGCCGTTCACCGATTGGGTCACCTGGCCGGTCTCCTCGCCCTCGGTCAGCCGACGGCGGTCCCTCATCTGAAGGGCGAGGCAGAGGCGTTTTGTCAGCGCGAACGCCAGGACCGGGGCGACGATCAGCGCGATCCTGAGAATCCAGGTCATGACCTCGATCGAAACCCTGAACGAGAAGGCGACGACGTCGTTGCCGCCGGCGACCAGGAGAACGGCGTAGAAGACGATGGCCGCCACGCCGAGCCCGGTGCGGGTCGGCCGGTTGCGCGGCCGGTCGCACAAATGGTGTTCCCTGCGGTCGCCCGTCACCCACTGCTCGAAGAAGGGATAGAGGAACAGCAGTGTGAAGACCACGCCCGGCAGCACGAGCGTCGGAATGAACACATTCCACATGACGGTGTGACCCGCGATGTTGGTCTCCCACGGCGGCATCAGCCGGAGCGCGCCCTCCAGGAACCCGACATACCAGTCCGGCTGTGCGTTACCGGAAACCTGGTCGGCACGGTAAGGACCGTAGTTCCAAACAGGGTTGATCTGGGCGAGCCCGCCCAGCAGGGCCAGTACGCCGAACACCATGAGGAGGAAACCTGTGGTCTTCGCGGTGAAGTGCGGGAACGCCGGTGGGCCGACAGCGTTCTTGTTGGTCTTTCCCTGCCCCGCCCAGTGGGTGTGTTTGAGGTAGACCACCAGCATGAGATGAACGGTGATCAGCGCCACGATCAGGCCGGGCACGAGCAGGATGTGCACGGCGTACAGACGAGGGATCACGTCGTCGCCCGGGAACTGCCCTCCGAAGACGAACAGCTCCACGTACGTTCCGACGACCGGGATCGACCCCACAATGGTGGCCGCCGTCCTCAGGCCCGTACCGGAAAGCAGATCGTCGGGCAGCGAGTAGCCCGCGAATCCTTCGAGGAGCGCGAGTACGAACAGTGTCACGCCCACGACCCAGTTCGCCTCCCGCGGCTTACGGAAGGCGCCGGTGAAGAAGATCCGCAGCAAATGGACGGCGATCGCGGCGACGAACACCAGTGCCGCCCAGTGGTGGATCTGACGGATCAGCAGCCCTCCGCGCACGTCGAAGCTGATGGCGAGGGTGGTGGTGTAGGCCTGCGTCATCCTCACGCCCTGCAGGGGCGCATAGGAACCGGTGTAGACGCTCTCCATCATGCTCGGGTCGAAGAACAGGGTGAGGTACACACCTGTGAGGAGCAGCACCACGAACGAGTAGAGGGCGATCTCGCCGAGGAGGAAGGACCAGTGGTCGGGAAAGGCCTTGCGCAGCAACTGCCTGGCCAGCTCGCTGACGGGCAGGCGCGCATCCATCGCACCGTATCCACTGACCGCCGCCTTCCCGGCCCGGGTCTTCAGCTGCGCCTTACGTTTCCGCAGGGGCATGCACCACTCTCCCGTCGGTCTCCTTTCCACCACCCGTCCCTTATTGTCCCGGTTCGCCCTTTACGAGTAACGCATTACTCGAAGGGATTACGCAGAATCGCGGTATCGGCACCTGATCGGCCGACCTGGCTCTCTCGCGTCCGCCAGCATGGCACTGGCGAGCGCATGGCAGACGCCGTTCAGAGCTGTCGCCCCCTGCCATCTCGGGACACGGCGGCGCCCCCGTGCGTAGCTCGCACAGGGGCGCCGTGAAGAGTGCCGGAATCAATGCGACCTGAGCGCGAACCCCTTCTTCACGAGGAACTTGACGGGCAGTCGGTGGCCCCTCAGGTGCAGCGTGTGGTGCTGCCGGCCGCCGTGGCGGAACTTGGTGGACTTCCCGTGCTGGGTGAACTTCTCGTGCTGGGTGAACTTCTCGTGCTTGCAGTGATGCTTCGGGCCGCCGTGCGGGGAGGCGGCGCTCGCGACCGTCGCCGATCCCGCGAGTACCGAGATCGCGGCGACCGCGGTGACGACGGCGCGCTTGATGGTGAGATTCATTGTTCGTTCGTCCCTTCCGCGCCGGACGTTCCGGCGCGGAATCACCATGTCCCGGGCCCTCGTTCAGACCGGTTCTGCCAGGGATCGCGGCGCGCCGCCCCGTCGGTACTGCATCCGGGCGCCCAGGATGAGGATCCTCTGAGAAGAGTTCGCCCGATGGGGACCACAAGTCGGCACGGCGGGTGAATTTCTCTCATCTCCCCTTCATCCAGGGAGTTCTGGCGTACTCGGGAGTGCCGGTCAACTTCACTCCGATGGGTCAAACGCGGACAGTTCCGGAGGCGCGCGCGGCGTCCTCGGTGGCCGTCCGATTGCCTTCCCGCTGCGAACAAGCCGTACGTCAGGCACGCACCGAGCAGCTCGCCGTGGCGGTAGCTGCCGGGGAGCGTGTCTCCGGATCGCACCCGGAGCCGGTGGAAGGTAAATACGTCGACAGCGCCCCGTCGCGCCCGGCAAAGTGACCGCTCGTGACGAGCAGTGAGCTGTGGACCCGTGCGACCGCCGACCGCTACGACGCAGAGGAACACGAGATGTCCTCGGGCGCTGTTCTCGGTCCGACTCTCGACTTCCTCGCCAAACTCGCCGGAGACGGCCGGGCACTGGAATTCGCCATCGGAACCGGACGAGTGGGCGTCCCCCTCCGGGAACGCGGCGTGCCGGTAGTGGGCATCGAACTGTCCGAACACATGGCAGCGGTTCTGCGAGGCAAGATCGACGAGGACGCCCTCCCGGTCGCACTCGGGGACATGGCCACGACCACCGTCCCCGGCAAGTTCGCCCTGGTCTATCTCGTCTACAACACCATCACGAACCTGCTCACGCAGGACGAGCAGGTCGAGTGCTTCCGAAACGCCGCACGGCACCTGACGCCCGGCGGCCGGTTCGTCATCGAGTTGGGCGTGCCGCCACTGCGGTTCCTGCCGCCTGGACAGGTCGCGGTACCGTTCGACGTCTCCGAGCGGCATCTCGGCTTCGACACCTTCGACCTGGTCGAACAGATCCTCGTCTCGCACCACCTCACCCGCGACGGCGACGACGGCCGCTACCGCCGCGGCAGCTCCCGGCACCGGTACGCGTGGCCGGCGGAACTCGACCTCATGGCACGGATCGCGGGGCTGGAGCTGGAACTGCGCGTCGCGGACTGGGACAGGGCGCCGTTCGCCCAGGACTCCGCGAAGCACATCTCCGTGTGGCGCAAGCCGGCCTGAGTCGATCCCCTGCGCCCCGTCCGCCGGCCGGGCCGTGAACGATGGGGATCCGAACGCCGCACCGGCGCCTTGGCTGTCGTACCAGGCGGTACGGTCGCCTCCCGTGACATCAGGTGGCGTGGTGCCCCGCACCTCGTTCGCCGCGGCCCGTGGCCGGCGGCGTTCTCCTGACGGGTACTCGACGGACCCTGGGACGGGACGCGAGGGCCGCGTGATGCAATGGGAGCCACAGAGCGGATCACGGGGGTGGAGTGGCGCGTGTTGAGCAACGGTGGGCCGGACACGGCGAATTTCCAGTCGCTGGAGGACGGCGATCCTCGGATCGTGGGCGGCTACCGGCTGATGGCGCGGCTCGGGTCCGGCGGCATGGGGCGGGTCTATCTCTCGCACACGCCGGGCGGGCGGGCCGTCGCGGTCAAGGTCATCCGTCCGGAGCTGGCCGAGAGCGCCGAGTTCCGCAAGCGGTTCCGGGCCGAGGTGGCGGCGGCGAGCCGGGTCCACGGGCTCTATACGGCTCCGGTCGTGGACAGCGACACCGAGGGGTCCATGCCGTGGTGTGCGACCGCCTATGTGCCGGGGCCGTCCCTCGCCGATGCGGTGCGTGACCACGGGCCACTGCCCGTCGACACCGTGCTGCGGCTGATCGCCGGTGTCGCGGAGGCCCTGCAGGCGGTGCACCGCGAGGGCATCGTGCACCGGGACCTCAAACCGTCGAACGTCCTGCTCGCTTCGGACGGGCCGCGTGTCATCGACTTCGGTGTCGCGAGGGCTGCGGATACCACGTCGGTGACGCAGAGCGGTACGGCCCTCGGCACGGTCGCCTATATGGCGCCGGAGCAGGTGCTCGGCGGGGAGGCCGCCGCCTCGGCCGATGTGTTCGCGCTGGGACAGACCGCCGTGTTCGCCGCGACGGGCGGTGCCGCCTTCGGGGACGGGGAACCGCACGCGGTGCTCTACCGGGTGGTGCACGAGGAGCCCGACCTCAGCCATGTGCCGGGGGAGATACGGGAATTGGTGGCGCGGTGTCTGCGCAAGCCCGCCGCCGAGAGGCCTTCCGTCGAGGCGGTCATACGCTCGGTTCAGACGATCCGGGCGACTCGCGGTGACGATGTGCGGTTCACGTCCGGAGCGTGGCTGCCGGGTGAGTTGGCGGCGGGGATCGCGGCTCGGACCGAAGGGGCCGATCAAGCCCGGGCGGGGGCGGACCCACGCACGCACGGCCCCGGCGGTTTCGGGCCCGCGCGGAGCTACACCCCCACCGAGCCGTCCCATGCCGTCCTGCCGGGGCCGTTCGTGATGGGGTCTCAGGCCGTGCCGGGTGCGTACGCTCCGCCGCGCGGGCCGCAGCCACAGGATCCGGCCGGTGCCGCGACCGCGTCGGTGGCCGCGAACCGCACGGGCCGCAGGGCCCGCGTCTGGATGCTGTCGGCGGCCGCCGTCGTACTCGTCGCCTGCGGGGCGACCGCCGCGCTGCTGCTCGTCCCGGCCGACGGCGACAAGAGTGACCACCGGGCGCAGGACGCGGCCGTGTCGCAGTCGGCTCCTGTCGCCGAGGCGCCGCCGTCGACGTCCGGCTCCCCTTCCGCCGAAGCCTCGAAGACGCCCAAGCCCACCAAGCCCGCTCCGCAGCCCAGCCCTTCGGGGCCCGCAACCCCCACGCGGGCCGCTGGCCCGGCTCCCGCGACCGCCGCGCCCAGCAAGCCCGCGGCCCCGAAAGCCCCTGCCTCGGTGACGTACACCGGGATCCGGATGACGGCGAGCCATGACCTGTATCTGACGGACACCCCAGTGCGGTCCAAGGCGGACGCCGGGAGCGCTGACGAGGATCTCACGTACGCCGTCTACTCCTCGGGCGCGGTGCTCGCCCCCGGCACCACCTCCGGAAGCTCCCTTGCCCTGCTGCCCGCGGGGCGGCAGGGGAGCCTGGAGGCGTGCAGGGCGGCGACCGGCTACAAGAGCTACATCTGGGTCAAGGACCTGGCCCTGGGCCAGCAGATGTGCGTCATCAGCGGTACGGGGCACGTGGGGCTCGTGACGTATCGGGGCTCGTCGGGGACGACGTCCGCCACCCTGGACGTGACGGTGTGGCGCAACGCGGCCTGAGTGCTGTCCCGTAATCCCTGGTCGATCGGCGCGCGGCGCGGCGCTGCCACGAACGGCTCGCCGATGAGCCGGCAGCTGAACAGCCCGTCGCCTGAACAGCCCGTCGCCCTCTCGTCGCTGCTGCCCCGCCGCACCAGCATCAGTTGCATCCTCAACCACTTGGGCGGGCAGCACAGTACCGCAGTCGGGGTGCGAAGCCTGGATGCCCGATCGGGTGCCGCTTCGTCAGGCCGACGGGTTCCCTGACGTGCCGGCGGCGAACGGCGTGACGCTGAATCGGTCGTCGCAATTGGTGATCTCTCCCGGGATCACCAGCGAGGCGGTGTCGCCCGGGGGATAGATCCGCAACTGCGCCGACGTGGGCAGGCACTCCCCCTGCCGGTTGATGGTGTGGATCGTGACGCTCGCGGAGCCGCCGGGCTCCAGGACCACCGGTGCGTACGTTTTGCGGTCGCGGGTCGCCGGCGCGCCGATCTGCTCTCCGCCCGCGTCCAGCAGGGACAGCCCCGGGTAGCCGGAGACCTGGCACGCACCGGACGTGCGGTTCGTGAGCACGAGGTACCGGTAGAGATTGCCCGCACCCGCGTCGCCGCCGCCGAGCGAGACGGTGAGCTGCGAAGCGGTGCACATCGGTGAGGTCCCCGGCGTGCGAGCGGACGGGCCGACTGTGCGGCCGGACGGGCCGGTTGTGCCGGCGGACGGGTCGCCCGGCGGGCGGTGGGTGGGCGTCGGGACGGTCGGGGGCGAAGTACTGGACGGTGGGGTGGCGGGGCTGGGCGAGTGCGAGTGCGGTCCCGGGCCGGTCCGCGTACCGGTGGCGGTGGGTACGACCAGCTCGTCGCCACCGTTCGTGGAGATCGCCCCGACCAGGTACGGGGCCCCGCCGAGCACCGCGGCGGCGGCCGCGGCAACCATCACCGCCCGGGCCCGCCTGCGGCGTGCGGCCCGGCGGCGGATGCGGTGGAAGGCGCCGGGCGGAGTGACCAGGTAGGTGGCCGGCGGGCGCAGCAGCGGCTCCAGCGGGTCGGGCCGGTCGGCATCCAGCCGTCCGGTCAGGTCGCCGTCCTCACGGTCGTCAGGCGATCCGGTCATGGTGTCCCCCGAGCTCGGCGCGGAGCAGTTCGCGGGCCGCGTGCAGATCGGCCTTGATGGTTCCCTCCCTGCGGCCCAGCAGCCTGGCCACCTCGCGTACCGGCAGATCGGCGTAGTAGTACAGCAGAGCCGGGTTGCGCAGCCGCGCGGGCAGCGACTGCACCAGCATGCGTACGGAAGGATCGGTCTCGTGGTGCTGCTTTTGCTGTTCCTGGGCGGAGACACGGCGCATGGCCCCGCGTTCACGCTCCAGTTTGCGCCAGTGGTCGCGGACCAGATTCGCCGCGGTCACGTAGAGGAAACCGCTGGGCTCCTCGACCCTGGCCCAGCGCGCCCACAGGCGGGTGAACGCCTCCGCGGCGATCTCGTGCGCGGTCTCGTCGTCCTCCACCAGCCGGCGCACCCAGCCGGCCAGCCGCGGGTAGACGGCCGCGAACAGTTCGGAGGCCGCGCGCTCCTGGGACCGGATGGCCGCTCGCCTCCTTCCTGTCGTGACACCCGTCGTGCCGCCCGGCAAGGCGGCTGCCTGCTCCCCGCTCACGACGCGGCGACCAGCGAGGCGTAGACGATGACGTTGTCCGAGTAGCCGCCGGCTGCGCCGACCCGGGTGCCGCCGCAGGTGATGAGACGCAGCGCCGGGTGGTCGACGTTCCCGTACACACGCTGCGTCGGGAATCTTGTTTTGGCCACCGTCTGCACCGAGTCCACGGAAAACGTCGCCACCGAGCCGTCCATGCGGGTGACCGACACCCGGTCGCCCGCACGTAACCGGGGCAGTTGCTTGAAGACCCCGTCCCCGTACCTGCCGACGGTGACGTGACCGAGGATCACCGACGGCCCCGTCTGGCCGGGCGTCGGCGAGCCGTCGTACCAGCCCGCGGGTGCGTGTGCGGCGATCGGCGGTACGGCCACCTCACCGTCGGCGAGCAGGCCCAGGGGCATCACGGCGGTGTCGACGCCGATCAACGGGATGCGAAGCCGCTCGGGGAGTGAGCGCGCCATGGCGCGGACCGCTGCCGACGGCGCCGCGGGGGTGGTGCCGGGCGGCGCGGAGAACGCGGCACTGCTGGAGGATGCCTCGGGGGCGGGTGCAGTCGGCGTACAGCCGCAGACGAGTGTGAGAGCGGCGGCAGTGAGCACGGTCGCCGTACGGTGACGGAGCCGACGCGAGGGCGGGGCGAAGGCGATCAAAGCTCAGCCCCGGACCCACGTCCGGCGCCGCAGCGCGACCGCGAACCCGGCACCACCGAGTGCCAGCACTCCGCCCGCTGCTGCACCGAGGGCCCGGCCCGGATGGGCCCCGTCGGGGGAGGTGGCGGCCATCCCGGTGTCCGGTGCACCGCTGGGCACGGCGGTGACCTGCCCGCCGGACCCTGATCCGCCGGTGCCGCCGCTGCTCGGCAAGGAACCCGCCGGGTTGCCGCCGGTGCCCGCGGCGAGCGGCGTGATGCTCAGCACGCTGTGGCAGTTGGCGATCTCGCCGGCAAGGACCAGCGACGCGGTGTTGCCGGGTGGGTAGACCCGCACCTGGGTGGAGGTGGGAAGGCAGGTGCCCTGGTGGTTGACGGTGTGGATGGTGTCGCTGGCCGAGCCGCCAGGCTTCAGTACCACCGGCTCGTACGACGTGTGCTCGCGGGTCGCGGCCGGACCGATCTGCCGCCCGGAGGCGTCCAACAGCGACACACCGGGGAAGCCGGTGAGGTGGCAGGTTGTCGAACTGTGGTTGGTCAGCACCAGGTAGCGGTAGAGGTTCCCCGCGCCGGCGTCGCCGGCGCCGAGCGAACCCGTCAACTGCGAGGTCGCGCACATCGGAGTGCTGGATGCCTCTTGTACGGGCATGGCCGCCGTCGCGGGGACGACGGTGAACACGGCGACGACTGCGACCGCCGCACCGGCGGCGAGTGGTCCCTTGCGCATGTCCTGCTCCCTCTCCTCACGTCGGCCGCCGGCCTCATGGGCGGACACCGGGCCGGCCGATCCGGGATTCGCGAACAGAGACGACGTGGCACCGCACCGGGTTGTAAAGAAACGTCAAAGCCTGAGCGCCGCAGCGGGACTTGGGCAGGGTGCGAGGGTGCGGCGCGGCTCGCAGCAGGGCAGCAGGGCAGCAGGGCAGCAGGGCAGCAGGGCAGCAGGGCAGCAGGGCAGCAGGGCAGCAGGGCAGCAGGGCAGCAGGGCAGCAGGGCAGCAGGGCAGCAGGGCAGGCGTACCACGGCAGAGGCACGTCGCCGCGCGCTCACCGAGACCGAGGTCTGCGCTCGCACGTGGGGCACTCCGCGGCGAGGTGGGTTGTGCACCGTCCGCTCAGTGGGCTGGCGGGCGGTTTCGGTGACCGACGACCCGCCGGCCCCATGCCGGGTCAACCCCCGACGACCTCTGGGGGCGGCATGACCACCAGTGATCATTCGGCGCTGGACCGGTGCGCCGAGCGCTGTCGATGCGCAGCCGCGCGTGCCCCGGCTGTGTACTCCGGGCACAGCCCGTACGGAGCGCTTCCATCGGATCGGGAATACGCTGCCGACGAGGGCTGCGGCCATGATCGGAAGCTGTGGGACGGCGCGGATGGCACGGGACACCGGTGACGGCCTGGGGAGTGATGCGGTCGTCGGCGCCGACGTGGTCGTCGGCGCCGAGGTCGCGGCGACCGCTGTGCTGGATTCCCGAGGTGTCGTCGTCCGATGGAGCCCGGCCGCCGAACAGCTGCTGGGCCGTCCGACGGCCCAGGTCCTGGGCCGTCCCGCCACCGAACTGCTCGCCCGGCCCGAGCCGGCCGCAGCCGCCGCGGCACAGCGCGCACTGCGAGGGGCACCGGAGGTACGGTCCGCCGTCGTGACCGTGCGCTGCGGGGACGGCCGACTGCTGGAGCTGGTCCTGTGGGCGTACCCCTCGACCGGCCCCGAAAGCCCCGGGACCGCGCCGCACTGGGTGGTCCTGGCCGTCGAGGCAGCCCAGATGCGCCGCTGGGAAGGCGACCGGGCGGTCATGGAGGGACTCTTCTCCCAGTCGCCCGTCGGCCTGCTGGTCACCGATACCGGACTGCGCTGCGTACGGCGCAATGTGGCCCTGGAGCGCATGACCGGCACACCGACGGAGGAACGGCTGGGCAAGCGGATCGGGGTGGCACTGCCGGGGCTGAGCGCCGAGGCCATCGAGGCGCAGATGCAGCAGGTCCTGGACACCGGCGTCCCGACCATGGATTTCGTGCACCGTGGGCGCACCGTGGCCGACCCGGAACACGAGCATGTGTGGTCCACCAGTACCTTCCGGCTCCAGGACCCGGCCGGAGCCGTCCTCGGGCTGTGCCACGCGGTCATCGACGTCACCGCCAGTTACCGGGCCCAGGAACGGAGGGCTCTGCTCAACGAGGCCAGTCTGCGCATCGGCACCACCCTGGACGTCATGCGGACCGCGCAGGAACTGGCCGCGGTGGCCGTCCCCCGTTTGGCCGACACCGTCACCGTCGATCTGCTGGACGCCGTCGTGCAGGGCGAGGCGCCCCGGCCGGGTCCGGTCGAAGACAGCGTCACGCTGCGCCGCGCGGCATTTCGGTCCACTTGGCGCGGGCATTCCCGGGCGGCGTACGCGGTCGGCGAGCTGAGCCGGTTCGCCTCTTCTTCGCCGCAGGCCCGTTGCATGGCCGACCTCGAAGCCCGCCTCGTCGCCAGACTTGACTTCACCGCCGACTGGTTGCGGGACGATGCCCGGCGAATCGTGGGAATCCGAGCCGCCGGCGCGCACTCCCTGATGGTGGTACCGCTGGCCGCCCGGAACGTCCTGATGGGCGTGGCCAGCTTCTACCGGTGGCAGCAACCGGACCCGTTCGACGACGAGGACCTCACCCTCTCCGCGGAGCTGGCCTCCCGCGCCGCCGTGTGCATCGACAACGCCCGCCGCTACACCCGCGAAAGCGCCGCCTCCCTGGCCCTGCAACGCAGACTGCTCCCCAGCGAGCTGCCCGAGCTCCACGCCGTCGAGGTCGCCGCACACTACCGACCCGCCGGCGCGGAGAGCGACGTGGGAGGCGACTGGTTCGATGTCATCCCGCTCTCCGGCGCCCGAGTCGCCCTGGTCGTCGGCGACGTCCCCGGACACGGCATACACGCCTCCGCCACCATGGGGCGGCTGCGTACCGCCGTGAACACCCTCGCCGACCTCGACGTACCCCCGGACGAGCTGCTCACGCACCTCGACGACCTGGCGGTCCGGCTCGCCGAGGAGGACGGTTCCTCCGGCTCCCCGCCGACCGGCGGTACCGTCACCGGGACCACCTGCCTGTACGCGGTCTACGACCCGGTCGAGCGACGCTGCACGCTGGCCTCCGCCGGCCACTACCCGCCCGCGGTGGTGCACCCCGACGGCACCGTCGAGTTCCCGCGCCTGCCCGCGGGCCCGCCGCTGGGCCTGGGCGGCCTGCCCTTCGAGACCGCCGAGCTGGATCTCGCGGACGGAACCGTGCTCGCCCTCTATACCAACGGACTCCTCCTGGGACGGGACCCCGACATCGACGTCGGACTTCAGGCACTGCGGCGCAGCCTGTCCCACCCCGACCGCCCGCTCGAGCAGATCTGCGACCAGGTGGCCGCCACCCTGCTCCCCCTGCGGCCACCGGACGACGTCGCGCTCCTGCTCGCCCGCACCCACGCCCTGGGCGCGGACCGCGTCGCCTCCTGGGACCTGGCCGCCGACCCGGCGGTCGTCATGGATGCCCGGTCCCTGGCCGCGCGGAAGCTGACCGAGTGGGGTCTGGAAGAGATCTCGTTCATCGCCGAACTGGTCGTCAGCGAACTGGTCACCAACGCCATCCGCTACGGCCTCCCGCCGATCGGGCTTCGGCTGATCCGCAACTCCAACCTCATCTGCGAGGTCTCCGACAGCAGCAGCACTTCTCCTCATCTGCGTCGCGCCGGAGCGGACGACGAGGGCGGCCGCGGCCTGTTCCTCGTCGCCCAGCTCACCCAACGCTGGGGCACCCGTTACACCACGAACGGCAAGACCATCTGGACCGAACTCGCCCTGCCCCACGCGATGTGATCCGCCACCCAGATCCGGACCACCCGCGGACCAGGCCCGTCACGTCATTCAACCCGAAGCTCCGGCGCAGCGGTTGGGCCGCGCGGCCGGCGGCCTGAGCGTGCCAGGAAGCCCTCGGGATCGGCCGCACCGGCGGGTCCGCCCCGCAACGGCCCCGGACGATCCTCTATCGCCGGGCGCGCAGTGCCTCCCACTGCGCTGCGGCGCCGTCCAGCAGCATCTCGAGGGCGGTGGGATAAGCGCTGTCGACCATGCGGGTCGCCAGGAGGGGCGCCGCCTCGGCGATCCGGGGGTGTGTGGTGCGCGGCAGGCGGGCGTACGTCGAGCGCCACATGTCCTCGTCGGCTCTGAGACTTTCGCGTGGCAGAGCCAGCGAGGCGGCGTCGAGCGCGGCGAAGGCCAGGGTCTGGTCGATGAAGGCCTGGTAGATCCGTACCGTGTCCGGCAAGGGGAACCCCGCCGTGCGAAGTACGTCGAGGATGGCCTCGTCGGCTGCCAGCTCGTGGGCCCGGCCGGTGACCCTGTTCGCTGTCAGGAGTGCCGCCTGCGGATGCCCGACGTACACGGCGTGGATGCGCAACCCGAGGCCGCGCAGATCCGACCGCCACTCCCCCGTGGGCCGCCAGCCCTGCAGGGCCTGCCCGATGAGGGCGTCGCCGATGGCAAGGGTCAGATCGTCCATTCCGCGGAAGTACCGGTAGAGGGTGCTGGGGTCGGCGTCCAGGGCCAGGCCTAGACGGCGGGCGGTGAGTCCCGCACTGCCGTGCTCACGCAGCATCCGCAGGGCGGTCTCCAGAATCAGCTGCTCGGACAGCACGGTGCCGCTCCTGGTGGGACGGCGGCGCCGCCGTTTCTCCTCGGGCACCACAGCTTTCGCCATCGCCGCCTCCTCGCCCCCGATCCTTATGCCAACACCATTGACCTTATCCGAGCACCCGGCGTTGGATCTCCCGGCAGGGGCGCCCGCACCTCCGGTGCGCGCGGTCACGCCCCGCCTTCAGGGAGGAAGTCCGTGTCATGCGTGTTCTGCTTGTGGGAGCCGGCGGTGTGGGAACTGCGATCACCCGGATCGCGGCCCGGCGCACGTTCTTCGACGAGATGGTCGTGGCCGACTACGACCTGAGCCGGGCCGAGGCGGCGGTCGCCGCCCTCGCGGGTGCCGCGGGCCGCTTCCGTGCCGAGCACGTCGACGCGTCCGATCAGGCGGCGGTGACGGCGCTGCTGACGCGGCACGGGTGCGACGTCCTGCTCAATGCCACCGACCCGCGGTTCGTGATGCCGCTCTTCCAGGCGGCGCTCGCGGCCGGCGCGACCTACCTCGACATGGCGATGTCTCTGTCGCGCCCGCACTCCGACCGGCCGTACGAGGAGTGCGGGGTCATGCTCGGCGACACGCAGTTCGCGCAGGCCGCCGACTGGGAGAAGGCGGGCGCGCTGGCCCTCGTCGGCATGGGTGTGGAGCCGGGGCTGTCCGATGTCTTCGCGCGGTACGCAGCCGACGAACTCTTCGACGAGATCGACGAGATCGGCATCCGCGACGGCGCGAACCTCACCGTCGACGGCTACGAATTCGCGCCATCCTTCAGCATCTGGACCACCATCGAGGAGTGCCTCAATCCGCCGGTCGTCTACGAGGCGGACCGCGGCTGGTTCACCACCGCGCCTTTCAGCGAGCCGGAGGTGTTCGACTTCCCCGAGGGCATCGGCCCGGTCGAGTGTGTGAACGTGGAGCACGAGGAGGTGCTGCTCGTCCCCCGTTGGATCGACGCACGGCGCGTGACCTTCAAGTACGGCCTGGGCGAGGAGTTCATCCAGACCCTCAGGACGCTGCACCTCCTGGGTCTGGACCGCACCGACCCGGTGACCGTGCCGAGTGCTGCGGGCCCGGTGGGTGTGTCACCCCGGGATGTCGTGGCCGCCTGCCTGCCGGACCCGGCGACGCTGGGCGAGCGCATGCACGGCAAGACCTGCGCGGGCACCTGGGTGCGCGGTACCAAGGACGGTGCGCCGCGCGAGGTCTACCTCTACCACGTGGTCGACAACCAGTGGTCGATGGCCGAGTACGGCTCCCAGGCGGTGGTGTGGCAGACCGCCGTCAACCCGGTCGTCGCCCTCGAACTCCTGGCCACGGGCGCGTGGACCGGCTCGGGAGTACTCGGCCCGGAGGCCTTCCCCGCCCGCCCCTTCCTGGACCTGCTCAGCGCGTATGGCTCTCCGTGGGGCATGCGGGAGCAGTGACCGTGCCGGGCTCACCGGGGGATCCGGCCTCCTTCCCGGTGAGAGGGAGCGGCGGACCGCCGATCCCCTCGCCGCTCCCGGGGTGCTCCCAGCTGCCGGCGTCGGCCAGGAGCACCCGCAGTTCCTCGCCTGCAAGGGTGCGCTTCGACGGCTCGTGGGACTGGCATCCTCCGACGGTGCCGAGCCCAACGGGCCTGCCGGGCCCTCAGCCTCCTCACCCGCGTCAGCGCGACGACCGCAGCAGTGAAAATCGCCGTCGCGGATGCCACGACTACCGGCTCGTACCAGGGGGAATGCGCCCGCTGGAGCGCCGTGGCCCGGGCGGAACGCCCAACCAGCCGTGGACAACAGTGGATTGACGTAACAGTGCCGGAAGGGCAAAGATCGTCACGCTCGAGATTGACAACGTTGTCGTACGAGAGGATCGCGATGAGAGCGTTGAAACGCGTGTTCACCGCCTTGTTGATAGCCACCACTGTGGCCACGGCTTCCGCCACCTCCGGCGTCGCAAACGCCAAGGAGCAGGGGCCGAAGTTCGCCGATGACCCCACCACACTGGTCGACACGTCGATCGGCAACAACGGTGACGGGACCACCTTCCCGGGCGCCGCCGCCCCGTTCGGCATGGTGCAGCTGAGCCCTGACACGCAGTTGAACAAGTACGCTTCCTACGACTACCAGCAGGACACCATCCTCGGCTTCAGCCACACGCACCTCTCGGGTGTCGGCTGCCAGACGATGGGCAACTTCCGGTTCATGCCGACCACCGGTGCGGTCACGTCGTCCGACCCGGCGCAGTCCGGTGCGAAGTTCAGTCATGACAACGAAACCCGCGCGCCGGGCTACTACGGCGTGAAGTTCGACAACGGCATCCAGGCCGAGCTCACCGCAACGCAGCGGACCGGCCAGCACCGCTACACCTACCCCGCCGGATCGGGCCCCCAGAACGTCCTCATCGAGGCCGGCGAGAGCAACGGCAGCACCTACGCCGGCGACGTCGAGGTGGTCGGCAACGACACCGTGGAAGGCTGGGTCCAGGGGGGCAACTTCTGCGGGGAGACCGGCAAGGAGCGCTACCGAATATTCTTCAGCGCCAAGTTCGACCGGAAGTTCTCGAACTTCGGAACCTGGACCGACGGCACCCTCACCCCGGACCGCCGCGAAGCATCGCGCGGCGCCAAGCGCGCCGGCGCCTGGGTGACGTTCGACCCGGCAAAGGGTGACCAGGTCGGTACCTCGGTGGGCCTCTCCTACACCTCGGTCGACGGCGCGCGGCTCAACCGCAAGGCCGAGCAGCCGAAGTCGTTCGACAAGGCCCGCACCGGCGCGCACGACGCCTGGCAGGACGAGCTGAGCCGCATGCGCGTGGCGGGCGGCAGCACCGCCGACCAGCGCACGTACTACAGCGCGCTCTACCACTCGCTGCTGCACCCGTCGATCGGGTCCGATGTCGACAACCGCTACCGCGGCTTCGACGATCAGGTGCACCGCGCGGATTCCACGTACTACCAGATGTTCTCGCTCTGGGACACCTACCGCTCGCAGAACCAACTGGTGGCCCTGCTGCACCCGGACAAGGCGGCGGACATGGCCAAGTCCGTGCTGCACATCTACCAGGACGGTGGCTGGCTGCCGCGCTGGGGACTCGGCAACGGCGAGACCAACGTGATGAGCGGTGACCCCATCACCCCGTGGATCGTCGACATCTACAACCGCGGCCTGCTCGACAACCGCACCTCGCGCCAGCTCTTCGACGCGCTCTGGAAGAACGTCAATGAGGTTCCCGCGGACCAGTCGATCTTCCGCGGGCGTGACGGCAACCCGACGTACGTCGAGAACGGCTGGGTCGGCTACCAGAACCTGCCCGGTTACAAGTACGGCGACAGTCGCCAGGCAGGCTCGGCGACGCTCGAGTACTCGCTCGCCGACTGCGCTCTGTCCACGATGGCCGGCGGCCTCGGCTACAAGGACAAGGCCGCGACGCTCGCCTCGCGCTGCGACAACTTCACCAAGCTCTGGGACCCCGACGTCACGTCGCAGGGCTTCTCAGGGTTCCCGGTCGCGAGGAACGCGGACGGCACCGTCGCGGGCGACCCCGACCCGGCCCAGGCCGGCGCGTTCCACGAGGGCACCGCGTGGCAGTACGAATGGCTCGCCCAGCAGGACCCGCAGACCCTCTTCGGGCTCATGGGTGGCCGGGCGAAGGCCGAGCAGCGGCTCGACAAGTTCTTCGACATGCCGACCGTGCTCACCGACCCTGCGAAGGCCGCTTCGGAGTCATGGGTGACCGGCGCGTACGACTACCACAACAACTTCGCCTTCAACCCCAACAACGAACCCGACTTCCACACGCCGTGGATGTACACGTGGACCGGCGCACCGTGGAAGACCTCAGCCGTGCTGCGCGCGATGCGGACGCTCTTCACCGACAACGTGTACGGCATGCCCGGCAACGACGACCTCGGCGCCACCTCGTCGCTGCTCGTCTTCGCCATGACCGGCATCTTCGAGGCTCAGCCGGGCTCCGCCAACTACGTAGTGACCGCGCCCATGTTCGAGAAGGTCGAGATCCGGCCTGAGCACGGACGCAAGATCAGCGTCGAGGCCCCGGGCGCCAACGCGTCGAAGCTCCAGTACGTGTCCTCCGTGGGCACGAACAAGGGCATGCTGCGCCAGAGCTGGCTCTCTCACAAGGACCTGCTCCGCTCCGGCACGATCAGGATCAAGCTCTCCGACAAGCCGACGAGCTGGGGTGTCAACGCCGCCCCGCCCGCCATGGCCGCCCAGGACTGATGTTTTGGGGTGCGGTCCCTCCCGCGAGGAGGGCCGCACCCCGGTGGAATCCTTGGATGGCGCTTTCCACCTCTTCACCAACATCGCATCCGACCAGGACGACGTGTTCCATCGCGTCAGCCCTGACGGTTGCCGCATGGCCCATGATGCGCTCTCCCGACGGCACCGCGCCGGCTCACGGCGAGACGAGCGGGGCGAGCTCCGAGCAGAACAAGGACCGGCGCCGCCGAGCACTGGAGACGCTGTCAAAAGGTCATGACGTATACGCTCATGTACATGGTTGAGCATCGAATGGTCGACGCAAACGGGGTTCGACTGCACATCGCCGAGGAAGGCGCAGGCCCCCTGGTGGTGCTCCTGCACGGCTTCCCGGAGTCATGGCACTCCTGGCACCACCAGTTCGGTCCCCTGGCCGACGCCGGCTTCCGAGTGGTCGCTCCTGACCAGCGTGGATACGGGCGTAGTGACTGTCCCGACGCCGTCGATGCGTACAGCATCCTCCACCTGGTCGGCGACGTCGTCGGTCTGATCCAGGCACTGGGCGAGGAGAAGGCGTACGTCGTCGGGCACGCCTGGGGCGCGCCGGTCGCCTGGCACACCGCCCTGCTGCGACCGGACATGGTCCTCGGGGTGGCCGGCCTGAGCGTGCCACCCCCCTTCCGGGGTACGGAACCTCCGCTGGTCACCATGGACAAGAAGTTCGGCGGCCGCTTCTACTGGAACTACTTCAACCGTCCCGGTGTCGCCGACGCCGAGTTCGCGAAGGACACGCGCACCGCGTTGCGGAAATTCTTCTATTCGGCCTCCGGTGACGCTCCCGGCGCCGACACGGGCAAGCAGCCGCTGGTCGACCCCGAGCGGGGCTGGCTCGCGGACATGCCGGACCCCGAGGCACTGCCGGAGTGGTTCACCGAGGACGATCTCGACGCGCTCACCGAGAGCTTCTCCAAGGGCTTCACCGGGGCTCTCAACTGGTATCGCAACCTCGACCGCAACTGGGAACTGACCGCTCCATGGCAAGGCTCGGTCGTCACCCGTCCCGCCCTGTACATCTACGGCGACCGCGACCCTGTTCCCGCCTTCCCCGGCACGCCCGAACTCATCGAGCGCCTCCCCGACCTGATGCCCAGCCTGCGACGCAAGCCACTCAAGCTGGCGGGCTGCGGACACTGGACACAGCAGGAACGCCCGGCCGAGGTGAACGCGGCGCTCATCGAGTTCCTCACGGCCAGTTCCTGAGCCCGGCCTGTCCGATCACTCAAACTGCCAGCCGTGCCCAGAACTGCGGCGGGGTCTTTGCCGCTGCCGGACTGACGACGGGGGTCCGCTACAAGCACGGTCTGCACGCCTCAGGGGCCATCCGAAGACGGCCCCTGAGGCGGACAACCGCACGGCTCCGTGCAGGGAAACGCCGTGATGCCAGGCAGCCCCGATTGCGCAGAGCCCACCGCACACCCAACCACGCCCGTTCCCGGGCGACCGGTCACCTACCGGGCCGGTACCTCCGCTCGACATGGCCTTTGAGGTCACCGGGATAGAAGTAGACGGGCCGCAGGCCGCCGCTCGCGTAGCGTTCGGCCTGGTCGTCGAAGTGCGGCGAGTCGGGATGCCCGCTCACCCCGCCCGCCGTCACCGCCCAGGCACGCAGTCGCGGCCCGAACTCCACCACCGCCACAAAACTGTTGCCGCTGGTGCCGTAGTAACGCTTCGTTCCCGGATAGGCCTTGGCCCCGAACGAGGCGAGGGAGCCCCATCGCGACGAGGTGAAGGGCACGGGGATGCTCGGCTTGGCGTCGCTGAACTCCTGGACGATCGCACCGTCGTTGCGCTGGTAGCGGTTGATCTCCCCCCACGGCACCTTCCAGTTGCCGAAGTCCCGCCGCAGCCGCTGTGTCGCTGTCTCGAGCGCCCCGAGCCGCTGCGCGTCCGTGGCGCGGTCGGCCATGTAGTCCCATACCGACATCCCGGCTTCCGCCGCCGCCTGGGACGTGAGCGCCCACAGGTCCTCACCCCAGAACACGGCCACCGACGTCGCGGTCGACTCTGCGGCCCACCGGTGGTCCCAGTCGCGAAGCAGGCCGATCGGATCGGTCAGCTTCGCCTTCTGCCCGTTGTGTTCAGGCAGTTGGTCCCAGGCGGCGACGAGCCCCGGCACCAGCCGCGCGAAGGCGGTGAGGTACGGATCGAAGGCGGCCTCGATCAGTGCCTGCGGGGTGAAGTCGTCGCGCGCGGTCAGCACCCGGACCGCCTGCGGCCCGCGCGGGTTCTCGCCGACCCGGTCGAAGTAGCGTGGATAGTCGGCCGCGTCGGGGCTGTCCGCGCCGGCGGCGGTCCAGGGCCAGTTGTTGGTGTTGAACGCCCAGCCGTTCTTCGGGTTCACAGCCTGCGGCATGCTGTCCAGGCTGTGCAGTCCACGCCAGTCGGTCGCCGGATCACTGCCGTCGACGGGCTTGAGATGGTCGAACCGGTCGTCTCTCACCGGCATGAACTGCGGCATCAGGAAGGCGACATCTCCCTTCGAGTCCGCGAAGAGTGTGTTGTTCGAGCTGTTCGCCTTCAGTCCTGCGACCTTCAGGTACTGCGTGTAGTCCCGCGTCGTGGTGCGCAGGAAGCTCTGCTTGAGCGCCTCGACGGGCTTGTTCATCAGTGCGCACGCGATCCACCTGCCGTCCGCCTCGCGCACGATCGGGCCGTGGTGTGTGGCGAACGTGGTGAAGCTGCGCTCCTGCTGCCCGCCCGTCGCGGTACGGAAGGACAAGGTGATCTTCTTGGTGGTGACGGGGCGCAGTTCGCGGCCGTAGCGGTAGCAGCGGGATCCGTCGGCTTTCGTCACGATCGCCTCGGCGAACTCGTCGATGTTGTCGACGCCGCTCGTCGTGTGCATCCAGCCGGTGTGCGCGTTGAAGCCCTGGTAGATGAAGAACTGCCCCCAGGTGGCAGCGCCGTAGACATTGAGCCCCTCACCGCTCGTCACATGCTGCTCGGCACGGAAGAAGAAGCTGGTGTGCGGGTTGATCAGCAGCAGTGCGTGGCCGTCCCGCGTGTGGCTCGGCGCGATGGCTATGCCGTTCGACCCCGTGGGTTCGCGCAGAACCAGCCCGCGCTCCTCGTCGGTCATCGGGACGTCCCGCTCGCCGTAGAAGGCTTCGAGCTGAGTGAGCAGCACCGACTCGATGTCGCCGCCGATGCTGCCCTCCGAGAAGCTCAACGGCATCCACGGCTCGAACCGGTCGAGCACGCGTGGACGCACCTCGGGATGTGTCGCGAGGTAGTAGTTGAGTCCGCCCGCCCAGGCCTGCATCAACGTGCGCAGCCATGCCGGGCACTTCGCATACTCCTTCTTCAGCGCCTCGGGGTCGAGGAACAGCCGCTGACGCAGGTCCTGCCAGATCGCGCTCTCGCCCTCGGCCTCGGCGAGACGGCCCAGGGCGACGAGGTAGTTCTGCTCGATCCGGTTGAAGTCGTCCTCCGCCTGGGCGTACATCATCCCGAACACCGCGTCGGCATCGGTCTCGCCCACGATGTGCGGAACGCCCCAGTCGTCCCGCGTGATCGTCACCCGGGCAGCGTGCCTGCGCCAGCGGGCCTCATCGGCCGGAGTCGGCGCCGATGCCGCGAACGCGGTGCCGGTCGGCAGCCCTGCCGCGGCAACGGCCAGCCCGGCTGCTCCGCCCAGGACGCGGCGTCGGCTCAGCCCGGAGTTCTGCGCATGGCTCATCAGTGGCTCCTTCTTCCTTCAAGGGGGATCGTGCAGCTTCACGTGATCTTGTGGGTGGGGGTCCGCTCGCTGGACCCGCGGCGCTCCGCCCGGCCGGCACGGCATCGACAGGCACATCAAGCCGGTCCCGGAATCGCGTGTCGGCGACCTCCCGCTGCAACGCCGCTCGGACCAACTCCCTCCACACGCGAGCTCCGGTGATCACCCACGCGGACAGTCCTACCCAGGGAGAGGAGCCCTGACAAGGCCTCACCCCTTCGCAAGCGGAATCCCTTCATCCATCGCGGAGCAAGGGTGCGTCGATTCCCTCGAACTGTGGTGGCTTCCTGAGTGGTCCTCACGGAAGCCTCGCCTGCTGCGACTTGTCAGCTCGGTTGCGAGTGGGTCTGTCCGTGGCGAAGAGGGTCGCGTGATCGGCGGCAGGAGGTCCGTGAGCGATCTTGATCAGCCCGGGAAGCTCAGCCGCACCTGACGGTTGGAATCATCCCGATTCGTCCGATCGACCGAACCGGCGGACGTAGCGACCACGCCGCCCATGCACTCCGGGCGCCCCGGCGCAGCGGCCCACGCTTCCGCTCCCCTCCGCTCCAACGCTCTCGCATTCCACGTCGCCGGTGAGCGGCCTCAGGCGAGCCGTGTCAGGTCGGCTCGCTCGAGGCCGCCGCGCAGGGGCTGCCCGCGGGCGAAGCGCTCCGCCTCCTCGACGGCGTAGACGCCGAGGCGGCGCACCTCGCTGCCCTGGGCACCCGCAAGATGCGGGGTGGTCAGGACGTTGGGGAGCGTGAGGAGAGGATGGCCGGCGGGGAGCGGCTCGGGGTCGGTGACGTCGAGGAAGGCGTCCAGACGGCCCGAGGCGCACTCGCGGGTCAGGGCGTCGGTGTCGAGCAGGCTACCGCGGGCCGTGTTGACGACAGTAGCGCCGTCCGGGACGAGCGCCAGCATCGCCGCGTCCATCAGATGGCGTGTTTCGGGGAGTTGGGGGGCATGGATGCTCACCACCGAGCTACGGCGGCAGAGTTCGTCGAGCGGGACCAGCTCAGCTCCCAGGGATGCGGCCTCCCGCCCGGTGACGTACGGGTCGGTGAGCAGAAGTTGGTAGTCGCTGTCCGAAGCGGAGAGCCGGGCGAGCACGCCACGGCCGATACGGGAGGCGCCGATGATGCCGACCGTCCGGCCGTCCGCGCCCTCCCGCTCCGAGAACGCAGGCCAACCCTCGCCGTAGCGCGCGGCGGTGGACAGGGCACGTTTCGAGGCGAGCGTGATGACGGCGACGGTGTAGTCCACGACGGGGCCCGCGTTGGCGTCCGCCGCCGAGGAGACGAGTAGACCGCGCTCCCACACCGCCTCCGTGACCAGGCTCTTGACGGATCCCGCTGAGTGGACGATCGCCTGCAGCCGTGGCGCCAGGGCCAGTACGTCCGCGGCGAGCGGCGGGCAGCCCCAGCCGGTGATCAGGAGCTGGGTATCGGCGAGGACGGCGCCCGCCTCCGTTCCGGTGAGCGATCCGGTCAGCGGTTCGTCCGCCAAATCGACGCAGCGCCGAAGCCGTTCACGCAGCCCAGGTGGGAACACCGCCCGGGCTACATCAAGGCCCATGGCCAGCGCGGTGGTTGGTCGGTCGGCCACGGATGCCCACTCTCTTCCTGTAACCGGTTCCACAACAGTGCAGGAGGTTAGAGCGATTTCTCGCAAGAGGTCAAGAGGATTAAGGACGCGATGGGTTGACCACCTCATGTAACCGCTTTAGATTCCTCGCACCTTGTTCCCACGACGGAGGGGTTGCCGTGCCCACGGTGACAGAGAATCGGACCGGCGGCGGAGCGGTTGAGCCACCCATCGAGCGGGCGTATCCCACCAACTCACCCATACCTTCAGAGATTCAGTGGTGGAAGCGTTTCCAGTCGAGTCGGACCCTCGTGCTGCTGATGCTCCCTGGGCTGGCGTACTTCCTGCTCTTCCACTACGGCGCCTTCATCGGCAACGCGGTGGCGTTCAAGGAGTACGTGCCGTTCGACGGACTGTGGGCCAGCCCCTGGGTCGGCGTCGAGAACTTCAACCGGATGTTCGGTGACCCGGACTTCTGGCACGCCACCTGGAACACCCTGGCGATCGCCCTGCTCCAACTGATCTTCTTCTTCCCCGTACCTCTGGCCATCGCCCTGCTGCTGCACGGCCTCACCTCGGACCTGCTGCGCCGCTTCGTGCAGTCCGTGGTCTACCTGCCGCACTTCCTGTCCTGGGTCATCGTCGTCGCCCTCTTCCAGCAAGTTCTCGGTTCGACGGGCCTGTTGAACAGTGTTCTGGGCGATGCCGGGCTGCACGCGGTCGACATCATCGGCAACCCCGACGCATACAAACCGCTCGTCGTCGCCCAGGTCGTCTGGAAGGACGCCGGCTGGGGCACGATCATCTTCCTCGCCGCACTGATGCAGGTCGACGAGCAGAGTTACGAAGCGGCCGCCATCGACGGCGCCGGCCCCTGGCGCCGCTTCTGGCACGTCACCCTGCCGTCCATCAGGCCCGTCATCGTGCTGCTGCTGATCATGCGGCTCGGCGACGTACTGTCCGTCGGTTTCGAGCAGATGCTGCTGCAACGGTCCACGGTGGGACCCGGCGCGGGGGAGATCCTCGACACCTTCGTCTTCTGGCAGGGCCTGGTCGGCGGCGACACCGGCTACGCGGCCGCGGCAGGCCTCTTCAAGGGAGTCGTCGGCGCGGCCCTCGTCTTCGCGGCCAACAAGGTCGCACACCGGCTCGGAGAGCAGGGGATCTACAAGTGACCACCGCAGCACATCACGCACGCCCGGCCCGGCACATCCGTCCCGCCTGGGCGGAGAAGCCCGGGCCCGTCACCCAGGCGGGCAAGGCCGTCGCCATCGCCGTCCTGCTCGTCCTGGTCCTGATGCCCTTCCTGGTGATCGTCTCCACCAGCCTCGCCTCCAACCAGGAGGTGGTGGACAACGGAGGCTGGGTACTCTGGCCCTCGCACCCGACCACCCGCGCCTACCGGCAGATCCTCGACGGCGGCATCGTCACCAAGGCGCTCGGGGTGAGCGTCGGCGTCACCCTTTTCGGGACGCTCCTCTCGCTCGCCTGCACGACGTTCCTCGCGTACGCACTGAGCCGCCCCAAGGTCTTCGGCGCCAAGCCGGCACTGATACTCATCCTCTTCACCTTCCTCTTTCCGCCCGGCATGATCCCGGCCTTCCTCCTGGTCAAGGGGATGGGTCTGCTTGACAACTACGCCGCACTGATCGCCCCCGTGCTCATCAACGTCTTCAATTTGGTGGTCCTGCGCGGCTTCTTCCAGGGGATCCCCGAAGAGCTGTACGAAGCCGCCCGCCTGGACGGCGCGGGCGACTGGCAGACCCTGTGGCGAATCGTGCTGCCGCTGTCCAAGGCCGCGCTCGCGGTGGTCGGCCTCTTCTATGCGGTGAGCTACTGGAACGCCTGGTTCCATGCCTCGATCTACATGAACTCCGACCACTGGCCGCTCCAGCAGGTCCTGCGCACCTATGTCATCGGCGGCGCACAGATCGCAGACACCGGGGCCAGCGAGGCGGGCCTGATCTCCGCGCCGCAGACGACGCAGATGGCAGTGCTCGTGATCGCGACCGTACCCATCCTGATCGTCTACCCCTTCCTGCAGAAGTACTTCACCAAAGGCGTGCTCACCGGCGCCATCAAGAGCTGACCCCCCACCTCTCCAACACCCCAGCCCCAGAGCCGACTCGAAGGGTCCACCTCGTCATGTCCTCCTCCTTCTCGCGCCGCACCCTGCTGCGCTCCATAGCCGTCGGTGGCGCCGCGATCGCCGCCCCCGCCGGACTCACCGCGTGCTCCACCAGCTCCAAGGACCGTCAGGTCAGCAACGCCGGTACGAAGCTGGCGCCCTGGCCCGCCTACGTCGCCGCCCCCGTACCCGCGCCCGAACTCGCACCGTCCTCCAGCGGCGTACAGGCCGGGTACACCCGCTACCCCGACAAGCTGGTCAAGGCGGTGGCCGACAAGCCCGGCAAGGGCGAGAAGATCAAGGTCATCACGATCACCTACGGCACTCCGCCCAAGCCCGCCTCGCAGAACAAGTACTGGGCCGCGATGAACGAAGCCCTCGGCGTGGAGATCGAGTTCACCGTCGTGCCCGACGCGGACTTCGACGCCAAGATGGCGACCGTCATCGCGGGTGGCGACCTGCCCGACATCATCAACGTCGGTGGCGGCCATGTACTGCCCAGCAAGGAACAGTTCGTACGGGCGCGCTGCGCCGATCTCACCGACTTCCTGTCGGGCGACGCGATCAAGGAGTACCCCAACCTCGCCAACATCCCCACCTACTCCTGGCAGGGCCTGGGCCGGATCGCGGGCCGGCTCTACGGCGTACCCATCGAACGCCCGAAGCCGAACGAAGCCATCTTCATCAACCGCACCGCCTTCGACGCGGCCGGCTACAAGCCGGGGATGTCCGCCGAGGACTTCGCGGCCGTGGTGAAGGAGGCCTCGACGTCGAAGAAGTTCGCGCTCGGCTCGTCCATGTCCACCATCTACGGGCACAAGACGCACGCCATGTGGCACGGCGCCCCCAACGACTGGGAGATCAAGGACGGCAAAGCCGTCGACATGTGGGGTACCGAGGAGTTCAAGGCGACCCTGGAGTACCTGGTCGCCAGGAACAACGACAAGGTGTTCTACCCGGACGCCTCCTCCACCTCCACCGTCGACATCAAGACCCTCTTCTACAACGGCACCCTGCTCTCCATGGCGGACGGTTTCGCCGGCTCCCTGCTCCCGGCCCAGCAGGGCATCAAGGGCGCATACGAACTCGATGTCCTCACCCCGTACACCGTCAGCGGCGCGACCACCCACTACCAGCAGAACACCGGCTATTTCGGTGGCACCTACCTCAAGAAGGCGTCGAAGGACCGCATCAAACTGCTGCTGCGGGTCCTGGACTGGCTGGCCTCGCCATTCGGCTCCGAGGAGTACCAGCTGATGCACTTCGGCGTCGAGGGCACCCACTTCACCCGCGACGCGACGGGCAGTCCCATCCTGACCTCGCTCGGCCTGGTCGAGAACAAGATCAATGTGCCGTTCGCCTACCTCTGCGACGCCCCCACCGTGCTGTTCGTGCCCGGCGACGCCGAACTCACCAAGCGGGTGCACGCCTGGGAGCAGAAGGTGATGCCGATGATGAAGCCCAACGACAGTGCGGGCCTGGTCTCGGAGACCCTCAGCAAGCACAACGCGACCCTCAACCAGCTCCTCAAGGACGGGACCACCGCCATCATCTCCGGCCGCAGCAAGCTCTCCGACTGGGACTCCATTTACAAGAAGTGGCGCAACCAGGGCGGCGCCAAGGCATCCGACGAACTGGTGAAGGAGTTCGAGTCGACCCACTGACCAGCAGGTAGGGCAAGATGGTCCCGGGTGGCAGCCGCGAGTGCTGCCACCCGGGGCGGCGAACAACAAGAGGGGGCAGTGGTGGGGGAACGGGTCACCATCCGTGATGTGGCGGCGCGTGCCGGGGTCTCGGTGGCGACCGCCTCCCGGGTCCTGTCCGGCACCCATGCGACCTCGGCCGGTGCCCGGACGAAGGTGCTGCGTGCGGTCAAGGACCTCGACTACGTGATCAACCCGCACGCCCGCGCTCTGGCCGGCACCGGTCGCAAGACCGTCGCCGTCCTCATCTCCCAGGTCACCAGCCCGTTCTATGCGAAGGTCGCCCAGGGCGTGGAGGAGGAGAGCGCCAAGCGCGACCGCCTCTGTCTGGTGTGCACGACCGGGGGCGACCCGGCCCGCGAACTCGCCGTCGTACAGATGATGCGCGAGCAGGCGGCGGAGGCCGTGGTGCTGGTCGGCGGGGTCGCGGAGGACGAGGAGTACCGGGCGCGGATGGCGCAGTACGCCCAGGCGCTCGCCGCCGCCGGTTCGCGTCTGGTGCTCTGCGGCCGACCCACGCCCGCACCCGATGTGCCCGCGATCGTCGTCGAGTACGACAACGAGGCGGGCGCGCACGCCGTCACCAGCCACCTGCTGGGCGCCGGACACCGCGAAATCGTCCTGCTGGGGTACGAACCGGGGCACACCACGGGCGAGGCGCGCGTGGCCGGATATCTCAAGGCCCTCGCCGACCACGGGCTTCCGCCGTCGGCGGCCCGGCTGCACGGCACCCACTTCAGCCGGATCGCCGGGTACGAGGTGATGCGCGGGCTCCTCGACGCGTGCGACGGGCGGCCCGACTTCACGGCCGTCGTCGCGGGCGACGACGAGAGCGCGGCCGCCGCGATGCGCGCCCTCCAGGAGCGCGGGCTGCGGGTGCCCGAGGACATCTCCGTCGTGGGCTACAACGACGACCCGGTGGCCGCCGAGGTCACCCCCCGGCTGACCACGGTCCACATCCCCGCCGAGGAGCTGGGCCGCACCGCGGTCCGGCTCGCGCTGGACGGGCCGCCGGCCACCGGTCCCGAACGGCACGTCCTGGGCACGCACATCGTCATCCGCGAGAGCGTCAGGCCGCTCCCCCGCGTCTGACGTACGCCCCTGCTCGACGGCCGCGCACCGCGCCCTACATGGCCCGGCCATCCCCACCGGAGGAAGGCATGCGCGTGCGCCGCATCCCGACCATCGCCGTCGCAACACTCGGTCTGCTGCTCACCGCGTGCCCCGGACAGCAGCCGGACACCCGGAGCCCGCCCGCGTCGGGCGGCATGCCGGCACAGGCGCTTCGTGTCGACGTCGCCCGAGGTGCCGTCCGGGTGCTGGACCTGAGCGAGGAAGGCGACTGCCTCGCCTACAAACCCCCGGCCGCGCATCAGTGGCAGCATTCCGAATACGCGCGTCCATGTACAGCGAAACATACGCCTACGTTTGTGCCGGCTCTCCGGCTCCCGTGCAGTTCGAAGTCGCATTCCTCCCACCATCCGGACAGGACCACCCCCGCCTCGCGATACGGAGACCAATCGACTTCGGAATCAAGGAGCCACAGCTGCAGTAAAATTCTCCGCCCGGCAATGCTGCGGTAAAAGCCTCCGCCCTGCAATTTGTCGGTTTACACCCGCCGTGTGCCGAGGTAGCCTGGCGGGGTGGACTCCAGTGGTATTCAACTCCACGTCGATCTAGGGCTTGTTGCGGACCGGAGCTGAGGACCGAGAGCGCTGGCGTCGACCGGAGGAGCGAGGACCAGGGCGTGATCGTGCCGCCCACAGGACGACACCTCGGGGCACTTGAACTGGTCAACGGTAATAAGAGGAATTCATCGTTGACTCCGACGGCCAGTTGCGACAGGACAGGACGATCCTTGAGTCTCGAGGGGGTTCGTGGCCATGTTCGATCAATTCGAAGAATTCGACATCTCTACCGCGGGTACGTCGATCCACGGATGCAAAGGCGGTAGCGGGCCGCCTCTGCTGCTTCTGCACGGTATTCCGGAAACGCATCTGATGTGGCATCGGGTAGCACCCCACCTCGCCGAGCGCTACACCGTCGTCGCCACCGATTTGCGTGGGTACGGCGACAGCGGCAACCCGGCCAGTACCGCCGATCACGAGCCCTACAGCATGCGCGCGATCGGCCGTGACCAGCTCGAGGTCATGCGACATCTGGGCTACGACCAGTTCAGTATCGCGGGACACGATCGCGGGGCGCGCTGCGCCTACCGTCTTGCACTGGATCACCCGGATGCTGTTCTCCGGCTCGCCGTCATGGACGTCGTTCCCGTCGGCGACGCGTACAACCGTGCCGACAAAAACTTCAGTCTCCTCTACTGGCAATGGTCCTTCCTCGCCGCGCCGGAACCGGCACCGGAACAGTTCATCAACGCGGCACCGGCCAACATGGTCGACTTCATGCTCAACACGTGGTCCGAGGTGAAGGACGCTTTCCCGACCGAGGTACGCGGCGAGTACATCGAGAAATTCAGCCACCCCGATACGGTGCACGCCATCTGCGAGGAGTTCCGCGCATCCCCGACCTTGGACTACCAGCAGGACGAGGCGGATCGCGGGAACCGGAAGATCTCCTGCCCCATGCTCTTCCTCTGGAGCGAGCGCGGTTCGGTCGCGAAACTCTACGATGACCCGATCGCGATATGGCGGGAGTGGGCCGATGACGTTCGCGGGGGCCCGGTACCAGTCGGTCATTTCATCCCGGAGGAAGCACCCGAGGAGACCACACGCCAACTGCTGAATTTTCTGCAGTAGTGCGGAATCGGCGCGACTTCTCGACGACAACGAGCACCGTCATCGAGGCATGAGCAACGCCCAACTCCAGGAGCGCTGCGGGCGCGGCGCACACAAGAAGCGACCTCGCTGCGCGGGCCACCGAGTGAGCCGCTGAGGTGTCCGCACGGCAAGGAAGGCGGCCGGCGGCCTGTGCCGCCGGGGTCAGCCCGACTTCGGGGGCTTCTGCGCGTCGAAGGCGAAGAGAGTGTTGTTGGCCGCGGCCACGATCACCGCACGCCCCGCAACGGTCACGCGCGGGCTTGCGCCCTGCTCGCCCGTGAAACCATCGGCCTGCGGATCTGTTGTCCACAAGGGTTTGCCATCGGACGGCGACAGCGCGACCACCCGGCCGGTGGCCGAGCTGAAATACAGCGCTTCGGCTCCCGCCACGGGACCCGACGCGCCCTCCACGCCCGTCTGCCGCGACCACTCCTTCCGGCCGGTCGCGGGGTCGAGGGCCGTGACGAGACCGGCCTGCCCGCTCACGTAGACGGTGCCGTCCGCCATGCCGGGCGTCCCCGCGTATGTCTTGGCCAGTCGGGAGTACGTGACCTTCCGCGAGGCCGGGTCGACCCGCGCCACCCCGTCGTACCCGGCCAGCGCCGTTCCCTCCATGTGCTCCTGAAGGAGTACGAGCCTGCCGTCGGCGACGCCCATCGGCACGGCGGGGCCGTTGACCGCGATGGGCCTGCCCAGCGTCCCCGAGGCGCGATCCACCGTGTACAGGGTGGGGTGGCGCACCTCTGAGGCATGCACCTCCGCATCCGTCGCGCACATCGCGAAGAGCTGTGGGCCCACCGGGACGGGAGCGCACTGCGTACCCGCGGGGAACGACGTCGTCCAGGCGACCTTGCCGCTGTGCGCGTCGCGGGCCTCGAAGCGGGAGTTGGAAGCGTCGACCGTCACGACGGCGGAGCCGACCACCACGGCGTCCTGCGTCCGACCCGTGACGGCCGTCGACCGGCCGCCGGACGGTACGGACCACAACTCCCGGCCATTGTTCGCGTCGATGGCCACCACCTCGGTGGGAGGGTCCTGCGGGGCGTCCTGGGCGGCGAAGCGGTATCCGAGCACCGTGTCGTCGGTGGCGCCCACCAGGTGCATGCCCTGGACGGGAACGCCCGGGCTCTTCGCCGTCCACACCCGCGAGCCGTCCAGGGCCCTGATACGGATCGCGACGACACCGCCGCCCCCGCAGAACAGCGCGTCGCCGCGTGCGACGCAACGCAGCTCGTCGGGGATGCCCTCGCGACCGCCCTGCACGGTCCTGCGCCACGGCTCGAAGCCGGCCGGAAGTGCGGCACCCGGCACCGCAACGTTGTTGCCCTTGTCGCCGCCGCTGTTCTCCCCGAAGCCGCCCGCCTTCAGCACGGCGACTCCCCCGCCGATCGCTGCCACCGCGACCGCGGCCGCGAGCACAGGCCGCCATCGGCTGCGCAGACGGCGGCCGATGGGGGTGCCGGTGCTCCCTGTATCGGGACCGGCCGGGGCGGTGGTCGGGGCAGTCGGCGTCGGGGTGGCCCGCGTCGCGAAGTGATGCTGAGTGATCATGTCGCGGGTGCGACCCACGCCGACCCCGTTCGCGTCGGTCGCGCCGAGGTCGGCCGGCAGGTCCCGCAGCAGCACGAGGAGTTCGTCCGCCGAGGGGCGCCCCTCGGGCTCCTTGTCCAGGCACGACTCGACGACCGCGCGCAGAGCCACCGGCACGGCACCCAGCGACGGCTCCTCGTGCACCACCTGATACGCCGTCATGTATGGGCTGTCCGCGTCGAAGGGCCCGTGGCCCGTCGCTGCGTACACCAGCAGCGTCCCCAGCGAGAAGACATCGGACCGCGGCCCCACACCACGCGGCGCCTGCAACTGCTCCGGCGACATGAAGGGCGGCGTACCGATGACCCGCCCTGTCATCGTCAGCGTCTGCTGGTCCACGGCGCGCGAAATGCCGAAGTCGATGACGCGCGGACCCTCGGGGGAGAGCACGACGTTCGAGGGCTTCAGGTCACGGTGGACGACCCCCACGCGGTGGATGTCGCGCAGCGCCTCCGCCAGCCCGATGGCAAGCCTTCTCAGCTCCGCTCCGTTCAGCGGGCCCTTCGTGGTGATGTGCTGGGCGAGCGTGTGCCCCTCGATATAGGTCGTCGCCATCCACGGCTGCTCGGCCTCAGGGGCAGCGTCGACCACGGCGGCGGTGAACGCGCCGCTCACCCGCCTCGCCGCCGCCACCTCCTGTCGGAAACGGATGCGGAACTCGTCGTCCGCCGCGAACTGCTGGTGGATCAGTTTGATCGCGACAGGTCGCCCCGAACTCGTACGGGCCAGAAAGACCGTGCCCATGCCACCCGAGCCGAGCCGCGCCTCAAGTGGATAACCGCCGATCTCGGCTGGATCACCTCCGCGCAGCGACACTCTTCCCGACCTCCCGTCCCCCGTGCACCTCTGCCACCACGGGCCTGCGTACCTGTCCTCACACAAACTAGCCGCAGAGCAGTACGGCAGAGCAAAGCGGGTGACGAACAGGAAGCCCAGGGCTGCTCCGTGCCGCACACGATGGCGGCCATCTCAACCCTGTCTCGGGGTACGGTCCCTGGCCCGCGGTGCTCGACCGGTGCCTCGCCTCCGGTGAGGGCGACCGGACGTCGACGTAGGGTGGGTGGCCATGGACTATCTGAAACTCGGCACGACCGGTCTCGACGTCTCCCGCATCTGCCTGGGTTGTATGAGCTACGGCGTCGCCGACCGCGGTAACCACAGCTGGACGCTGGACGAAGAGGCCAGCCGGCCCTTCGTACGGCAGGCCGTCGAGGCAGGGATCAACTTCTTCGACACCGCGAACGTCTACTCCGACGGCACCAGCGAGGAGATCGTCGGCCGGGCGCTTGCCGACTTCGCCCGCCGCGACGAGATCGTGCTGGCCACCAAGGTGCACGGCCAGATGCGGCCGGAGGCCAACGGTGGCGGGCTGTCCCGCAAGGCGATCATGACCGAGATCGACCACAGCCTGCGCCGGCTGGGCACCGACTACGTCGACCTTTACCAGATCCACCGCTGGGACCCGGCGACGCCGATCGAGGAGACCATGGAGGCCCTGCACGACGTGGTGAAGGCGGGCAAGGCCCGCTACATCGGGGCGAGTTCGATGTACGCGTGGCAGTTCTCCAAGGCGCAGTACGTCGCCGAGCGGCACGGCTGGACCCGTTTCGTCAGCATGCAGAACCACTACAACCTGCTCTACCGCGAGGAGGAGCGGGAGATGCTGCCGCTGTGCGCCGACCAGGGTGTCGGGGTCATCCCGTGGAGCCCGCTGGCCCGCGGCCGGCTCACCAGGGCCTGGGACACCACCAGCGCGCGCAGCGAGACCGACGAGTTCGGCAAGACCCTCTACCAGGACACCGACCGGCACATCGTGGACGCCGTCGCGGCGATCGCGGACGAGCGCGGTGTCACCCGGGCCCAGGTCGCGCTGGCCTGGCTGCTGCGGCAACCGGGGGTGACCGCGCCGATCGTCGGTGCGACCAAGCCGCAGCACCTGGACGACGCCGTCGCGTCGGTCGACCTGCGGCTGAGCGACGACGAGTGCAGGCGCCTCGAGGAGCACTACAGCCCGCGCGGCGTCGTCGGCTTCGCGTAGGCCCGCCCGGCCCGACGCACAGGAGCGGCCCGGCCGTTCGGCCGGACCGCTCCTTCCCGCGCTGCTGGTTACGCCACCGTCACCTGTACGGTGGCCGGTTCCGCCGGGGTGCCGGTCGGGTCGGCGGCGGTGGCTTTGAACGTGTGCGGCCCCGCGGCGAGTTCGCCGGACCCGGTGCAGGTCCAGCTGCCGCTGTCGGAAACGGTGGCCTTGCACAGCGCCGCGTCGTCGGACTTCACGGTCACCGTCGCGCCGGGCTCCGCGGAGCCCGATACGGCCGGGGAGGCATCGACGGTGTCGCCCGCCGCGGGCGAGGCGACCGTCACCGGCGGCGCGAAGTGGGTGACGTTCGGGACGCCGTCACCGCTGATCTTCACCGCCACGCTGTGCACCGTCAGTTGACCACTGCCGTTGCGCAGCCGGAAGTCGGCCGCCGAGTGCTGCTGGCCGCCGAAGTAGGCGTCGGGGGCCGTCACGGTCGCGGTCTTCCAGGTGTTGCTGCCGGTCAGCGCGATTCCCGCGGTGGACTTGTACGGGTCGGAGCCGCCGTTGTCGTACTGCACCGAGAAGGAACCGGTGCCCTGGTCGTAGTAGGAGAGGGTGAAGGTCGCCGTGTAGAACCCGGCGTGCGCGATCGAGTCGTCGACGTCGAAGTAGATATTGCCCTGGGTGCTGGTGCGCGCGGACAGGCCGTCGACCACCGAGGCGGTCGTCGGGCCGTCGAAGCCGCCCGAGGGCCGCTCGTCCTCGCTCATCCCGTACGCGTGGTCGGTGGCGCCGACGACCGAGCCGACAACAGCGGTGCCGGACGGCAGGTCGGAGGCGTCGAAGGCGACCCCGGCCGAGGCGTCGCTGACCATGCCGCCCGGGTCGGCGACCGTCGCGGTGGCGGTCTGCCGCCCCGGGGTGAAGCCGCCGTCGGGAGCGCAGCTCCAGGCGCCGCTGTCGTCGGCGGTGGCGGTGCACAGCACCCGTGACGCCTCGCGCACGGTCACCGTGCCGTCGGGGATCGCCGTACCGGACACCGCCGAGCCCAGCTTGACGGTGGCGCCGCCGCGCGGGGTGGTGATCGCCGGGGCCGGCGGGAAGGCGTGCCCGTCGGGCACCCGGGCGCCGGTGACTGTCAGGCCCACGCTGTGCACGGTGAAGGGGCCGGCCGCCGAGTGCAGCCGCAGGTCGCCGCCCGCGCTCTGCAGCCCGCCGAACCAGGCACCGCTGAGGGTGACATCTGCGGTCTTCCAGGTGTCGGTACCGGTCAGCGCGATGGTGCCGGCCTCGTGGTAGCGGTCCTTGGCCCCGGCGTCGAACTGCACGGACAGCGAACCGGTGCCGGAGTCGTAGTACGACACCGTGACCTTGGCGTCGTAGGACCCCGTCGCGGCCACGTCGTCGGCGACGTCGAAGGACAGGTCGCCTTCTGTGGTGCGGGCGGTGAGCCCGGCCACGTCACCCGCGGTGGTGGGGGAGCCGGCGTCCTCGTTCTGGCTGAGGCCGTAGTCCCGGTTGGTGCCGCCCAGCACGGTGCCGACGGTGGCGCTGCCGGACCGGGTGGCCTCGTCCAGGCCGAGCTGTACGCCGCCCAGGTGCCGGGCCGCGGTCGGCGCGCTACCGGTGACCTGCGCGAACGGCAGGGCGGCGATGGGCTGGGCGACCTGCTGCACCAGATATGACTTGCCGGACTTCACGGGGACGTTCAGCAGGTCCGCGGCGCTCGGGTGGACGACGACATGGCCGCTCTTGCCGTCCACGACCTCGGTGAGCTGCCCGGGCCACGGGTTCTTCACCCGCAGAGTGCCGGAGGTGCCGGCCTCGATCGCGGCGGTGACCAGCTTGCCGCCCTGTACCTGCACGTCCACCTTGCTCTTGCCCTGGATGTAGACGCTGCCCGCCCCGTCCCACTCGGCCGGCCAGGCCGGTGCGAAGCGGACGATGCCGTCGTAGTCCTGGGCCAGCGCCTCGCCGACCGCGGTCGCGACGCCGGACTCCTGCTCGATGTAGGGCTGGAAGCCGACCGAGCTGCCGAGGTCGGCGAATCCGTTGGGGTAGACCTGGTGCCCTTCGGTCAGCGAGATCAGGTTGCCGCGCACCTCGGCGGGGTTCTGCAGCCGGGCCGCGTGGATGGCGTCCATCGACCAGTCGTTGCCGCCCTTGTTGGGCCGGTGCGCGTAGCTGCGCTGCTCGAGCGAGAACAGGTTTGCGTCCTGGTCACCGACGGTGTTCCAGGGCCACAGCGGCTCCAGTTCGATGTTCTCGCCGTTCCTGCGCTCGGCCGCCGGCTCGTACGAGATCGCGATCATGTCGGTGCCGGTGGCGTCCGCGGCGGCGGTCTCGGCCGCGGTGTAGCCGGGGTTGAGCAGCTTGCCGCGGGTGGCCAGGTCGGTGCGCGGGTAGGGCGGGATCTGCTTCCGCGCGGTGGCGACGCGGGCCACCAGCGCCTTGTCGGCGCCGCGGTCGGTGCCGAGCACACGCGCGATCTTGCCGATCAGTGGGAAGACCGCCTGGTCGAGCGCGATGTCGGTGGTCGGGTCCTGGACCGCCCACTGGGTCTCGTGGGCGTTGGCTTTGGCGTGCAGCAGGCCGTCGGCGCCCACGGTCTGGTAGGCCAGCTGGAATTCGGTGACCGACTTGATGAACGGCCAGTACCGCTTCAGTGCGGCCTTGTCGCCGGTGCCCTGGTACTGCTCCCACATGTAGAGGGCGACCTCAGGACCCGAGGAGATGTCCAGGGCGTTCCAGTTGGGGCTGCCCGGCTCGCTGCACGAGCCGTTCTCGCCGACGCCGGGGGAGATGCCGTTGCCGTTGAAGCGCATCGTCTCCGGCAGGCAGGCGCCAGGACGGCCGCCCATCTGCTGCTTGGTCCACGCCTCGATGGCGGGCAGGTCGTCGGCGTACATGTCGAAGATCGGGGTGTTGAGCTGGTAGTTGCCCGAGCTCATGTTCGCTGCGATCTGGGTGCGCAGATTCCACAGCCAGTATGCGGACGGCGTCCAGGTCTGGGCGTCCTTGTTCCAGGCGAACATGTCGGCCTCGCCGGCCTGGCTGCCCGGGTAGATCCCCTTCTTCATGGACGCCGCCTCTTCGTAGAGGTACAGCGTGCGCAGGTTCTCGATGTATTCGGCGCTTCCGTCCGCCGAACTCATCGCTATCAGGCCCGAATGCGCCCAGAAACCTTTCCACCAACGGTCCTGTGCGGACGTCAGGGTCCTCACGGACGCGGTCGCGTCATGGCCGATCACCTTGGCGGCGGTCTTGGCGGCGTTGCCGCCGGTCCAGCCCGGCGAGGCGACGACGACCCGGAAGGTGCCGTCGGCGTGCGGGGTGAAGCTGACCTTGACCTGCGTAGGGCTGCTGACGGTGGTGCTCACCCGGCGGCCGCCCGCGGTGATGGCGGCGAGCGAGCCGAAGGTCTTTCCGCTGCCGATCGGCGGGCTGCCGTCGGCCCAGGTCTCGGCCAGGGTGCCGACGGTGCCGGACACGGCGGCGGTGGGTTTCCGCGGCGACCACAGGTTGATGGTGGCGGTCTGCGCCACGCCCGGGTCCGCGCCGGAGACGTCGACGATCAGCTCGTCCTTCTCCGCCGCGACCCAGGCCTTCATCGACATGCCGCCGCCGGACTCGCGCAGCACGCCGTCGGTCAGGTCCAGCTGTCCGCGGAAGTCGGCGGCGTGTGAAATGACGGACAGGCCGGGGATGTTGAGCCGGCCGGGCGACTTGCGGTCCGGCATGGTGTCGGACCGGTTGAGCTGGGCGGTGAAGCCGCCCGCTGCCCAGGCCGCCACGCCGAGCGATCCGTTGCCCAGCGGCATGGACGCGGTCGGGTCGGAGTTCGGCGAACCGAGCACGATGTCGGAGCGACTGACGACGCCTGCCGGGTCGAGCGCGAAGTCTCCGTGCTGCCAGGCGGTGGTCGGTCCCACGGCCGCGGCGGCGGTGCCGCCGTCGACCACGGCGGCACCCGCGAGGACGGTGAGCACCGCCGAGCAGAGCGCGACGGCCCGTCTGTACGGAACCCGCCGGCGACGGCGGGGGAATTTCTGCACGATGCCCTCCGGGGCGGTACGGCTCTCAGCCAACGGTGTTGACTTAGTGGTCCGATGAATGCGCCTGGCCCCGCGCATGACTCTATTGCGGCGTGCGGAAATCAGGAGCCGGACTCACGTAACATCGGATGACTGTCGTTCTAGACCATCCATGACGACGGCGTAAAGACCCAGGACGCACGAATGTGCCGGCCCGCGGACGCCCCACGGGGCGTCCGGGGACGAAAGTGCCGCCCGACCACCTGCCCGAGGAATTCACCGAGCTGGTCCGCGACTTCCTGGACACAGCATGAGCGCCCCCGCTTCGGTCTGCGCCTGCCGTTGTGCGCGCCGACCCGCGGGGTCGCCGATGGTGTGATCCTCGCCGCCGGCACCGCACCGCCGCTGTCGGGCCACTCCACTCACCGGCCAACCCGCCGCGAGCTGAGCACCGCACTGGTACTCGCCCCGGCAAGACGCCCTCTGATCAACTACCAGCCAATCCGCTGGGCCAGCACGTCGGGGCCTCAATCGCGGACCACGCCGTTATTCACAGCCACTGTGACTGAGCACGCGAGTTGGCACCGCTCGCCAACTCGCCTGCTCGGACCGGGCTGCCGAACGGGCGCGACTCCGAACGCCTGGCCCATTCGGATCATTCCGTGGCCGGCCAGCGGACCTCCACGTCCGTGATCTCCTCGGTCGCGTCCGCCTGGACCTCCGCCGCCGACAGGTCGACCACCGTCTGGGTGAAGAGGTGATGGGTCCGCAGGTCCACCACGTCCGCCAGCGCGGCCGGCCCCCCATAGAACCCACGCACCAGCCATCCCGGCCCGTCGCACCCGACGATCCGCGTCGGCTGGAGCATCCGCTGCCCGTCCTTTACGACGAAGATCTGGGCACGGACCTCGGCACCGAAGCTGCTCTCGGCGTCCTCCGCGCTGCCGCCCTGGTCCCGCACTCCGTTGATGATCTTGGGTCGTACCGTGTCCCACACGGGTCCCCCGCGTGCCCGGTAGACCTGCAGGGAGAAGGCGTGCCCGCCGAACCTCACGATCACACCGACGATGCGCTCACCGGCGTACAGGGGTCGCGTCTCGGCGCCCTCGAGGCGCGGGATCTTCATGACGCCGTAGTCGATCCGCTCGGTATTCGCGGGCACCGGCGTTTCGGACGCGTCCCAGGGGCCGCATGCACCGTCGCGGACGCGGGGCCGGGTCAGCTCACCGGAGTCGACTGTCTCCGTCCAGACCTCCTCGGCCTCCTCGAACAACTCATCGAGCACGCCGGGCGACATGCCCCGGCTCTGCCAGTACGTCCAGATCCAGGCCATCCATTGATCCCAGCTCAACTCCGCACCGGCGTCGGTCAGAGCCAGTGCCCCGAAGAGATCGTCGTCCTTCAGCATCATGGCCAGCGCTTCGTTGCCGGACTCCAGGGTCCGTTCGACCAGGGCGGGATCCTCAAGAGCGGCGAGATAGCCGGTCCCCAGCAGAAGCATTCCGGGGGTTGTCCGGTTCCAGACCCCGAACTCGGCCAGGGCGAGGCTCTCCTCGGACAGTCTCCCGTCCCGGCCGTACTGTTCGACGATCCGCTCGGCACTCGCCCTGATCCTGTTCATCAGCCGCCCTTCGAGCCTTGCGCGCCAGGCTCCTCTTGAACGCGTCGACCCCGACAGTAATGGCCGCGGCCGCCGCGGTGACCGGGTCCGCCAGCGGCGTTCCGCCCCCGACGTGATCACCGACCTGCTGCGCGAGGCTGGACATCTCCTCGACCGCGCCGGTCTTGAACTCCGCAGCTTGTGCGCCCTCCTCGGCCGAGGCCTCGCCTGTCTCCCGGACTTCTACCCCAGCGGCGTTCCTCGGCGCCAACCCGGCGCGGCGGCCAGTCGGTCGCATGACCGCTCCGGCGGTTGAGCTGGTCCGTTGCTCCGGGCGGACGTTGGCCGATCCATGTGACGGACGCGGACGGCCGGCTGTGGACCCTCCTCCCGCTGGGCGCGCTGCACGGGTACGGGATCGCGCTGCTGGAGCGGCGTCTTGCGGCCCCCGGGCGACGGCCGGGCTGCCCGGAGATCCTGGCCGCGGTGAGCACGTAGACAGGCGTCTGGAGCGCCTCACCGCGGAGGCGCTCCAGAGCATCGTCTGCCTTAAGAGACGTCCTGCTTGGGGGACTTCACTCGGTCACCTTCCCACATCGCGGCCCTCACCAGCTCCGCGGAGCGGATGGTGCGGGTGCCCCGCGAGACCCTCAGCCGCACCTGGGCGCCGGTCGCTATGCCCTGCGAGGCCGCAGGCAGCGCCCAGGCGGTGGTCAGGTCCGCGTTCCCCTCGTCCAGGGCCAGGAACCGGGCCACCTCCTTGCCCTTGCGCGACTCCATCCGCAGCACCTCACCGGTGATCGTGTCGGGCTCCCGCCACTCCAGGCAGACGAGTGCCAGGAAGTACGTCGCCAGCACGCCGAAGGCTGCGATCGCCGCCAACTCGCCGAGCAGGGGCCCCTCGTGGGCCGCCGCATCGCTGAACCAGCCGTGGCTGCCGCTCGCGAAGTTGCCGGGCATCATCGCCAGGAACGCCACGAGCAGCGTCCAGCGGCTGAACTTGCCGGCCACCACAAGGCCGAGCAGCGCGCTGCCCACCCAGCCGGCGCTCAGCACCAGTCCCGGACGGCGCCACGAGCCGCCGCTGTGCGCGTCGACCGCGACCACCCAGTCGGGCTGCCGCAGCATCGCGAAGGCCCAGAGCCCCATCGCGACCACGCCCGCCGCGGCCGCCCACTGCAGCAGCCGGCCCGTCGAGCCGCCGAAGCCGGGGCGCAGCCGCGGGTAGCGGATCCGCACCGGGCGCCAGGTCCCTCCGTACGAGGACCAGACGCGTCGCCGGTCTCCGGAGTCGAAGCCGAGGAGCCGGCTGGTCAGGACCGTGACGCCGAGTGCGGTCCCGTACGCGAGATAGCGGTCCCAGACCGTCACGGATGCGGGCGGCAGCTGGGCGAAGTCCTCGTGCGCCGTCAGCCAGGCTCGCAGTCCGGCCCAATGTCCGGCGCGTTCGAGGCCCTTCGGTGTCGCCCGCTCGCCCAGCGCCTTGCCGAGCAGGAAGGCCAGCGCGGCCCCCGGGGCCACACCGACGAAGAGCGCGGCGCGCACGCCGTGCCCTCCCATGACCGCGGCCACGGCGAACAGCGCTCCGGGCACGAAGGCGCCGATCAGCAAAGCACTGCCGAGCAGCGGCGCGAACCGGCGCCGGGACAGGCCGCGCAGCCGGGCCTCGGCGATGATCTCCCGGCGCAGCGCCGTGTTCCAGGAGGCGGCACGCTCGTCGTCACGGAAGGCGATCGCCCCGATGGGTGCGCTGCCGTTCGCCGCGCGGGCGGTGACGCGGACCAGCACCCGCTGCTCGTACGGCATCAGCCCCGGCGCCGCCCGGCCCGCCTCGGTGAGGTGCACGGTGCTACGGGCCGGGTCGGAGCCCGGCTGTCGCAGCTCGACGAGCCCGCGGGCCGCGAGATCCAGCAGGGTGGCCGCGGCGGCATGCTCCACTCCCCGCCACTGATTGCCGAGCAGGCTGACCACGGCGGGCGGTTCGGGGTCGGCCCCGAACTCCTGGGTCGCGGGCCCCGGCGTGACCGCGCCGTTCCGGGTGGCGACCAGCGCGAGCCCGAAAGCGGCCAGCCAGAGCACGATCAGGCCGGCGCCACCCCAATAGAGCTGTTCGGTGAGCGTCACGCGAATCTCACCTGGACGGCATCCTGCGCCACGCCGGCGGCCTCGAAGTACTCCCGCCGCCCATGTGCGCCGCCCAGCCTCGCCACGACGTTCCCCGGGAAGCTCTCGAGGGCGGTGTGGTAGCTCTGCACGGCGCTGTTGTAGAACTGCCGCGCGTACGCGATCTTGTCCTCCGCCGACCTCAACTCGGCCTGCACCGTGCTGAAGTGCTGATCCGCTTTGAGCTCCGGATAGCTCTCCCCGAGCGCGAACAGCCTCCCCAGCGTCGCGGTGAGCGCGTCCTCGGCGGCTGCCCGGTCCGTAACACCGAGCCCGCCGCTTACGGCCTTCCCGCGCGCGGCGGTGACCGCTTCGAAGGTGCCGCGCTCGTGAGCGGCGTAGCCGCGCGCCCCCTCAACGAGATTCGGTATCAACTCATGCCGCCGCTTCAACTGCACATCGATCTGCGCCCACGAAGCCTGCGTCTGGTTCCGCAGCCGAACGAGCCGGTTGTAGGTCCGAACAACCCACCACCCGCCCACAACGACAAATACCGCAACAATCGCACCCACGATGACACCCACAGTGTCGCCCCCAGAGGCCCTGAAAGATCCGACCCCCCTGGCCGATCAACGCGATCTTATTCCGGCCGCCAAGGCCCGCACGGCCCGGGGAGCGTTCGCCCCCGGGATTCCGCGTGCTCGGGTCGGTGATCTGGGGCGAAGCGACCATCAGGCTGTGAGGACGCCGTCCAGGAAGGGGTCGATGGCCTCGCGCCGGCCGTCGGCTGGTCGCTTCCACACGTACCTGTACCGTGCCCGTCCCTGTCGCCCGGCCCCGCCGGGAGGGCCCTCGTGACGGGTGACGGTCATCTCGAACGTCATGCCCTCTGCACGCAACTCGGCGTCCAGCAGTGGTGCTTCCAGTGCCGCCTCGGTAAGTCCGTGCCCCCTGGCGGACTCCGTGGCGAACGTTCCGAGAGGCAAGAGACATAAGCAATCACTCGGAGCTCGGCCGAGGTGCCGCTTGCGAGCCACGGCCTCAACCAGCTTGAGGCCCCTCCTTCAGCCTGGGTCAACCACACCGGCGGACGGCTGCCGCCTCCGGGACCGGTCGAGGGAGGGACTGGGCTTTGCCCGCGTTTGTGGAAACTCTGCGCGGACGGGGCGAGGACATCCCCTACCCGGCAGACCACAGAGGTGCGGTCGCGTGCGTAATCATCAGACGACCTTGACGACGGTGCCGGCGCCTTCGAGCGCGGCTGCTTTGTCCGGCGGATGCGGTGGCATCGGTGACCAGGGTGTGCAGGAGCGTGGAGGGGCCGACGTAGACGTAGGCGGTGTGGCCGAGCTTGCCGCCGTCGGCGGCGACGATGATGCGGCGCGTGGAGGCGATGGCGGCCTTCTTCACGGCCGCGTCATCGAGGTCGTAGGCGGTCAGGCCCTCAGTGGCGCTCAGGCCGCAGCAGCCCATGATCGCGGTGTCGAAGCGCAGCGCCGCCAGGGACGCGAGGGTAAGCGGGCCGGTGAAGGCTCCCTCGGCGGGCCGGGGCTGCCCGCCGGGGACCTTCAGCGTGGACGGACCGGAACCCTGGTCGAGTACGTGGATGGCCTGCAGGCACAACGGCAACACCGTGACCGGCCGCCGGCGCAGCAGGTGGGCGAGTTCCTGGACCGTGATCCTGCCCGACTCCCTGCCGGTCTGCACGATCGTGCCGTGCCGGTCTGCGTTGCTCATACCGCGATTGAACCTCACACCAAACGAACATACATCGTGTGAGATCAGGCGATTTTCAAACATACTAAATGTTCGTTATGGTGTTTGGCGTGAGTCATTCGCTTCGAGCCGCCCGCGTGGCGACCTTCGTGTACTTCATCCTCTGCGGCACTCTGATGGGCACCTGGGTGGTGCACATCCCAGCCATCGAGGAGCGCGTGGGCATCAGCCACGCGACGCTCGGGGGACTCCTGATGCTTCTCGGGCTCGGGGCCTTCATCGGGATGCAGGTGGCCGGGCGGCTGACCGACCGGCTCGGAGCGCGCCTCGTCGCCCCCGCCGCCGGCGTTCTGTGCAGCGCGGCCCTGGTACTGCCCGGTCTCCCTGCGAACCCGTGGACGCTTGCGGGTGCCCTGCTGATCTTCGGATTCTGCAACGGCTGCTTGGACGTGAGCATGAACGCCCACGCCGTGCAGGTGGAGAAGGCGTACGGCCGCCCAGTCATGTCGGCCTTCCACGCCACGTTCTCCGTCGGCGGAGTTGTTGCCGCGCTCGTCGCAGCGGCAGCGGCGGACGCCGGCCTGAGCCCGGCCGCAGTCATGGCCGCCGTGGGAGCTTTGGGCATCGTGACCGTTCTCGTGTCGGCACGCACCCTGCTGCCGACCGAACCCGCCGCTGCCGGCGCAGGCTCCGCGGAGCAGGCTCAGCAAACGCCGCCCGTCAAGCGCCGCAGCGGCGGCGGGCGCATCTGGCTCCTCGCCGTCCTGGCCCTGATGGTCATGTTGTGCGAGGGAGCCGCCAACGACTGGAGCGCACTGCACCTGAAGGACATCCTCGGCGCACCCGCAAGCACTGCCGCCTTCGCCTACGGCACCTTCGCAGCGACCATGACCATCGGCCGACTGCTCACCGACCGTCTAGCCGCCCGGATCGGATCCATGGCAATCCTGCGCTACGGCGCGGCCATCGCCGCCGTCGGCATCACGACCGTGGCCCTCTCCCCGTGGATATGGGCCGCGTTCGCAGGCTGGGCACTCTTCGGTCTCGGACTGTCCGGCTGTGTTCCGCAGCTGTTCAGCGCAGCCGGGCACGCCGACCCCTCCGCCGCGGGGGCCAACGTCTCGCGCGTCGCCGGGCTCGGCTACGTCGGAATGCTTGCCGGCCCCGCCGTAATTGGCTGGCTGACCCACCTCGTACCCCTGAATGACGCCTTCGTACTGCTGACCCTGCTGTGTGTGATCACCTCAGTGGCCGCCGGGATCCTGCGCACCGGATCCGACCGCACACGCGAGACGGCATCCAGCAGCCACTGACTGCCTGTGCGGCACGGCCCCTGACACCGTGCCGCACAGGCTTCCCCCGTGAGCGTGTGCCGTTCGGGACACCGCGCCACCTGCGCCGAGGCCCGAAAGGTCGCCCAGGCCAGGCCCACCACCCCTGAACACTGGCCCCTCGGAATCCGGAGGAACCCACCACCATGTCCAGCGACCGGAAAATCGTGCTGTTCGACCTCTTCGGAGTCATCGCCCGCCACCAACGCCCGGGCGCCCTGGAAGAGTTGGCCGCCCGCTGCCCCGCACCCACCGACGCCTTCACCACGGCCTACTGGGCCTGCCGCCCGCCCTACGACGCCGGGCGGCAGTCCGCGCCCGAATACTGGGCCGCCGTACTGCGATGGCTGTCGTTGCCCGTCGACTCCGACACGATCGAGGATCTGCGCCTCACCGACATCGACAGCTGGTCACGCATCGACGAGCGGATGGTGGCCTACGTCCAGTCCCTGCGCGACGTCGCCGAGGTCGCTCTGCTGTCCAACATCCCCTCGGACCACGCGGACGCCTTCCTCGCCGCGCAGCCCTGGCTGCACAATCTGGACCACGTTGCCTTCTCCGGGAAGATCAAAGCAGCAAAGCCCGCCCCAGCGGCCTTCCACCACTGCGTCGTCGCCATGCGGGCCGCCCCGGCCGACTTCCTCTTCATCGACGACCGCGAGGAGAACGTACGCGCCGCGCAGGCCACCGGCATGAACGGACACGTCTTCACCGACCGCGACGAGCTGACAGCCATCATCGATACCTGGTTGCCAACTCGACGACTCACCGGGAAGTTGCACGACATCATGAAGGACCACAGGTTGTAGAACTCTTTCACGCCAAATGACGCGAGATGTCGCAGGCTGCAGCGCCGGTTGACCGTGCTTCCCGCTCGGGCGCGGCAGCAGGGCGGCCGGGTGGCAGTACTCGACGGCCTGGCGGACGGTGTGCTGCCCGCGAACCTTCTGCCGTCCCGAGACCGGGTCGCGATGAGTCTCGGGCCCGAGGCGGAGGCCCAGGCCGCAACTCGTGAAGGACGGTGGCCGATGCGAGACGCCAGGCCGGCAGGCCGGCAGGCCCAGCGGTTCTCGAAGTAGGGGGAGACGACGACGGAGTCGAGCCCGGCGGTGCACGGCGGCCGCGGTAGGTCCAGGTCGTAGGGCTTGCGGGGCTTGTCCAACGTGCCGCGCACGGGCAGCCCATGGGCCTTCCCGTGCGCGGTGATGTCTCCCATCCGGTCCGTGAGATCGCGCGTGCGGCCCTCGGCGCGCGGATCGTCCCCGATGTCGTGGAGTGCGGTGCGCTCCGCGCGAGCGCTGGCGGGCACGGTGTACATGCCACGGCGGATCCGCTCACGCGGATCGATCCCGGGTTCGAGCAGGTAGCCAGACAGCTGTGCTCTGCCGCGATTTTCGTAACCAGAGATCACCAAAGGTGCACGCCGACGCGGGGATGCACGGGAACCGGTGCGCGTCACTGCGCGGAGGAGGGAATCCTGGAGCGGGAGGCTGTGCGCCGGAGTGCCCGGCGGGTCACACCTGTTGCACTGTGACGCCTGCCGCGGCGAGGAGGTCGACCTGGTCCTCGGGGGCGTCCCCGTCGGTGACGACGGTGTGGAGGGAAGAGACGGGGACGACGAAGGCCAGTGCGGTGCGGGAGAGCTTGGCGCCCTCGGTGACGGCGATGACGCGGCGGGCGGAGGTGATGGCGGCGCTCTTGACGGTGGCGTCGTCCAGGTCGTAGGCGGTCAGGCCGTCCGTGGCGTCCAGTCCGCAGCAGCCGATGATCGCGGTGTCGAAGCGTAGGGCGGCCAGCGATGCGACGGTCAGCGGGCCGGTCAGTGCCAGCTCGCCCGGTCGCGGCCGGCCGCCGGGCACCAGCAGGGTCAGCTGCGGGGTCTCGGCCAGCACGTTCACGGCGTGCAGGGACAGCGGCATCACGGTCACCCGGCGGCCTGCCAGCGCGCGGGCCACTTCGAGGCAGGTGGTGCCGCTGTCGACGACGACGGACTCGCCGTCCGCGACCAGACGCGCCGCTGCGGCGGCGATGCGCTGCTTGTTCTCCAGCCCGTCCTGGCTCCGCAGTACGAACGGGGGCTCTTCGCCGCGGAGCAGAAGGCTCCGGGCCCCGCCGCGGTAGCGCTCAAGAACTCCCTGGGCGGACAGGGCCTCGAGGTCGCGGCGGACCGTCATCTCCGACGCCCCGGTGAGCCCCGCGAGCTCCGCGACGCTCATGCGGCCCGCCTCGCGCACGGATTCGGTGATCTGCCTCAGTCGGTCAGTGCCAGCCATAGTCCTATTGAACGGAATATCTGCGCAAATAGCAATGTTTTGAAACTCAACTCTGTTCGCTACGTTTGAATCGTGGACAGGAACCTACGGGCGGGCCGGCCTCCTGGCCACCCTCACCCACTTCACTTGGAACGGCTTCCTCGTGGGGGATGCGGATCGCCCTCTCCGCACGGTTCGGGCCCTTCGTCATCCTCCGCTACGGGGCGTTCGCGGCCGCCATCGGCGTCAACGTCTCGCGTGTCGCAGGTCTTGGCTACCTCGGCATGCTCGCCGGGCCCGCGGTCGTCGGGCCGGTCACCACGTTCGTGCCGCTCCACCTCACGTTCTTCCTACCTGCGGCCTTCCGCGTTGTCGTCGACGGCGTCGGCGGTCTGAGCCTGCCAGGCCCAGATTGAACAGAGAATGCGAGCCAAACGCAGGCATAAGAACACCATTGATGTTCTGTTTGTTCGAAGATACGGTGTGAGGCCTCTTGAGTTCGAGCTCCTGGGGGGACCTGACTTGTCACGAATACTCGCCGCCGATGGCGTCGTGGCCGCTCCGTCCGCAATGCGGTCGGTGTGGAACTCGCCGCTCTACCGCGGCTCAACCGTCGCGCTGTTCCTGTCCGGACTGGGCGCTTCGGCCGCCGCCCCGCAGATCACCCTGTTCCTCGTCGACAACCTGCACGTCTCGCTGACCACGGCCGGCCTGTACTACCTGACGAGCATCACCGCTCCGGTCGCTGGGTACTTCATCGGCGCACGCTCGGACCGCACGGGGCGACGGCTCGGGCTCTTCCGACTGTGCGCCGTGGCGGGATTCCTCGGCTGGACCGCCATGGCCCTTTCGACCCAGGTGTGGATGCCCTTCGCGATCAGCGCCGTGGTCCTGGGCTTCTCCGGCGCCGCCGGGTCCCAGCTGTTCGCGGCCGTCCACGACGACCTGCAGGCCACCGCCAGCCCCGTCGGCGACGGGGTCGTCTCGATCGTGCGCATGGCGCTGACGGCCGGATGGATCGTGGGCCCCGTCGCGGGCTCGCTGCTGGCGACCGCCGCCGGCCCGCGCGCGATGCTCGTGGCCACCGGGCTGTGCACCCTCGTGCAGATCGTCCCCATGGGCTTCGCGCGCGACCGCTCGGCACAGCCCGGTGCACAGGCCGAGGCGCAGGCGCAGACGTCGGCCGAGAGCTCCGAACGGCACCTGGGGGTGCGGGCCATGCTGCCCCTGCTCGCCTTCACCGGTCTGTATGTGCTCGTCTACGCCGGAGAGCCGATCAAGTACGGCTACCTCACGATCTACATGCACAACGACATGCACCTGCCGACGGCGGTCAGCGGCACGGTGATCGGCATCCAGCCCCTGATAGAGCTGATCCTGATGCCGGTGGCCGTGGTCGTCGCCCGCCGGATCGGCATGATGCGCCTGATGGTCTTCGGCGCCGCCTTCGGCGTAGGCGCGAATCTTTGCTTCGCCCTGACCGGCAGCGCGGCCGGCATGTTCGCCGGACAGGTCCTCATGGGCGGGGTGTGGGGTGTATTCGCCGGCCTCGGGATCATCGTCGCCCAACGCCTGCTGCCCGAGGCCGTCGCGACGGCCTCGGCCATCTTCATGAGCTCGACCGCCGTTGCCAGCGCTCTCGGCGGGCTGACCGGCGGCCTCGGCGTGGCCCTGCTCGGGCTGCCGCACGTGTTCCTCGCACCCGCCCTGTACGGTCTCGTGGCTACCGTCGGCATCGCCGCCCTCAACCGTTCCCGGCATGCCGTGGGGTAAGACCTGCGCCACCCCGGCAGGGCACCCGCGCCCGGCCGACCCGCGCTGCAGTAGTTCGAGTACCGCCGGCACTCCACGGTCTCCATCGCCGCCGCCTTGGACGTGCGCACCGGAGAGGCCCTCACCCAGCCGATCGGGGTCTTCGCGGCGCCTGATCCTCCGGGCGAGGAATGTCATCGGCCCGTCAGAACAAGCGGATCGGGATCTCGGCGGGGTCGGCTAGCAGATCGGAGATCTCGTCGTCCAGCCGGACCAGTGTGACGGAGGCGCCGGCCATTTCGAGCGAGGTGCAGTACTCACCCACGTAGCTGCGCCTGATCTCGATGCCTCGCTCGGTCAGCTGGCCCAGAGCGGCTGCGGCGGGCACGACATCGGGCGCGACATCGCGGCCGGCCGTGCCAAGCACCCACTGCAGGTAGCTGCTCAACTGTTCGTTCTCGGTAGCTTCCCGGAGCACGTCGGTCAGCGGCAGGCCCCGGAAAGCTGCCGCCGGCTGGAAGATCCGGTGGATTCTGCGCTGAGCGCCGATCGTGTCGTGCAGCCGGACGCGCTGACTGGCTACTCCCCCGCACGGGCCCACCCCGCTCCCGACGGCCACCGCCATCGGCCTGGTCGCCATCGGCGGCGCGGTCCTGGTCCTGCTCCGCGGACGCGAGGCCCGCTGAGCCCCTCCTCCGCCCGGCGGCCGGCGGCACCGGCCACCGCTCCCCGACAAACGCGAGCGGCGCGGCGGTCCGTGCGACCGCCGCGCCACCGTTCCTCACCCGCTCACGGCCGACGCGGCGCCCACGAGGACCCGCCGCTGTCGCGCAGAGGCATCAGACGCTGCCGACCCCGTTGGAGTACGACTTCATGGAGTACGTCGCGAAACCGTTCTGGACCGGGTCGCCGGCCTTGTCGATGCAGTGCAGGATGCCGCCGCCGCCCGCACCGTTGAGGCAGACCGTCATCAGGTCGGTGAAGACGACGCCGGGGGTGTCGGGGACCTCGTAGGCGGCGTCGGTGTAGATGTCCGCGTTGCGGTTGAAGTAGCAGTAGCTGCCCAGGCCCCAGGCGTGGTGGTCGCGCACCCGGTCGCCGACCTTGTAGGCGGCGTAGCCGAGGGTGGAACCGTGCCGCCAGGCCGACTGGGTGGGCACGTCGTAGGGGTGCTCGTTCTGGAAGAAGTAGGTGCGGCCGTGGTCGCCCTGCCACAGCACCTCGTACTTCTGGTAGTGCTCGACGAAGAGCCCGTACGCGGTGACATGGTCGCCGTTCACCACGATGCCGTTGTCGGCGGGGTTGACGGTCCAGCCGACGGCGCCGTCGAGACCGTGGTCGGCGCGCCAGAGCCAGAGGTGGTCGCAGATCACGTCGTTGCTGTCGATCTGGACGCTGACCCCCGCACCGCCGGGCAGCGCGCCGCCGATCCGGGCGACGACGTCGAACAGCACGGTCGGGTCGGCGCTGTGCCGCCGCGGGCTCCGGCCGTTGCCGACGCGCAGCAGTACCGGGGTGTGGCTGGAGGCCGCTTCGAACAGCAGGCCGGCGAGGGTGACGCCGGCGACCTCGGCGACCTCGATCACGGTGTTGCCGTGGGTGGAGCGCAGGGTGGCCAGGCCGAGGCCCAGGACCACGGTGCCGGCGCGGTTCACGCGCAGCGGCGCGGAGATGTCGTAGATGCCCGGCGTGAACAGGAGGTGCTTGCCGTGGGCGAGGGCCCGGTTGATCTCCGCGGCCGAGTCGCCCGGCTGGGCCACATGGAATTGCGACAGCGGGATGTTGCGCCCCCGGGCCGGGCCGTCCGCCCAGGTCGTGCCGGTGCTGTTGGTGCGCAGCGCGGGAACGAAGACCTGGTAGGAGCCGTGACGGTCCACAGTGAGGAACGGCTTCTCCCGTACCACGGGGGTGCGGTCGACGGTGGTGTACGGCGGGGTCGGGAAGGCCTGCGCGGGGGCGCCCTCGGTACCGACGAACACCATGTTCCAGTTGGAGCCGGTCCAGCTGCCGAAGGTGTCGTTGCGCGACAGCCACTGCTGCTGGGAGCCGGACTCGACCTGTCCGTCCACCACGCTGTCGGCCAGAAAGCCGCCGCTGGACCACTGGTTGCCGGGCGGACTCGGCATCAGGGTCATGTTCCCCTTGATGTGGACGCGGCGCATCGGAGCGGCCTGGGCGACCGCCCAGCGCTCCAGTCCGTCCGGCGGCACGATGGTCAGGTTCTCCGCGGCCCGCCAGAAGTTCTGGGTGCCGTTTCCGTCGAACCACTGGGCGTCGACGGTGACATGGCCGTTGATCACCACGTCGGCGGGGCTCGCGCCAAGGCCCACGACATGCGTGTAGAAGCCGACGTTGATGTCGACGGTGTAAGTGCCCGGCATGAAGGCCAGGGCGAAGCGCTCGTCGCCGAACTGGTTGGACTCCTGGATGGCGAATACGGCGTCGACCTTGGCCTGAATCGACACATCGTTCATGGACGGATCGAAGACCAGGACGTTCGGGCCGAGCACGGAGGAGGCGCCGCCGGTCCGGGACTTGCCGGAGGCGGCGGCCGACGCAAACGCCGGTCCTGACCAAACACCACTGATCAGCGGCACCGAGGCAGCGGCCGCCCCGCGCAGCACACTACGACGAGAGGGAATCATGGACACGGCTCTCCTTGCATAGGGTGAACAGACGGGACCGTCAACCGGCCCCTGATCTCTGAGAGCGCTCTCAGTCACGAAGTGAATCACCGTGGATGTGGAGCGTCAATGCGCTTGCGGTGAAGGCAATTTGAGAGCTCGCGCGATGACCGGGCGAGGCTGTGAGAAGCGCATGACTCCGCTCTCGGCCCCCTTGGACCCGATGAGCGGCTCGGCCCGCGCGGCTCCACCGGCGCCGGGCCCGGGCCTCACAGCCGTGGAAGACCGCGCTTCTCCGGCCTCCGCGGCGCGCTGCGGGCCAGCAGCGGAGGGCGCTCGAGGGCGTCGTCGAGCTTGCTGAACAGGGCTCGGCCGGCGCCCGCGAACGCGGCGAGGAAGTTGACGGTCGGATCGCTCATGAGTCCTGCGCGTAGATCTATCCCCGCCTTCGAGGAACACCCCCGCAATCCCGGCACGCAGCCCGGCCGACGTCCCGAAGCCGCAGCGGAAACGGGGTCTGTCTGTGGGATGTCCGGGCACAAGCACCTCACCCCCTTCGAGAGGAGCACCCCATGCTCGGCATAGCCGCGGCCGTCCTGTTCGTCATCGCTTTCCTGATCAACGCAGCAGAAATCACCACCAACGACGTCTTCTCCTCCGTGAACCTCATGCTCCTGGGCCTGGCACTTCTTGCCCTGCACGTCGCGGGAATCGGAGCTGGCCGCCCTTCCCGCAGACGCTGACGACGTCGGCGGGATCCCGGCGCGGGCGAGCTCATCGAGATCCTCGCCCGCACCACGCAAGACAGCCCTGGCCCCGAATCAATTCGGGGCCAGGGCTGTTCAGACCAACGGGTCCTGGCGGCGCCACTCCAGTGTCGTGGTCGACCTGAGCCATGAAGAGATGAACCACCGCACATCATCCGCTCGATGCGAGCACCGACAGCGCCAACAGTTCGAACGACCGCGCATTTCATCGCAGAGTCCGCGATGCCTTCGTATCGGCAGCAGAACTGCCATGGACCGCAAGGTTGGAAGCGGGCCTGGACTTCTCTCTGTCACCCAGCGATCTCGAAGCCACCACCCCAGAGACCTACCTGACTGTCAGACCGGAGACTCTGGCCCACCGCCGCCGCTGACCACCGACGCCCACACCCACACGACGGACAGCAGCGCGGTCGCGTACCACGTGGACTGTCGCAAGACGACCACCTCCCCGACCAAGCGCATCACTCAGTTGGCGTGGCCGGACTTCCCTTCTACAGTCCCACCGAAGCGACTCTCTAGCCGAAGAAGCTCAAACGCACCTGACGGTCCGCATTATCGACGTTCGTGTCCACCAACCTCCGTTAAGACAACCGCCAAGCTACCCCCCCGTTATGTTCTTCGCGGTCCTGCAAGAGGGCCGCTGGCCTCCGGGCCCGGCATGACTGTGTCCCCCTGTCGAGCGATGACCTGGGGGGTGGTGTTACCGGGCCCGAGAGGCGCCGTTGGAGACGCTGATGAGAGGTCCGACTACCGCCTGGCTGGGTGCAATGCCCGGCCGTTTGCGGGCGGCAGGTCTGCATAACGTGGATGCGCGCGTACGGCGCCAACGCCTTGGCCAGCACCGCACGAACCCTGCTCGGGAGGATGGGTTGTACGACATCGGTGACGTAGGCGTCTTCCTCGGCCTGGACGTTGGCAAGAGCGCCCATCATGGCCACGGGCTCACCACGGCCGGCAAGAAGGTCTTCGACAAGCCACTGCCCAACAGCGAGCCGAAACTGCGGGCCGTGTTCGACAAGCTGGCCGCGAAGTTCGGCACCGTGCTGGTGATCGTGGACCAGCCCGCCTCGATCGGCGCCCTGCCCCTGCCCGTGGCCCGGGACGCGGGCTGCAAGGTCGCCTACCTGCCCGGCCTGGCCATGCGTCGGATCGCCGACCTCTACCCGGGCGAGGCCAAGACCGACGCCAAGGACGCGGCGGTGATCGCGGACGCCGCCCGCACCATGCCCCACACCCTGCGCTCGCTCGAGCTGACTGATGAGATCACCGCCGAACTCACGGTTCTGGTCGGCTTCGACCAGGACCTCGCGGCCGAGGCCACCCGCACCAGCAACCGCATACGGGGCCTGCTCACCCAGTTCCATCCCTCGCTGGAACGCGTCCTCGGACCCCGTCTCGACCACCAGGCCGTGACCTGGCTGCTGGAACGCTACGGTTCCCCGGCCGCTCTGCGGAAAGCCGGACGCCGCAGACTCGTTGAGGTGGTCCGGCCCAAGGCCCCGCGCATGGCCATCCGGCTGATCGACGAGGTCTTCGACGCGCTCGACGAGCAGACCGTCGTCGTCCCCGGGACGGGCACTCTCGACGTCGTGGTGCCGTCGCTGGCCCGCTCGCTCGCGGCCGTCCACGACCAGCGCCAGGCCTTGGAAGCCCAGATCGGGCAACTGCTGGAGGCACACCCTCTTTCCCCGGTCCTGACCTCGATGCCGGGGGTCGCGGTCAGGACCGCCGCCGTCCTGCTGGTCACCGTCGGCGACGGCACCAGCTTCCCCAGCGCCGCCCACCTCGCCTCCTACGCCGGCCTCGCCCCAACGACGAAGTCGTCGGGGACCTCGATCCACGGTGAACACGCACCCCGAGGCGGCAACCGCCAACTGAAGAGAGCGATGTTCCTCTCCGCCTTCGCTGCCCTGCACGATCCCGCCTCCCGCACCTACTACGACCGATGCCGGGCCCGCGGAAAGACCCACACACAGGCTCTTCTCCGCCTCGCCCGCCATCGCATCAGCGTGCTGTTCGCGATGCTCCGCGACGGCACCTTCTACGAACCCCGAACCCCTCGCCTCGCTTGACGAAAGACATAGAGGCACCCCCCCCCGCCCTCCTCGTGATGTGCCATCGGAAAGATTTCACAGGCAGCAAGGCCGAGAGAAGCCGCAGGGCCAGCCCCAGGTTTCGCGGCTCGGCAGGCGACATACCGGCACGTTCTACGAACAGCTCACCGACGCTTCGCTGGCCAGCCTGGCGTGCCGCTGGCCCTGAAGCGCACGTACCGCTCCAACTCGAGCGCCGTCGGCCTGCTGGGGCGCGGTTGGGGGAAACCGTCAGCACGAAACCGGCGGTCGAGACGGGGAAGGCGACGTACCGGGCAGGCGACGGCACCGACACCCTGCACCAGCGCTGGGCCGAGACCCGTACGGCACGCCAGTCCTGGAAACCGTGACCGGCGGCGCCCCGCAAGCACCCCTCCTTCACCGGTGGAGTTATCCGCTCCGCTCGGTCCATGCGGCGACAAACGTCGGGAAATCCCGGTCCGCAGGGCCTTTTGCCAGCGCAGTTGCATGTCTTCGTGGGCGGCGGCCCGGCCGAGTGAGGCGTACCCCCCTGCCCGCCGACACTCAGCTCCTGATCAGCAGCTGCAGCTCGAAGGAGTACCGCGATGCCCGGTAGTAGTGGTTCGCGTACTCGACCGCCCGTCCCGTCGTGTCGTATGCGACCCGCCGCATGGTGAGCAGCGGCGCGCCCTCCGGCTCGTGCAGGAGCAACCCCTCCTCAGCGGTGGCGCTGCGGGCGCCGATCGTCTGGCGGGCGCTGTGCGGCGCCGTGCCCGCCGCGCCCATCAGGCGGTACAGGCCCGTCTTCGCCAGCTGATCCGCACTCAGCCCCGCCACGTCCGCCGGTATGTGGTTGCGAAGTACGGCGAGTGGCTCCCCGTGCGCCAGACGCAGGCGCTCCACCCGGGTCACCGGCTCGCCCTCCGCCACCCCCAGCGCGGTGGCGACCTCCGCGTCGGCTGCTGTCGCGCAAACATCGAGAACTCGGGTCGCCGGGCGCTGGCCGGCGGACTCCAGATCGTCGTAGAGGCTGCTCAGTTCGAGGGGCCGCTTGACCTGGCTGTGCACCACCAGGGTGCCCACGCCGCGACGGCGGACCATGAGGCCCTTGTCGACCAGCGCCTGGATGGCCTGGCGTACGGTGGGCCGGGACAGGCCCAACCCGGCGGCGAGGTCTATCTCGTTGCCCAGCAGGGAGCCGGGCCGCAACCTGCCCTGTTCGATGGCCTGTTCCAGCTGCTGGGAGAGCTGGTAGTAGAGCGGGACCGGACTGGAGCGGTCGACGCTGAGGAGAAGGTCCGACACCTCCGCGCGCTCGGCGGTGGACTTTGGTCTCATGCGTAGACACTACAAGACCCTTTACTTAATTGTTAAGACATTAGCTCTTCACGTCATTGTGAATCACATGGCAGGGTCCGGGTACTTCACCGAGGAGACCCCATCCATGAATGTGCTGACCAGACGTGCAATGGCGCTCACTGGCGCCATCTCCCTGACGCTGATCCTGGCCGCCTGCGGCGGCTCAGGCGATGACGCCGGGGGCTCCAACTCCCTTACGATCACGGCCAACGCGATCGCTGGCGGCAAGAACGCCGCGCAGGCGGACTGGATCGAGAAGTGGGTCATCCCGCAGTTCACCAAGGCCCAGAAGGCCAAGGGCGTCGACGTGAAGGTGACGTTCCGACCGAGCGGCGTGGACGACGAGCAGTACAAGACCAAGCTGGCCCTGGACCTGCAGTCGGGCTCCGGACCGGACGTATACGACATCGACGGAATCTGGGTCGGCGAGTTCGCCCAGGCCGGGTACATCAAGCCGTTGAACAACGTTGTCAAGGGTGCTTCCAGCTGGGACGGCTGGAAGCAGATCCCGGATTCCGTGCAGCAGCTGGCGACCTTCGAGGACAAGCTCTACGGCATACCCGGCGGCAGCGACGGCCGGGTGATCTACTACAACAAGGAGCTGTTCAAGCAGGCCGGTCTGCCCGAGAAGTGGCAACCCACCAGCTGGGACCAGATCATCGAGGCCGGCGAGAAGCTGAAGTCGGTCAAGGACGTCACCCCGATCCAGCTCAACGCCGGCACCGCCATGGGTGAGGCCACCACCATGCAGGGCTTCCTGCCGCTGCTGGCTGGCACCGGCGAATCGGCCTGGGCCGATGGCAAGTGGACCGGCGCCACCCAGGGTGTGAAGGACGCCCTGAAGCTGTACAGCGAGATCTACGGCGACAAGCTGGGCGACCCGCTGCTGCAGAAGGAGGCCAAGGGCCGCGACAAGTCCTTCGCCGAGTTCGCCGCGGGCAAGGTGGGCATGCTGCTCGAGGGCGACTACTTCTGGCGCAGTGTGATCAACCCCAAGGGCGGCGTCGCCCCGATGGAGAAGCGCGACGAGGTCGTGGGCTACGCCAAGATCCCGGCCATGACGGCCGGCTCCGGCGTGAACGGCCAGGACTTCGTCTCCTACTCCGGCGGCGGGGTGCAGACGATCAACCCGAAGAGCAAGAACACCGACCTCGCCTTCGAGCTGATGAAGTTCATGAACTCGGCCGACGCCATCAAGAAGCAGTTGGCCGGCGAGGCCCGGATCACCGCTCGCACCGACGTGAACGACGAGGTGCTGGCGGGCGACCCGATGCTGAGCTTCGTCTCCAAGGACGTCCTGCCCGTCACCTCATTCCGCCCGCCGCTGGCGGAGTACGCACAGGTCTCCACGCTGCTGCAGGAGGCCACGGCCGCGGTGGTCGACGGCAAGAGCCCGGAGCAGGCGGCGGCCGACTACGCGAAGAAGCTGGAAGGGGCCGTGGGCGGTGCCGGCAACATCAAGTCCTGAGCTCGAAGCCGGAACACCGGCGAAGAGCGAGGACGTGGAGCGGCGCCCGGAGGCACCGGGCGCCCCCTCCAACCGTGTCCAGGCCGGCGGCGATGCCGCCGGCCTGGGCCGGGCCCGCGCCACAGCGTTCATCGTCCCGGCGATGCTGCTGATCGCGGCCTTCCTCCTGTTCCCGGCGATCTGGACCATCTACCTCGGCCTCACCGACTACCGGCTGACCGGGCTCGCCGCGGCGAACCCGCAGTTCGTGGGGCTGGACAATCTCCAGAACGCGCTGAGCGACGACCGGTTCGGCAACTCCATGTGGCTGACCGTCGAGTACGTCATCGGCTCGGCCGTCATCGGCCAGGTGCTGCTCGGCTTCGCCGTCGCGTGGGTGATGCGCGAACGGCGCGGGGCGCTCCGCCGCCTCGTCGAGTCGCTGCTGCTGCTCGCCTGGGTGCTGCCCGGCTCCGTGGTGGCGTTCCTGTGGATCGCCCTGCTGGACCGCGACAGCGGCACACTCAACGCCCTGCTCCAGACGCCTGGCACGGGCTGGCTGCTGGAGTACCCGATGGCGTCGATCATCGTGTTCAACATCTGGCGGGGCGCCGCCTTCTCAATGATGCTCTATGCGGCAGCCATCGGGAACGTGCCGCCGTCGCATCTGGAGACCGCCCGGCTGGCCGGCGCCTCCACCTGGCAGCAGCTGCGCGATGTGGTGATCCCGCGGATCAAGGGCCATATCCTGACGAACCTGCTGCTGATCAGCCTGTGGACGTTCAACGACTTCACGCCGTTCATGCTCACCGCCGGCGGCCCGGACGACAAGACCGAGATCATGCCGGTCTTCATCTACAAGCTCGCACTCAACAGCGGCGAACTGGGCTTCGGCGCGGCGATCTCGGTGCTGATGCTGCTCTTCAACCTGATCATCGCGCTGTTCTATGTGCGGATGCTCAGGTCGCGGAAGGACGATGCCGCATGACCGCCACCGACATCAAGGCGACCAGGCGGGATGCCGCCGAGCATGGGGCCGCTGTGGCACAGGCCCGGCGCGTGCTGCGGCACGCCGGCTTCTACACGTTCATCTGCCTGCTGATCGCGTTCTTCGCACTGCCGCTGCTGTGGCTGCTCGCAGCCCCGTTCGACTCGGCACCCGGCGTCACCGTCTCACTGCCCGACTTCACCCTGCGGAACTTCCAGGTGCTGGCGGACAACCCGTACGCGCTGCGTTCACTGGGCAACTCGGTGATCCTGGCCGGTGGCACGGGCGCGCTGACGCTGCTGTTCTCCGCGCTGGCCGCCTATGCGCTGAGCCGGGTGAAGCTGCCGGGCCGGGACATGCTGTTGTACGTCCTGCTCCTGCTGTCGTCGATCGTGACCGGTACGGCGGCCATGGTGCCGCTGTTCAACCTGGCCTTCGAGCTGCATCTCATCGACTCCCAGCTCGGCGTGATCCTGATCCTCACCGGCGGCATGCTGCCCAGCGCCATCTTCATCCTGAAGGACTTCATGGACGGCACGCCGGTGTCGTACGAGGAGTCGGCGCGGGTCTTCGGCGCCTCACCGCTGCAGATCGTGCGCCATATCGTCGTGCCGCTGGTGCGGCCGGGGCTGGCGACCATCGCGGTCTGGTCGGTGGCGCAGGTGTGGGGCAACTTCCTGGTCCCGTTCCTGCTGCTGCGCTCGCCGGAGAAGTCCCCGGCCGCGGTGGTGATGTACACCTTCTACACCGAGGGCGGGCAGCCGAACCTCGCACTCATCTCCACCTACTCCCTGCTCTACTCCCTTCCGGTGGTCCTGATGTTTCTCTTCGTCAGCTCCCGGTACGGATTCCGGTTCCACGGAGGTATCAAGCGCTGATGGCATCTATCACCATGGGCGAACTCGTCAAGGTCTACCCAGGCGGAGTACGCGCGCTGGACTCGATCGGCCTGACGGTCGAAGACGGCGAGTTCTTCGCCTTGCTCGGGCCATCCGGCTGCGGCAAGACCACCCTGCTACGTACCATCGCCGGCCTCGAAGCCTCCAGCGGCGGCTCGATCCAGATCGGCGACCGGGATGTGACGAACACGGCGCCCGGGCAGCGGGATGTGGCGATGGTCTTCCAGGACTACGCCCTGTTCCCGCACATGACGGTCACCGAAAACATCGCCTATCCGCTGCGCATCAAGAAGGTCCCGACGGCCGAACGTACGGAGAAGGCCGCCGAGACGGCCGCCGAGCTGGGCCTGAGCGACTATCTGGCACGCCGCCCCGGGCAGCTGTCCGGCGGGCAGCAGCAGCGCGTGGCGCTGGCCCGGGCGATGGCGTGCCATCCGAAGGTCTTCCTCTTCGACGAGCCCCTGTCCAATCTCGATGCCCGGATGCGCCTGGAGGCCCGTACCTTCCTCAAGCGCCTCCAGCGTGAACTCGGCGTCACCACCGTCTTCGTCACCCACGACCAGGCCGAAGCGCTGGCGCTTGCCGACCGGATCGCGGTGATGGAGGGCGGCCGGATCCGCCAGCTGGGCACGCCGAAGGAGGTGTTCCACCGGCCGGCCAACACCTTTGTGGCCTCGTTCATCGGCTCCACCCCGATGAACCTGCTGGACGCGGTGGTGTCCGGCGGGAACCTGGTCATCGGCGATCAGCAGCTGCCGGTGCCCCCCGAGTACGCGGGCGGTGCGCTGGGCGACGGGGAGAAACTGGTCCTCGGTATCCGTCCGGAGTACCTCTCGTACTCCACCGAGCCGGTCCAGGACGCCTTCTCCGGCGAGGTCACGGTGATCGAGAACCTGGGCAGCGCCCAGCTGGTGACGCTGCACGGCGGGGCGGGCTTCGTCCAGGTCGTCGTCGACGAGGAGGTCTTCCTCAAGGCCGGCGACAAGGGCTATGCGATACCACGCACCGACCGGGTGCTGCTGTACCGCGACGGCGACCTCATCGACGCCGGAGGCGACGCCGCGGCCAAGGATGCCGCCGGCCGTGAGGAGGGAGCCGCCGCATGACCGTCACCACCACCGTCCACCGCGGCCGCTGGTCGCTGGGGGACCGGCTGGAGCTGATGCTCCGGGAGCTTCCCTTCGAGGTGACTCCCGGAGCGGCGGCGGTCACCGTCGAGCTGGAATTCGACCGCGAGCAGGGCGTGCTGGACCTGGGCTGTCTCGGCGCGGACGCCTTCCGCGGCTGGTCGGGCGGCGCCCGCGATACCTACACGGTGGCCGTGGACTGGGCGACGCCCGGCTATCTCAAGGGCGAGCTGGAGCCCGGCCTCTGGCACGTACTGCTGCGGCTGCACCGTATCCCGCCAGGCGGCCTGGACTACGAGGTGCGGGTGACCACCTCGACGACCCGCCCCGCCCCCCTGCCCCCGCCCGCCGCGCCGAAGCCGGTGGGCGGACGGCCGCCCGCCCGCGAGCGCCGGGATATCCCGGCGTCTGGCGAAATGCTCTGGTACGCCGGCGACTTCCACAGCCACACGGTGCACAGCGACGGCGCCCTCACCGTTCCCGAGTTGGCCTGGCTGGCTTGCGACGAGGGTCTGGACTTCCTCGCCGTCACCGACCACAACACGGTCAGCCACCACCCGGAGCTCCCGGCCGTGGGAGCCCGCTACGGCATCAGGCTACTCCCCGGCCAGGAGGTCACCCGCGACGAGGGGCACGCCAACGTCTTCGGCGACACCGGCTGGGTGGACTTCCGTCAGCCCGCCGACTCCTGGTACCAGCACGCCCGCACACACGGCGGCGTCATGTCCCTGAACCACCCGCTGGGCAGCGACTGCGCCTGGCGGTTGCCGCTCGCCGACCGGCCCCGGCACGCCGAGGTCTGGCACTCCGGCTGGTTCGACCGCCGCTGGGGGGCGCCGCTGTCCTGGGCCCAGGCATGGCGGCCCGATGTCATCGCCATCGGCGGCAGCGACTTCCACCGCCACGGCAACGACGGGCGGCCCGGCTCCCCCACCACCTGGCTGCTCGCCGAAGACGACAGCCCCGCAGCCCTGCTCGCTGCCCTGGCGGCCGGGCGTACGGCGGTCTCCGCGGGCCCCGGTGCGCCCCTGCTGCTGCGGCTCGGGGACGAACTTCTCGCGCTCGGCGCCGAAGGCACCGCACTCATCCGCCCCGACGGACGGCGCGAGCTCGTCCACGCGGACCGCACCACCTTTCCCGCTGAGAGCGGGCTGCACCGTCTGGAAAGTTACGAGAACGAGGTAACCGCACTGTGTCAGTGAACATCCGGGTGGCGAACGCACCGGTCAATTTCGGCATCTACGCGGCCGACAGAGCCCCCCTCACCGCCACCGAGCTGCTGAGCGCCCTGGCCGAGGCGGGCTACGAAGGCATCGACTCCGGCCCGATCGGCTATCTGGGCACGGTCGACACCCTCCCGGGCCGGCTCGCGGACGCCGGCCTGGCCCTGGCGGGCGGCTGGATCGACCTGCGCTACGGCGCCGAGGACGGCTTCAGCGCCGACCAGGCCGGTCTTGAGGCGGCCCTCGATGTCTTCACCGCCGTTCCCGTCCCCGACCCGGTCTTCGCTCCGCGCCCCACCCTTGCCTGCCCGGACAACGCCGAGCGGATGGCCCGCCCGGGCATCGCCTACGGCACGGTCGAGGACTGGGCGGGCTTCGCCGCCCGCGTGCAGCGGGCCGCGGACCGGTGCCGGGAGCGTGGTCTGGAGCCGGTGTTCCACCACCACCTGGGTACCGATGTGGAGAGCGCGCAGGAGGTCGAGAAGCTCCTCGAGGCCACCGATGTCTCGCTCTGCCTCGACACCGGCCACCTCTATCTGGCCGGCGGCGACCCGCTGGCGGCGCTGCGCGACTGGGCGCCCAGGATCAAGCAGGTGCATATCAAGGACGCCTCCCGCGAGGCCATGGAGCGCACCCGCGCCGCGGGCGGCGACTTCGCCCAGGCGGTACGCGACGGTGCCTTCCCCGTGCTCGGCACGGGCGAGATCGAGATGACCGAGGTCGTGGCCGTACTGAAGGAGACCGGCTACACCGGCTGGGCCGTGATCGAGCAGGACGCACCCGAGACGGGCCGCGAGCCCGCCGGCCTTCTCGCCGACCAGCGGACCAACCGTGAGGCGCTGCGAAAGGCGGGCCTGTGACGACCGACCGCGTCCGGGTCGCGGTGGCCGGCCTCGGCACCATCGCCCAGACCATCCATCTGCCCCTGCTGGAACGCCTCGGCAGCCGCTTCACACTCTCCGCCGTCGCGGACGTCTCGCCGTCCGTGGCCGAGCGGACCGGGGAGCGCTACGGTGTCCCGGCCGAGCGCCGCTTCACCAGCGTCGACACCATGCTTCAGGCGGGCGGCTTCGACGCCGTACTGCTGCTGACCTCCGGCAGCCACGCCCCGGCCACCGCCGACGCGCTGCGCCGCGGCTACCACGTGCTGGCCGAGAAGCCTCTCGGCTATGCCCAGCAGGAGATGGCCGAACTGGAGGGCCTCGGCGAGGAGCTGACGGCCCGGCTGATGGTCGGCTATATGAAGCAGTACGACCCGGCAGCGCAGCGGCTGACCGCGCTGGTCGAGGAGGCCGGCGGCCCCGCTGCGATCCACTACATCGACGTGACCGTGCTGCACCCCTCCCCGCAGTCGCAGCTGGCCTTCGCCCAGCTGCCGCCGCCCGCCGGCGACGTCTCCCCGGAGCTGCTGGCCGAGCTGCGCGCCGCAGGGGACAAGCCACTGCGCACCGCCCTCGGCGAGGAGGCGCCCGCCGCACTGCGAGAGCTGTACGGCATCATCATGAACAGCGTCTGCCACGAGTTGTCCCTGATCCGGCTGCTCGCCGGGCCTCCGGCCACCGTCGACCACGCCGTGATGTGGCCCGCCAGGAACGCGGGCCCCGGCGACGCGCCGTCCCTCGAGCTCTCCGGCGAACTGCGGGGCGGCGGCCGGTACGGCATCCGCTGGCTCTACCAGCCCAACTACCCGGCCTACCGGGAGACAGTGGCCGTACACCACGCCACGGGCAGCGCGGAGCTGGTCTTCCCGGCCCCGTATTTCCTCAACGCCCCTACTCGGCTGATCGCGACGACGGGCCGCGAGGAGCAGCAGACCCGTACCGAGTTCCGCTCCCCCGTGAGCGGCTTCGAGGCCGAACTGACCGTCTTCCACCGGCTCGTGACCCAGGGTGTACCGCCCCTGTCGGGGGTCCCCGACGCGGCCGCCGACATCGCCTTCGCACAAGCGGCCGTCCGTCGCCTCGCCGACCGTGACGGCCTGACCACCGCCGGGGAGTCCGCGCATGAGTGACAGCCATGAGCTCGTAGTAGTCCCGCACACCCACTGGGACCGCGAGTGGTATCTGCCCTTCCAGCGTTTCCGGCTGCAGCTGGTGGCGCTGCTGGACGAGCTGCTGGACCGGATGGAGGCCGACCCGCGCCACCGGTTCACCCTGGACGGACAGATGGCTGCGGTGGACGACTATCTGGAGGTACGCCCGGAGGCCCGCGAGCGGGTGACGGCGCTGGTGAAGTCCGGGCGGCTCGCCGTCGGTCCGTGGGACATCCTGATGGACGAGTTCCTGTGCTCCGGTGAGCAGGTCGTCCGCAATCTGGAGCGCGGGATCCGCCGCTCCGGGGAGCTGGGCGGCACGATGCCCGTCGGCTATCTTCCGGACATGTTCGGCCATATCGCGCAGATGCCGCAGATCCTGCGCGGCGCGGGCCTGGACCACGCCTGCGTCTTCCGCGGCGTGCCCGGCGCCGTCACGTCGGACACCTTCGCCTGGGTTTCCCCCGACGGCACTGCGGTGCGCACCCGCTACCTCCCGGCCGGCGGCTACGGCAACGCCGCGGGCCTGCTCGCCGACCGCGGCGCGGTGGCCGAGCGGCTGCGGGAGCTGCATGAGCGGATGAGCGCCTGGACGCTGCCGGAGAGCGGGCCACTGCTCGGCATGTACGGCTCGGATCACACCGCGCCGGCGACCGACGCCCCCGACCTGTTGGCCGCGGCGGGCAAGGAGACGGGCATCGGAGTGCGGCTGGCCACCCTGGCGGCGTTCTTCGAGGGGCTGCCCGCCGGTACCGACGGCCTGCCGCTGGTGCACGGCGAGCTCCGCAGCCACGCCCGCGCGAACATCCTGCCCGGCGTCAACTCCATCCGCCCGGAGCTGAAGCGGGCGATGAGCCACGCGGAGCGCTGGGTCGAGCGCTACGCCGAGCCGATGGCCGCGCTCTACGGCGACGGCGGCGAGCAGCGGTTCCTGGACATGGCCTGGCAGCGGCTGATCGCCGTCAGCTGCCATGACTCGGTCACCGGCTGCGGCTGCGACGAGACCGCCGTCCAGGTCGGCGCCCGGATGGCGGAGGCCGAGCAGCTGGGCCAGGCGGTGTGCGATCTGATCGGGCAGCGCCGGGCGGCGGCCGTCCCGCAGGACGCGCTGCTGGTCTTCAACCCCTCGCCGCGACAGCGCTCCGGCGTGGTCTTCGCCGAGGTCGACCGGCCGGGTGTGGAGGTGCTCGCCGACGACCGGGACCTGCCGGCGGAGGTCGCACTCACCCGTATCCACGGAACCGAGCTGTACGGGCGGCACGTCGCCTCCTGGTCGTTGAGCGAGGACGGCTCGACGCTGACCTTCGCTGTGGCCCGCCACGAGTCGGCCGCCTTCGATGTTGCCGAAGTGCGCGAGGCGCTCGGCGAGGGCTGGCGTGAACGCCGCCTGCGGGTGCGTATCCTCACGTCGCCCGGCGAAAAGGTGCCCGTCTGGGCCGAGGTCCCCGCGCTGGGCTACGCCGCCGTGCGAACGCCGGACCAGGGCTCGCCCGCCGACGCCGCGCTGCCGCCGAACGACGTGCGCTGCGACGGCCGGGTGCTGGACAACGGCCTGGTACGGATCGAGGTCGCCGGCGACGGCACCTTCAGCCTGACCGGCGCGGACGGCACCACGACCGCCGGCCTCGGCTCGCTCGTCGACGGCGGCGATCTGGGCGACACCTACAACTACGCCCCGCCGGCCGCCGATGTACTGGTTGCCGAGCCCGAGTCGGTACGGATCACGCGCACCGCCGGCTCCCCGCTCTGCGCCGCGCTGGAGGTCGAGCGGCGCTACAGCTGGCCCGCCGCCGGCGACTTCGCCGTGGACGGCCGCTCGGCCCGCACCGAGCCAGTCACCGTCACCCTGCGCGTCGAACTGCGCGCCGCCGAGCCGTACGCCCGGATCGGTGTCGAATTCGACAACCGCTGCGACGACCACCGGCTGCGCCTGCACCTGCCGCTGCCGGAGCAGGCCGAGTCCTCCTTCGCCGAGGGCCAGTTCGCGGTGGTCGAGCGCGGTCTGACCGCGGAGGGCGGCGGCGGGGAGTACCCACTGCCGACGTTCCCCGCCGCGGGCTTCGTCGCGGCGGGCGGGCTCGCAGTGCTCCTGGACGAGTACAGCGAGTACGAGCTGGTGGAGGAAGGCCGCGAGCTGGCGCTCACCTTGCTCCGCTCGTCCGGTCAGATCTCCCGCAACCGGATCCCGCTGCGCGACGAGCCGGCCGGCCCGCAGGTGCCGACGCCGGGTGCGCAGAGCCGCGGCCTCCGCTCGGTATCGCTGGCCCTGCTGCCGTACGCCGGTGCCTGGACCTCGGCGTCGGATGCGGTGCTGCGGGCGGCGGAGGAGTTCCGACACGGCCTGTACGCCGTCCCGGGCGCGGCCGAGGCGTCCGCGCCGCTGCCGGAGCCGGAGCGCGGTCTCGCGGTCGAGGGCCCCGGCGTGGTGCTGACCAGCGCCCGCGAGCGGGACGGCTGGAGCGAGGTGCGCGTCGTCGCCGAGGGCGGCGCGGACACTGTGGCCGTGGTCGAAAGCGGCTTCACCCGGGCCCGGCGCTGCGATCTGCTGGGCCGCCCCGGCGAGGAGCTGCCCGTGGACGGGGGCGTGCTGCGGCTGCCGCTTCGCGCCTGGGAGATCGCGACCGTACAGCTGGGCCACTGAGTGGCCAGGACCGCCCTGCCGGAGGAGACATGAACGCAAACCAGGGGCCGGAAACACCTTTCGACGTGATCACCATGGGTCGCATCGGTGTGGACATCTACCCCCTGCAGACCGGCGTAGCGCTGCCCGCGGTGGAGTCCTTCGGCAAGTGCCTGGGCGGATCGGCCACCAATGTGGCGGTCGCCGCCGCGCGGCTCGGCTGCCGCGCGGCGGTGATCAGCCGCACCGGGCGAAACCCGTTCGGCGACTACTGCCGCCAGGCGCTGACCGAAGAGTTCGGCGTGGACGCGCGGTGGGTCACGGAGGTGCCGGAGTACCCGACTCCGGTCACCTTCTGTGAGATCTTCCCGCCCGATGACTTCCCGCTGTACTTCTACCGGCAGCCGAGGGCGCCGGATCTGGAGATCCACTCGAAGGAGCTGAACCTCGCCGTGATCTGCGCGGCCCGGATCTTCTGGATGACCGGAACCGGGCTCTGCGAGCAGCCCAGCCGCACGGCGACCCTGACGGCCCTGGCCGCCAGGAGCGCGGCGCGTACGGCGAAGGAGGCGGGCGCCGCGCAGACCGCCACCATCTTCGACCTGGACTGGCGCCCGATGTTCTGGCACTCCGGTCCCGAGGAGGCGCGCGCGTACTACACGCAGGCACTGCGCCACGCCACGGTCACCGTCGGCAACCTTGAGGAGTGCGCGCTCGCCACTGGCGAGCGCGAGCCCCGTGCCTGCGCCGAGGCGCTGCTCGCCGCCGGGGTCGAGCTGGCCGTCGTCAAACAGGGCCCCAAGGGCGTCCTGGCCGTGCACCGGGACGGCACCGAGGCCGAGGTCCCGCCGCACCCGGTCGAGGTGGTCAACGGGCTTGGCGCGGGTGACGCGTTCGGCGGGGCCCTGTGCCACGGCCTGCTGTCGGGCTGGGACCTGACGGCGATCATGCGCTACGCGAACGCGGCCGGCGCCCTGGTCGCCTCCCGCCTCGCCTGCTCCTCCGCGATGCCGACCACCGCCGAGGTCGACGCGCTTCTCAGCTCCGCTGAGGTGCCGGGGTGAAAGCTCCTTGGCTCCGCCCCCAGACCTCCATGGGAGCAAGGCGGTTGCGGCAGCGCGTAGGCAGATGACTCCTTCAGCACAGCAAGTCAGAAAGAGAAACTCTCAGTTGAGCCTCACTATCTCCGACCTCACCGCCGTGCGATCGAGCCACCCCGAAGCAATCGCCGAGGCCGCCGCCCGGCGGGTCCGCCGCCCGCTGGTGGGCGACGGCGGACGACTGATGATCGTCGCGGCCGACCATCCGGCGCGCGGAGCCCTCGCCGTCGGGGGACAGCGGCTCGCCATGGCCAACCGCAACGAGCTGCTCGACCGCCTCACCATCGCCCTGTCCCGGCCGGGCGTGGACGGCGTGCTCGCCACCGCCGACATCCTTGACGACCTGCTCCTGCTGGGCGCCCTCGACAACAAGGTGGTGCTGTGCTCGATGAACCGGGGCGGGCTGGCCGGCTCGTCCTTCGAGCTGGACGACCGGTTCACCGGCTATCGCCCGCAGGACATCGAGCGGCACCGCTTCGACGGCGGCAAGCTGCTGCTGCGGATCGACTACGACGACACCGGCTCGCTGGCGACCATGGAGTCGGCGGCTCGGGCGATCGACGAGATGGCGGAGCGGCGGCTGCCGGTCTTCGTCGAGCCATTCATCTCGCGGCGCGTGGACGGCCGGGTGTGCAACGACCTCAGCGGCGAGGCCGTCGCCACCGCGATCGCGGTGGCCTCCGGCCTTGGCGGCACCTCGGCCTACACCTGGCTGAAGCTGCCGGTCACCGCCGATCTTGACGACATGGCCGAGGCGGTGGAGAGCTCCACACTGCCCGCTGTGGTGCTGGGCGGCGAGGTCAGCAGGGAACAGGACGCCACCTACGAGAAGTGGCGCAGGGCGCTTTCGCTGCCCACCGTGCGCGGACTGGTCGTGGGCCGCTCCCTGCTCTATCCGCCGGACGGCGACGTGGCGGCGGCGGTCGACACGGCCGTCGGGCTGCTTTGACCGGATCAGGACCAAGAGAGGCTGACAACATGACGCTGGATCCATATGTTCCGGCGGGAAGCGCGGCGCGCGGACCGTATCTGATGGACATCAGCCCACAGCGCGCGGGCTGGGAGCACTCCTCGCTGCGGGTGCTTGGGCTGGCGCCCGCCACCGAGCACACGTTCGCCACCGGCGACAGCGAGTGGTTCGTTCTGCCGCTCTCCGGCGCCTGCACGGTGACCTGCGACGACGCCGAGTTCGACATCCAGGGCCGCAAGGACGTCTTCAGCGGCATCAGCGACTTCGCCTATGTGCCGCGTGACGCTTCGGTGACGGTACGGACGGAAGCCGGCGGCCGCTTCGCTCTGACCGGCGCCCGCTGCGAACGCCGGCTGCCTGCTCGCTACAGGCCCGCGTCCAGCGTTCCTGTGGAGCTGCGCGGCAGCGGCTCCTGCTCGCGTCAGGTCAACAACTTCGCGGCGGCCGGGGTGTTCGAAACTGACCGGCTGATCGCCGTGGAGGTGCTGACGCCCGGCGGCAACTGGTCGTCGTATCCGGCGCACAAGCACGACGAACACCGGCCGGGCGAGGAGTCCCGGCTGGAGGAGATCTACTACTTCGAGACCGCCGCCCACAACGGCAGCCCCGGCCTTGGCTACCAGCGTGTCAGCCCGTCCGGCCGCGGCCGGAACACCGATGTGCTGGCGGAGGTGCGCAGCGGCGACGCGGTGCTGATACCGGACGGCTGGCACGGCCCTTCGATGGCCGCGCCGGGCCATGACCTGTACTACCTGAACGTGATGGCGGGCCCGGGCCCTGAGCGCAGCTGGCTGATCTGCGACCATCCCGACCAGACCTGGATCCGCGGCACCTGGCCGGACACCCCGGTGGACCCGCGGCTGCCGTTCTACGAAGCCCCGGAGGCTTAAGGCATGACCGACAAGCCCGTGATCCGACTGACCGTCGCCCAGGCGCTGGTCCGCTTCCTCGCCGCCCAGCACACCGAGCGGGACGGCCGCCGGCAGCCGCTGATGCCGGAAGCCGCTCCTACAGTGACGGCGGTCACGGTGGACGACCCCCACCCGGTGGATGTCGCGCAGCGCCTCCGCCAGCCCGATGGCAAGCCTTCTCAGCTCCGCTCCGTTCAGCGGGCCCTTCGTGGTGATGTGCTGGGCGAGCGTGTGCCCCTCGATATAGGTCGTCGCCATCCACGGCTGCTCGGCCTCAGGGGCAGCGTCGACCACGGCGGCGGTGAACGCGCCGCTCACCCGCCTCGCCGCCGCCACCTCCTGTCGGAAACGGATGCGGAACTCGTCGTCCGCCGCGAACTGCTGGTGGATCAGTTTGATCGCGACAGGTCGCCCCGAACTCGTTCGGGCCAGAAAGACCGTGCCCATGCCACCCGAGCCGAGCCGCGCCTCAAGTGGATAACCGCCGATCTCGGCTGGATCACCTCCGCGCAGCGACACTCTTCCCGACCTCCCGTCCCCCGTGCACCTCTGCCACCACGGGCCTGCGTACCTGTCCTCACACAAACTAGCCGCAGAGCAGTACGGCAGAGCAAAGCGGGTGACGAACAGGAAGCCCAGGGCTGCTCCGTGCCGCACACGATGAAGCCCCGCCAACAGGAGCATGGCGGGGCTTCATCGTGTAGTGGAACACCGTACGGTGCGGCCCATCGCCACACGCAGAACCCCGTCGGCACAAGCTGACGGGGGTTCGCCGGCGGGCAGGCTAACCTCAATCGTTCATGAGGGTCCGTCAGCTTGCCCACGAACCCCTTGTGGTGTGACTGATGGTGGTTTCGGGATCCGGGCAGGTAGACGGCCCGGCTGTAGCGTCGAGTGGGCCCCGGGTTCCACGGTTCCGGTGGGGTTGTCCAGGCTCGTCGGGACGGTTGAGTCTGCTGGTCAGCCGGGGTTCGGCAGGATCTGGAGCCGCCCGGTGATGACGGACTGCGTGGAGCGCTGGGTGCTCCTCCAGGGTGCGTGCCGGCCGACGTACGAGGGCGGCTGGCAGGCTCGGGTCGACGGGCTCGTCCCCAAGGTCGAGAAGACCGTACGCGACCTGCAGAACGTCATGTCAGACGCCGGTTAGGGTCTGATGCAGGGTTGGGTGACAGGTGTGGTCACGCGGCCCGGAGGGCCGGTGTGGTCATGACGATCTCGAACTCGACGGGGGTCAGCCGGCCGAGCGAGGCTTGTCTGCGGCGTCGGTGGTAGGTCCTCTCGATCCAGGTCACGATCGCGATCCGCAGTTCCTCACGGGTGGCCCACTGTCGGCGGTCGAGGACGTTCTTCTGCAGCAGGCTGAAGAACGACTCCATGGCCGCGTTGTCGCCCGCCGCCCCGACCCTCCCTATCGAACCAGCCATCTGGTGGCCGGCGAGCGCCCGGACGAACTTCCTTGACCGGAACTGCGATCCGCGATCGCTGTGGAGAATGCACCCGGCGACGTTGTCGCGGCGGGCCACGGCGCTGTCCAGGGCTGCGACGGCCAGTCGGGACTTCATCCGATCGTCGATGGAGTAGCCCACGATCCTCTTACTGAAGACGTCCTTAATCGCGCAGAGATACAACTTCCCTTCGCTGGTGTCATGTTCGGTAATGTCGGTGAGCCACAGCCGGTTCGGGCCGTCCGTCGTGAAGTCACGGCGGACGAGGTCGTCGTGCACCGGCGGGCCCGCCTTCCTGGTCCGCCCGCGCTTCTTCCCGAAGACGCTCCACCAGCGGTTGTCCCGGCAGATCCGCCACGCGGTCCGGTCGGACATGCCAGATCCCACGCTGCGGGCTTTGTCGGCCAGGAACCGGTAGCCGAACTCCGGGTCCTCGCGGTGAGCGTCGAACAATGCGTTCGCGCGAGCAGCCTGCTCGAACTCGGAATCGGTCACCGGTCGGTCGAGCCAGCGGTAGTAGGGCTGCCTGGCGAGCTTCAGAACCCGGCACGTCACCGTGACGGGAACACCGTCACCGGCCAGCTCTTTCACGAGCGGGTAGATCCTTTTCCCGGGAGATTCGCCTGGGACAGGTAGGCCGCGGCCCGGCGCAGGACCTCGTTCTCCTGCTCCAACAGCTTGATCCGCCGACGTGCCTCCCGTAGTTCGGCGTTCTGCTGGCCGGACGTTCCGGGCTTTGTCCCGTCGTCGATGTCCGCGCGGCGCATCCACTTCCACAGCGTCATCGCGTGAACCCCGAAGTCGGCGGCCACCTGCTCGATCGTCACGCCCGGGCCGCGGTTCCTCGCGACCCGCACGACATCCTGGCGGAACTCTTCCGGATAAGGCTTGGGCACAGCGACATCCTTCCCACCCGCCCTACAGGGCAAGCCAGTTCATATGTCACCCGATCGTGCATCAGACCCTTACGCCAGTGGCGACTACAAGCTTGTGGTGATGGGCTACCCCAGCCCGATCGGCCCCGCCTTCAACGACAACCCGAACTTCCCCGGCAAGATCCCGGGTGGCTGCGCGGGTTACGACTCCGACGCCGCCTGGGGCCGTAACGTCGCCGTCCCCGCGTTCGAGCGCGGAATGCGCAAGGCCGCCGCCGACACCGGGGCCGTCTACCTCGACAACTCCCGGCTCTTCCACGGCCACGAGGTCTGCATGGAGGACACCTGGGCCCGCGGCCTCTACATCGACCTGTCGCACTTCCCGCCGGACTCCAACTCCGTCCGGCAGTCCTTCCACCCCAACGCGCGCGGGCACGCCGCCTTCGCCTCCTGCCTGACCCAGATCTACAACTCCGGTCTGCGCGAGGCGAGCTGCGCCGACCCGGCGAGCACCGGAAAGCCGGTCCTGGAGCCTGCCGCCTGGGACTCGGTCTTCAAGCCCCTGAAGAACGAGGCCACCGGCACGTGTGTCGACGTCCCCGCGTCGGTAACCCGCAACAACACGAAGATCGCGGGCTGGGACTGCCACGGCGGCCGCAACCAGGGCTGGTGGTACGACGCAGGCACGAAGGCCGTCCGTACGGAACTGAGCCACGACCGGTGCCTCGATGTGCCGGGCGCCGACTACAAGGCGGGTGCCACGCTCATCCTGTGGAACTGCTCGGGTGCGGCGAACCAACAGTTCGTCCAGGAGTCGGGCACGTTGCGCCCGGCGGCTTGGGTCGCGGAGACACTGACCGGCCTCATCGCGACGCGTGCTGCACTGCGTGGAACCAGCGACCAGGCCGCCCCCAGCACACTGCGCCGCTCAACGCCGCGCTCAACGATTCCTGAGAAGCCCGATAGATGATCGACGCGATACCCGCGGTCCTGCTCTGGGCCGTCACCATCTGGCGTACCCGCTCCGCCTTCCGGAGACCCGAACGTCTCAGCCTCTGGCTCGCCTTCGCCGCCCTCGCCCTGGCCATGACGGTTCGGCCGGTCGCCATCGCGTCAGCGGTCGACGAGCCCCTGCACGTCACCAACCTGTCGTTCCTGGTCAAGCACATATGCGGAACCGTCGCAGCGGCCTCGGTCCTCACTTTCCGCTGACATGGCCGAGTCGAAGACCGGGATACGTGCCTCCAGACTGCACCCGGCCTTCCCCGTCGTCACGGTCGTCCTCCTGGCCGCGTGCTTCTTCGCCACGCCGCAGCCCCATCTCCTCCGCGCCCACCTCGATGAGATACCGGCATGACCGCCACCACCGCACCGCTGCCGCCCACCGCAGCCGCACCTGCCGAGCGGCGCTTCGCCCGCCTCGTGACAGGTCCTGGCACCGGCCAACCTGGTCATCGGCGTCCTGCTCGTCATCGGCTGGCACTCCACCAACTCCCTCCACGGGGTCGGCTGGGGCCTGCTCGCCGGCACCTTCTGCGGCGGCCTGCCGATCGCCTACATCGTCGCCGGCGTCCGCCGGGGCCGATGGACCGACAAGCACCTCAAGGTCCACTCCCAGCGGTGGATACCACTGTTCGTCACCCTCGGCTCCGTCCTCATCGGCACCGGCCTGCTCTTGGCGCTCGACGCACCCCGCGAGGTCCTCGCCCTGGTCGCCGGCCTACTGCTGACCATGGCCGTCACCGCCTGGTGGAAGGTCAGCGTCCACACCGCCGTCGCCTACGGGTGGTGGGCCGCACTGCTCTTCCCCTGCGTCGGTGCTGTTGGCTGGTCCCGGGTGTCACTGCGGTGGCCATCTGGGGGTGCTGCCAGCGGCGGGATCCGCTTGACATGAAGGTCACGGGAAGCAAGCCTGGGGCGGCTTCAACGCCTACACCCCAACCACTCCTGCAACGCATGGTGGCGGAATTGAACGGCAATGCCCGTGAGGCGGAGCAGACCTGCATGGTAGGCCCAGTCGAGGAAGGGGCCGAGACGCCGTCGGGGAAGGACATTGCGGGCAGTGAGCAAGGCCCACGCGATGGCGTAGCGAGTACCGGGGGCACCGCAGGTGCGGCCGACACCGATGGCGAGCCCGATGCAACTGCCGAGGAATGCCCCGTCAACGAAAGACGTGGGGTGCCATGGGTAGGCTGCCCAGTTGGCTCCGCCGAAAGCGAGGGCGAAGAACAGGCCATAGCTGAAGAGCACGGTGTACTGGAACAACAGGGCCTGCGACATCACGAGGCTGGGGCGGCGGACCGCGGCCGGGCGGTGGGCGAGCACGGTCTCGACAGCAAGGATGAAGCCGATGGCCACCCAGGAGATGCCATAGGCCTGCCCCACCCGGTCGCCGTAGCCCTGGCTGAACCACAGGCCAAACAGGTAGCCGAGGCCCAACCCGGCGAGTGGCCAGACGCAGGAGACGAGGAGCCGACGTTTTCCCGACGGTGTGCGCAGCATCGTCGTATCGAGGCTCCGCAATTGTCCTGGTGAGCGATACGAGTAGACGTACACCCACATCACAAAGAGCATGCCGCCGACGAGCAGGGCCTTGCCTGCGGCGAACGGCGGGATCCAGTACGAGGTCGCATCGTGGTAGCCCACCAAGGCGGCGAACAAGAGGAGCACGGTCAGGGTACCGTTCACGAGCGCTGTAAGCAGCAGAGGGAGACGGACTCCCGCCAGCTGCCAGAGTTCATGAGGGCGGAAGCCCGTCGAGAGGCCGTTGCCTTCCGCCCTCCGGTAGGCAAGATGCCCCGCAAATACTGCCAGGTACTGGTGAACCTCTGACGCCGACCAACCTCCTCGAGGCGGTCGGTGCTGGGCGACGGTCTCCGGCACCAGTCGGGCGAGCATCCGTTCTCGGATGACAGCGGACTCCAAGCCGATCAGCTCGGCGGGGCTGCCCTGATTCAGGTGGGCAGCGATCGTCACAAACAGCCACAGCGGTGAGCGAAGTAGCGTGCTGAACGGGCTGTCGGGATGTTCGCCGAGGTGGCTGAGGACAGGCTGCCACCGAGGGGCGACGACGAGACGACGAGCGGGGGCGGCAGGCGCGGGCTCACAGTCCATTTCGTCGGCGGGAGGAGACGCAGGGGGTGGCATGCGAGCTCGGCCGAAGCGGTGGATGAGATGCCGCTGGACACGCTCGACGGCGAGCGGCTCCAGCCGGACCACAGACGCGTTCTGGAGTATGGGCAGCTCGCCCGGACGGAGATCGGGAACGTCGGACGGGGTGACGGCGGCGAGCCGTTCGTACAGGGAGGTACGACAGGTCACCACCACCGTTGCTCTGCCGACGTGGGCAGAGTCGTTGAGCGCACGAATCACTGCCAAGGCCCGGCGTGGCAAGGTCCCCTCGGGGTCCATCTCGTCCAACCCGTCCAGGATCGGGAGAATCCACTTCTCGCAGACCAGGTCGCGAGCCTTGCGGCGAGAAAGCGGGTGGGCGGCAGTGATCTCGTCGACGATCCAGCGGGAGAAGAGCTCGGCAACCCTGCCGGGCGAGACGCCCGAGGCGGTGATGCGAGGGTCGTCGAAGCCTGAGAGGTTCAATCGGACTGGCACTACTGAACTTGAATGCGTGATGTCGGCCTGATCGTGGTCAGCTGTCCATGGTCAGGCCGGTGCCTATGAGGCAGCCGTCGATGAGGTGCGGTCGGTATTGGGTCTTCTTGAGGCTGCGTTTCACGGCAGTGGCGAGTTGGTCGAGGTTCGCGGCGGCGAGGTTGCCGATGGTCCGTTTCACCAGTGACCAGATGCCTTCCTGCGGGTTGAGGTCGGGTGCGTAGGAAGGGAAGTGGAAGACGGTCAGCCAGTCCTCGTTCGCGGCGATGAAGTCCTTCATCTGCGGCATGAGGTGGGTGCGCAGGTTGTCCCAGACCAGGACGATGGGGCCTTTGAGCTGGTTGTGGGCCCGCACGATGAGGTCGCGGTAGTCCTGCCAGGTGAAGCCCTTGGGTTCGCCTTTGCGGCCCCGGTGGACGCGGAAGCTGTAGATCAGCCGCGACCGCTCTCCGGGACGGAAGCAGGTCATTCCCGCCATCGAGACCCGCCCGGAGCCCCGGCCCCGGACGCGGACGACGGGTGTCTGGCCGATGCGGCCCCAGGACCTTGCGCGTGGCGGCTTCAGCGACTGACTGGCCTCGTCCTCGAAGACGATCCAGGCTCCGCGGGCCGCCGCCGTGCTTTTACCTGTGGCCACACCTCCTTCTTCCACAACTCCACTGCCCCGTCGTCACGTTCGATCGCCCGCCGGGCCGGCTGCTGCCAGGACCAGCCATGGCGCTTGAGCAGCCGCCATGTCCCCTCCACCGTGTAGCTGACGTGGAACAACCGTCCGATCAGCGTCTTCACCCGGGCCAACGTCCACCGCTGGTCCGCCCAGCCATGAGCGAGCGGGCCACGCTCCAATTCCCGCTCCAGCCTGGCCATCTGCACACTCGACAGTCTCGGACGCCCAGGTGAGCCCTTCGACCGGACACCCTCCTGGCCCCGCTCCCGCCACTGCCGACGCCAGCGCTCCACAGACCGCTCACTCACTCGAAGCGCAGCCGCGATCTCTCTGTTCTTCGCACTGCCCTCGAAGAGGCCGACCGCCTCCAGCCGAACCCGCTCCCTCGCAGCCCTCTTCGCATCGGTCAGGCCGCCGCCCTGCGCGTATCTCACAGACCACAACTACCGACCCGACTCAGGCGCTGGCAGGCGAACGGCCCGACATCACCCGATCAAGTTCAGTAGCAGCGGCTTCTCAATTCCTGCCCCGGCCTGCTCGGCCACGACATCGAGGAGCAACTGCATGCCCAGCATGGTCTTGCCGGCACCGGCGTCGCCGAGCACAACCAGACGATGGAGGCGCAGGGACTTGTAATAGTCCGCAATACCGGCAAGCGTGCCCTGAGCGGCACCGGCATCGTCCCGCCACTGCGAATGCCCGAGGTCGTCCCGCCGGAAAATCAGATCGGCTGCGAGTGCATCACCGCTGTCCGCGAGCAGGCGGGCACGGACGTCCGCCTCCTGGTTGTTCACGGAGTCGGCCAGCATGCTCGCCCACTCCCTGCGGGCGTAGTGCTTCTGCGAAAGGTGGTACTGCTGGGTGACCGAGGCCGCGTGCACATGCACGTCACCCACGGCCTGTGCGAGGACGATGTCCCCGTAGACATCGCGGGCGTTGATCTTCTGCGGCTGGAACTCCACACTGCGCGCGTCAAGCTGAGCGCGGCCGAGCTGGAAGCGCTTCCGCATCAGTTGATCTCCAGGTCACCCTTGGCGCCGTCGATCAGGTGCACGGATTCCCCGACGGATCCCTGAACGGTCTGCCCAGAGGTGTCTGGGTGGGCATCGGGAAGATTGGCAGGTTGCGCCGGCGGCTGGAGGGACGGCCCATGAGAGGGCGATGGGGAAGTGATCTTTACGTTGCCGTCGGCACCGCGGACCATAGTCACTCGGCCCTGGACGTTGGCGTTCACATGCTGGCCGCCCGTGGAAGCCTGGGGGCTATTGGCCTGGGACGCAGCTTGTGATTGTCGGTGGTGAATCTCCCCCAACACCGCAGTGATGATCGTGACGAGCGTGCCGATGATGCCCGCCGCCCAGCTGACGCCTTCAAGACCCTGCCGTGCAAAGAGCCAGCCCAGCGCAACGGAGATCACAGCGATTAGGAGGGCACCCGCCCATGTCATCTGTCGAACCGTCATAGTCCTATGGTGGAAGCGATGTTGGTGGTACGCAAGCGGTTTCGCGGCATGGCACTCCGGAGAGAGCACCGGGACGCCCTGGGCTACCGCTCGCCGCGGGTCGCGGGCATCCAGGGGTTAACTGCCGCACCAGAGGGTGGGCGCCGTCGCCCATTGGCACTGTGGTGTTCGGTGCCTTGCCATTCGTCGGTGACCGCGCCCGGTCACCGAAGGAAGGTCTGGATCGATGCTCCGTCGCCCCGATCCCGTTGTACGCGCAGAACCTCGTCCTGATTTCCGGGGAGATTCGTCACCCTCGATTCTGTCCTCGTCGGCACCGATCTGCTCCTGGGGCTCGACGCACCCACGAGGTCATCACCCTGTTCTCCGTCCTGATCGCCGGACGCCCTCATGACCACACGACCGTCATCGTCTGATGGAAGGCCAACGCGATGACGAGAGCGCGGCCGCCGCGATGCGCGCCCTCCAGGAGCGCGGGCTGCGGGTGCCCGAGGACATCTCCGTCGTGGGCTACAACGACGACCCGGTGGCCGCCGAGGTCACCCCCCGGCTGACCACGGTCCACATCCCCGCCGAGGAGCTGGGCCGCACCGCGGTCCGGCTCGCGCTGGACGGGCCGCCGGCCACCGGTCCCGAACGGCACGTCCTGGGCACGCACATCGTCATCCGCGAGAGCGTCAGGCCGCTCCCCCGCGTCTGACGTACGCCCCTGCTCGACGGCCGCGCACCGCGCCCTACATGGCCCGGCCATCCCCACCGGAGGAAGGCATGCGCGTGCGCCGCATCCCGACCATCGCCGTCGCAACACTCGGTCTGCTGCTCACCGCGTGCCCCGGACAGCAGCCGGACACCCGGAGCCCGCCCGCGTCGGGCGGCATGCCGGCAGGGCCGTGAGCAGCGGTGCGGGGCCGGGAAGGAGCGGGACCGAGAAGGGCGGCCGCCTCACACGGCCGCCGGGCCGGGGCACAATCCACCGGGCCGCGCGAGCCCCGCGGCTCACCTGCAATCCGCCTCGGGTGTGCCGAGGACCCATGGCCGGCCCTGCCTGCTTCCCGCTTGTAACGCTTCGGCCGCTGTGCCGGTCGCCCCTTGACGCCTTCCTCACGCGGACCTACATTCCCCGAATAGATCGGAAAGTGTCCTAACTATTCGGCGAGGAGCACACCATGGCCGCATCGGTCACGGGAACCCCCGGCACCCCGCGCGTCCTGCGTGCGATGAACGACCGCGCGACGCTGGACCTCCTCGTGACGCACGGTTCACTGACGCGGGCGCGCATCGGGGAGCTCACCGGCCTGTCCAAGGCGACCATCTCGCAGATGCTGGACCGTCTGCAGAGCGCCGGACTCGTGCGGGCCACCGGCGCGCAGACCGGCGGTCCCGGGCCGAACGCACTGCTCTACGAGGTGGAACCCAACGCCGGGCATGTCGCGGCCCTCTCCGCCGACCCGGCCGGAATCACGGCTGTCGTCGCGGACATCGCCGGACACGAAGTGGGCCGCTGCCGCCTTGCGGCGAGCGCCGTCACCGAAGACGCACGCCACCGCACCGCTCAGCTCGTCGCCGAGGCGGTCGACGGTGCGCTACGCCAGGCCGGGCTCGACCACGACGACCTCAAGGCCGCCGTCATCGGTACCCCGGGAGCCATCGACCCGCGCACCGGACAACTCCGTTACGCCCCGCATCTGCCGGGGTGGCACTCCCGCACGCTGCGTGCCGAACTCGCCGAGGTTCTGGGCACCCCCGTGGAAATCGAGAACGACGTCAATCTCGCCGCGATCGCCGAACAGCACGACGGTGTCGCGCAGGGCCGGGACAACTATGTGCTGGCCTGGATCGACGAGGGTGTCGGTGCCGCGATCGTCCTGGGCGGGACGCTGCTGCGCGGAGCCACGGGTGGCGCGGGCGAGATCGGCTACATGCCGCTGCCCGGTGCACCCCTTGCGCGCGACGAGGACAGCACCCGTGCGGGGAAGGACATCGGCGGCGGTTTCCAGACCCTCGTCGCCGCGTCCGCCGTGCGCCGGCTGGCCGGCGGCGCCGTCTCGCTGGAGGAGGCACTCGGCGACGAGGCCGTCCTGAAGGAACTCGCCCGTCGGCTGGCCACCGGTCTCGCCTCAGTCGTCGCCGTCGTCGACCCCGACCTCGTCGTTCTCTCGGGCCAGGTCGCCCAGGCCGGCGGCGAAGCACTGCGTGCCCATGTGGAGCGCGAGATGACCGGTCTCGCGCTACCGCGGCCCGAGCTCCGCATCAGTGACCTGGATGGCGATCCCATCCTCATCGGAGCTCTGCACCGCGCCCTCACCCAGGCACGCCACACCGTCTTCGACACCTCTGCCTGATCACTCCCTGCTTGATGATTCATCGCTTGATCCCCTTCCCCCTGTTCCGCACTCCCCCGCGAGGGAGTTCACCGCAAAGGAAGCCGCCATGCAGCGATGGCGCATACACACCTGCGTGTCCGCGGCGCTCGCCACGGCCGGACTGCTCCTGTCCGGCTGCGCCAACCCGGGCGTCGGCAGTTCCGAGGACGATGCGACCGCACCGGTCACACTGAAGTTCTGGCACGGCTGGTCGGCGCCCGGCGAAGTCAAGGCCATCAATGACTCCATCGCCCGTTTCGAGAAGCTCCACCCGAACATCCACGTCACCTCGACCGGCAATGTCACCGACGCCACGATCAACCAGGCACTGCGGGCCGGCGGTGACGGCGCCCCCGATGTGATCACTTCGTTCACCACCAACAACGTGGGCCAGTACTGCGACTCCGGGATGTGGGCGGACCTCGACCCGTTCCTGCGCAAGACGGGCGTCGACAAGACGAAGGTCTTCCCCAAGAGCCTTCTGCAGTACACGAGTTTCGAGGGCAAGCAGTGCGCGCTGCCCCTGCTCGCCGACGCGTTCGGGATGTACTACAACAAGGACGCCTTCGAGGAGGCGGGCATCTCGCGGCCGCCGCGGACCATGTCGGAGTTCGTGCGCGACGCGAAGAAGCTGACCGTGCGCTCCGGGAAGGACTCCTACAAGCGGGTCGGCTTCATGCCCAACTTCCGTCTCTACCAGAACAGTCCGGACCGGCTGTTCGGTCAGTGGGGGCCCACCTACTTCGACAGCAAGGGCAAATCGGTCCTCGCGAAGCAGCAGGCCACGTACGACTTCTTCCGGGTCGCCGGCCAACTCGCCGACGCGCAGGGCGGTTACGGCGCACTGGAGAGGTTCCGCACGTCGTTCGGCGACGAGATGTCGGCGCAGAACGCGTTCCTCACCGGCAAGCTCGCCATGCATCTGGACGGCGAATGGCGCGGCCTGATGCTCAACGAGGCCAAGGCCGGCTTCGACTGGGGCGTCGCGCCGCTCCCGGTGCCCGACGACCAGGCCGATACCTACGGGCGCGGCTATCTGACCGGCACGGTCACCGGCATCGCCCACAGCAGCACGCATCAGAACGGAGCGTGGGAGCTGGTGAAGTTCCTGACGACGGACACCCGGCAGGTGGTGTCCTTCGCCAACGCGATCCACAACGTTCCCTCGACCTACGCGGCGCTGAAGTCGCCCGATCTGGACGCCGACCCGACGTTCAAGGCGTTCATCGACATCGCGCAGAACAAGTACAGCCAATCCATGCCGCAGTCCACCAACGGCGGCATGTACATCACCTCGCTGCAGGACTTCGCGTACTCAGCCGAGGCAGGGCGGGCCCATAACCTGCGCAAGGGCCTGCACACGCTGGACGAACAGATCGACGCCGACACCCTCCAGTCGAAGAGCTGACGGACGCGGGAGCAGCACACCATGGCAATGACTCTTTCCACACCCGCGCGGCGCAGACTTCGCACGCTCGGCTTCCTCTCCCCGTGGCTGATCGGCTTCAGCGTCTTCTTCGGCTATCCGCTGATCGCCACCGTCTACTTCTCCTTCATGCACTACAACCAGATCCAGCGGCCGACCTTCGTGGGCCTGCGGAACTGGCGTTACGTCTTCGAGCAGATGCCGCTGTTCGGACCGGCCCTGTGGAACACGCTGTGGCTCGTGGTCGTCATGGTGGCTCTGCGGGTGATCTTCGGCCTGTCCCTCGGGCTGCTGATCACGAAGATCAAGTCGGGGCCCGGACTCTTCCGCACCGCCTTCTACCTGCCGTACCTGGCGCCTCCGGTCGCCGCGACCGTCGCCTTCGTCTTCCTCCTCAATCCGGCGACGGGCCCGGTCAACGGCATCCTCTCGGCCGTCGGCCTGGACGGTCCGAACTGGTTCAACGACCCGTCCTGGGCAAAGCCGTCGCTGGTCATGCTCTCGCTGTGGGGCATCGGCGACCTGATGGTGATCTTCATGGCCGCGCTGCTGGACGTGCCGAAGGAGCAGTACGAGGCGGCCGAGCTCGACGGCGCCGGAGCCTGGGGCAGGTTCCGCTACGTCACCTGGCCGTCCATCACTCCCATCGTGATGTTCGCGGTGGTCACCGGTGTCGTACAGACGATGCAGTACTACACGCAGGCGCTGGTGGCCGGGAAGCTCGCCTCCGGTGTCTCCATCGGACCGGGCTCGGTCATCCAGCCCGGCTACCCGGACCACTCGACCCTCACCGTCCCTCAGCTCGTCTACTCGATGGGCTTCCAGAACTTCAACACCGGCGCGGCGTGCGTCCTGTCGCTCGTGCTGTTCGCCATCGCAATGGCCGTGACCATGCTGCTCATGCGTAAGCGCTCGGGCCTGCTCTCGGCGGAGGACTGATTCCGGTGACCACTACGACCATCAAGGCCCCGGCCGCACCCTCGGCCGTTTCCACCCCGCGTCAGCGCGGCCCGGAGGCCTCGCGCGCCCGCCGCAAACGCCTTCTGAACTGGATCGCCGTGCACAGCGTGGCCCTCGCCGTCGCGCTGTTGTTCATCCTGCCGTTCGTCTTCGTGTTCCTGACGTCCGTGATGAGCGACGCCCAGGCCATGAGCGGCGACCTGTGGCCCGACTCCTGGCACTGGGAGAACTACACGGCCGTCTTCCGGACCGAGGGTTTCCTCGGCTGGTGGAAGAACTCGCTCATGTACGCCGGGCTCGGCACGCTGTTCACGGTGTGCTCGACCATCCCCGTCGCCTACGCGCTCGCCAAGTTCCGTTTCCGCGGCAGGCGGTCGCTGATGATCCTCGTGATCTCGACGATGATGCTGCCGCCGCAGGTCATCGTGATCCCCATGTACCTGGTGTGGGCCCAGCAGTTCCACCTCTCGGGCACTCTCTGGCCGCTGATCATCCCGATGGCGTTCGGCGACGCCTACTCGATCTTCCTGCTGCGGCAGTTCCTGCTGACCATCCCCAAGGAGTACATCGAGTCGGCACGCGTCGACGGCTGCGGCGAGCTGCGCACCCTGCTGACGATCATCGTGCCGATGGCCAAACCGGGCATCGCCGCCATCGCTCTCTTCCAGTTCTTCTACTGCTGGAACGACTACTTCGGGCCGCAGATCTACGCCGCCCAGAACCCGGCATCCTGGACGCTGTCGTACGGCCTGGAGTCCTTCAAGAGCGCCCACAGCGTCAACTGGAACCTGACCATGGCCGCGACGCTCCTCGTCATGGCGCCGGTCGTCATCGTTTTCTTCTTCGCACAAAAGGCCTTCGTGGAAGGCGTCACACTGACCGGAGTGAAGGGCTGACATGAAGCTCGCAGTAGTTGGTGGCGGGTCCACCTACACACCTGAACTGATCGACGGCTTCGCCCGGCTGCGGGACACACTCCCCGTCGAGGAGCTGGTGCTCGTCGACCCGGCGGCCGACCGCCTCGAACTCGTCGGCGGCCTCGCCCGCCGGATCTTCGCCAAGCAGGGCCACCCGGGCCGCATCGTCACCACCTCGGACATCGACGCGGGCGTCGCCGACGCCGACGCGGTCCTGCTCCAGCTGCGCGTCGGCGGCCAGGCCGCCCGCAACCAGGACGAGACCTGGCCCCTGGAGTGCGGCTGCATCGGCCAGGAGACCACCGGAGCCGGCGGCCTCGCCAAAGCCCTGCGCACCGTCCCCGTCGTCCTCGACATCGCCGAACGCGTCCGCCGCACCAACCCCGACGCCTGGATCATCGACTTCACCAACCCGGTCGGCATCGTGACCCGGGCCCTGCTCCAAGCCGGCCACAAGGCCGTCGGCCTGTGCAACGTGGCGATCGGCTTCCAGCGCAAGTTCGCCGCGCTGCTCGACGTCACCCCCGGCGAAGTGCACCTCGACCACGTCGGGCTCAACCACCTGACGTGGGAACTCGGGGTCCGGCTCGGCGGCCCGGACGGCGAGAACCTGCTGCCGAAGCTGCTCGCCGAGCACGGCGACACGATCGCCGACGATCTGCACATGCCCCGCGCGATCGTCGACCGGCTCGGCGTCGTCCCCTCCTACTACCTGCGGTACTTCTACGCACACGACGAGGTCGTACGCGAGCTCGGCACCAAGCCGTCCCGCGCGGCCGAGGTAGCCGCGATGGAGAAGGAACTCCTCGCCCTGTACGGCGACCCGGCACTGGACGAGAAGCCCGCGCTGCTCGCCAGACGCGGCGGCGCGTTCTACTCCGAGGCGGCCGTGGACCTGGCGTCCTCACTGCTGGGCTCCGGCGGCTCCGCGGTGCAGGTGGTCAACACCTACAACAAGGGGACGCTGCCGTTCCTGCCCGACGACGCCGTGATCGAGGTACAGGCCCGCGTCGACGGCACCGGCGCCACACCACTCGCCGTACCCGAGCTGGACCCGCTGTACGCCGGCCTGATCTCCCACGTGACGGCGTACGAGGACCTCGCCCTGGAAGCCGCCCTGCGCGGCGGCCGGGACCGGGTCTTCAAGGCACTCCTCGCCCACCCCCTGATCGGCCAGTTCGAGTACGCCGAGGCACTCACCGACAAGCTGATCGCACACAACCGGGAGCACCTCGCGTGGGCGTGAACGCCGCCGTCCTCGCCATCGACGCGGGGAACAGCAAAACCGACGTCGCCGTGGTCGCCGGCGACGGCACCGTCCTCGGTGCAGCCCGGGGCGGCGGCTTCCAGCCGTCCCGGGCGGGCGTCGAGGCAGCTGTCGACGTCCTCGCGGAGGCGGCCGAACAGGCGCTGAAGTCAGCGGGTGTCACGACCAGCACACACGTCTCCGCCTGCCTGGCCAACGCCGATCTTCCGGTGGAGGAAAAGCAGTTGGAGGAGGCGATCCGACATCGCGGCTGGGCCCGCAGTGTCGACGTACGCAACGACACCTTCGCCGTGCTGCGCGCCGGCCTCCTGGAGGACGCCGAGCCACGAGGAGTCGCCGTCGTGTGCGGCGCAGGCATCAACTGCGCGGGAATGCTGCCCGACGGTCGCACCGCCCGCTTCCCCGCGATCGGCCGCATCTCCGGCGACTGGGGCGGTGGCAGAGGGCTGGCCGAGGAGGCCATGTGGCACGCGGCGCGGGCCGAGGACGGCCGCGGCGAGCCCACCGCCCTGGTGAGCGCCCTGCCCGGGCACTTCGGGCTACCGTCCATGTACGCACTGATCGAGGCACTGCACCTGGGCCACATCGCGGCGGAGCGACAGCACGAACTGACACCGATACTGTTCGCGACGGCTGCCCATGGCGATACGGTCGCCCGCTCCTTGGTGGACCGGATGGCCGATGAGGTCGTGGCCATGTCCACCGTCGCGCTTTCCCGCCTCGGCCTGCTCGCAGAAGAGGTACCCGTGGTGCTGGGCGGCAGCGTGCTGGCTGCCCGGCACCCGCAACTGGACAGCCGCATTCGCACCCTGCTGGGGCAGAGGGCCCCTCAGGCCGCAGTCCGCGTGGTGGCCGAGCGGCCCGTGCTGGGCTCCGTACTGCTGGGGCTCGACGCGCTGGGCGCAGAACCGCAAGCGCACGCCCGCGCCCGGGCACACTACGAAACCAGCGTCCGCCACCTGGTGCGTTCCTGACGGCTGATCCGCACCCGCAGCGCACCCCGAACCACATGCGCCGTATGTGGCCCTTGCCCGCCGGGACAACAAGGACCAGGCTGCGGTCCCTCAGTTCGGTCAGTGCCCTCGTCACCGCGGGCCGGGAGAGTTGCCGGTGTCCGCACCGCATCCGCTCTCAGTGAACGGCGGACTGGGCCGGGCGGCCCGCCGTAACTTTGCTGCCCGCGGGGCTGCACTGCCCCGTGACCATCGACAACGATGTGCACCTGGCGGTGCTCGTGGAGTCCGCCGCGGTGCCGCTTCGGACTCCGGCTCCGACGCCGGAGTCCGGAGCGCGTGCCGATGCGGGCAGCGATTGCCCGGTCTTCGTCCAGTGGGGTCGCCGGATCGGCACCGGCATCAGTGGCAGGCCCGACCGCGGTACTGCGGCCGCCGCCGGTGAGCTGGGCTTCATCGACCTGGAAGGCCGATGAAAATCTTGCTGAGCCCCACACGCCGGCGCGCGACCAGATCATGAACCGGAGATGCGCGGTTGACTTCGATGTGCCGAAGCGCGGCGGCAGGGCCGGCCAGGCGCACCCGCTGACCAGCACGTAGATGATCGCGCGAACAGGGCATCACGCACGAGCCGGGCGGAATTCAGTGCGGCCGGAATTCGACGCTACAGTTCCGTCACATATGTCAGCCAAGGAAGCTCAGCCGCACCTGACGGTTGGGACTATCCCGATTCGTGTCCACCAACCTCCGTTAAGACACCCTCAGATTACCGGGGCCGCGGGCTCCACATGACAGACCGGAGAAGGCGAAGGACGCCTTCAAGCACTGGCTCCTGAGAGCGCGACGCGCCCTCTCCACGATGCGCCCAGCACGGCCTGGCCACACGCATGTCGGGCGGCACGGGCGTGAGGCGTGCGCCGGGTCAAACCGGGACACCCTTCCTCCGGCTCCGGGTCACTTCCGCCCGGAACTCAGCTGACGTCCCAGCCATGCCGAGGCTTCGGAGCACCTGGTGGCACGAAGCACGCGGTGACAGTCTTGCCCGACGCCTGCGGATGCGTGGCCCAGCCGTCGGCGAGTGCGTCGACGATGGCCAGTCCGCGCCCTCCGGTCGTCGTGAGGTCTTCGGGCTGCTTGGCAGGGGGCAGGGGGGCGGAGTCGTGGACACTCACGTGCAGGCAGTGGCTGTCCCAGGTGAGTACCAGCTGGGCGTCGCTGTGCGCGTGCACGTGTGCGTTGGTAATCAGCTCGGAGACACTGAGTAGTATCGCGTCCACTGTTTCGGGGGCGTTCTCGGTCCACTCCAGGGACACCAGGTGCCCCCGCGTCCACCGACGGCCGGCCCGCACCCCTTGCGACACCGGAAACGATTGCGCCCATCCCACCGCGCGCAGCGACGTGTCCTTCGCCATCGGCCCTCCCTCACTCCACTCTCCTCGCACCCTCCTACCCCCGGCTTCGAAGGACACCCCGGAAACCCCGGCACACAGCCCGGCCGGCGTCCCGAAGCCGAAGCGGAAACGGGGTCTGCCCTTGGGATGTCAGGGCACACGCACTTCACCCCCTTCGAGAGGAGCACCCCATGCTCGGCATAGCCGCGGCCGTCCTGTTCGTCATCGCTTTCCTGATCAACGCAGCAGACATCACCACCAACGACGTCTTCTCCTCCGTGAACCTCATGCTCCTGGGCCTGGCACTTCTTGCCCTGCACGTCGCGGGAATCGGAGTCGGCCGCCGCCCTTCCCGCAGACGCTGACGACGCCGGCGGGAACCCGGCGCGGGCGAGCTCATCAAGCCTCCTCCCCCGCACCACGCAAGACGTGTCCACCAAACCCCCGTTAAGGCAACTCACCCTGGTCGACCTGGCTATTCCTAAGTGCCGCCCTGCACCATCGGGGGAATGACCGCCGACAACTGGTTACCTCCAGGGAGTTGCCCACGGTGCACAGTGGCCCCCAGCCTGCCTGTTGGACGCGGCAACCAAGACGTCCGGTACGCCCTCACCGATGGTGGACACTGACGGCATAACCGCCGCCGCCATAAGGGTCGGCATCCCAGGTGGCGAACCGGTCGACGAGGGTGAGTCCGGCCGCGGCGCAGCAGTCGTCGTAGTCCGACAGTGTGAGGTTGGGCAGCACCGGCAGGTGGGCTTCGTCCAGGCCGAAGCCGGCGACCAGCAGGCCGCCCGGACGCAGTGCCGCGGACAGGCGCTCAACCACCGTGGTCTCAGTGCCGGGGGCGAGCAACGGGAAAATATTTCCCGCAGCAACGACAAGGTCGAAGCCTCCCGCAATGCCGAGCAGGGCCGGCTCGAACTCGGCCAGATCGAGCTGGAACCAGGGCAGTCCAGGCGACTGCATCCGCGCCACTGCCAGCATCGACGCGTCAAGATCCACCCCGGCACACTCGTACCCGAGTTCCGCGAGCCGGATCATGACGCGTCCGGTACCGCACCCGGCGTCCAGCACCCGCGCTCCGACAGGCACGAGAGCTGCACAGAACTGCGCCTCACCGTGCACGTTCTTGCCACTACGGGCCAGGGTCGCGAATCGTGCGGCGTAGTCCTCCCCGGATGCTTTCCCGGCCAAATCCGTCCAGCGACTCATAAGGCCAATCATGGGGCGCCCGTGTAGCTACGCGAAGAAGTGGCTGGACTCACGGCACTACCCTTCGGTCCGAGCGGGAGCATCCGGCGCAACGGGCTCGTTCATGTGCTCCTCGGTGGCATCGTGCTGTCAGTGGCCGCACGGCTCACCGCAGGAGTGCGTCGAGAACCATGCAGTCCTAGGACCTCTTCTGCGTCCGGCTCACGGGGGTGGTCGGCAGTTTCCGGCATACCCAGTTCAACGCCGAGGAGGCGTCGATGAATGCTGTCGTTCCTGCCCCATCCGCCGGGGAGTCCTCCGAGGGTCTTTGCCTGGTGGCGCGGCCATGGCATGTCCTCGCGGACAGTCAGGAACTGCAACGGGTGGCCGCGACGGTCCGTGAACTGGTGGCCCCACACCTGGAGGCGGTGTCAGCCACCGGAGGCATGGTCCCGGCGGGGGTGCTGCGGCTGGCGGTCACCGACGTCTTCGGGTGCTGTGCCGGGGGCGGGATCACCTTGAGGGCCCCTAGCCCTCGATCCTTTCCCTCCTGACGGTCCCCACGAGGACCCACTGGAGGTCTGGGTCATTCAGATGTGGCCTGCCTCCTGACCCGTAAGAGGGGCAGCAGGCAGGCGTGTGACCGCGCCCCCGACATCGTTGTCGACAGCGCGGCCTGCACGGGTCGCGGCGCTATGGGATGCGGCAGGCCCCGAGGGAGCACCGCGTGCCGGGGCGTGTGGCCGCCTTACGGCGTGTAGACGGCGTCACTGCCGTACAGTTCCCTGGTGAACGCGGAGACGTCGGCACTGCGATCGGCGCCGTCGAGGTTGTACGTCAGATAGACGCCGTATCCCTCGCTGACGGTGCGACGGGCGAGGTCGGCGGCAGTGCTCTGCGAGGTCCGGCCGATCTCGACGGCCGCCGGCGACAGCTTCGACTTGGGCAGTGCGATGCCGGGGACCTGCCAGGTGCCGTAGTACGGGTTCCAGGCGTAGTCGAACTTGGAGGAGACGTCGACGCCGCCGTAGGACAGGCGCGACGCGGCCGGGCCGATGTTATAGAGGCTGATGATCTTGTCCGGCATGTTCGCGCGCACTGCCGTCACCAGGTGCACGAACGAGCTGTCGTTGGGCTGGGCGGTGCCGTTGTTGCCGTACTCGGCGTATTCGTCGTCGAAGTCGATACCGTCGAGGCCGTACTTGACCACAGTGTCCGACATTTGTTTCGCGAACGCCGACGCCGCCTGCTGGGACGGGAAGTTGGCGAACCCTGCACCCTGGTGGTTGCCGAGCACCGAGAGGACGACCTTGATGCCCTTCTGCTGCAACGGCCGTATCTCCGTGGCGGCGTTGTCGAGGACGCGCTGCACATTCTCGTTGAAGTACAGATATGCCGCCTTCGTGCTCGTGTCATAGTTGATGTTCGCCGCGAAGATCACGGCGACGTCAAAGGCGTTGCCGCCGCCGTTGGCGAGCGTGTACTTGCCGGCGTTGAGCATGCTGTGGTTGTTCACCTCGATGTACGCCACCGAGGTTGGCCCCTGCTTCGCGGGAGCAGGGGCGGGGGCCGCTGCCGCGCCGGTCGTGCCGGAGGCGAGGGCCGCTACGGCCGAGAGCGCGAGCGCGGCCGTCCGCACTCTGCTCCATACCAGAGTGAACATCGTTGATCGGTCTCCCATCGCATGGTCGGCGCCCGACCTGTTCGGAAGCGCCGAGTGAGCCCTCCGAGTTTTCCGCTCCTGTGACCGAATCCCGAGAATCGTACGCGAACTCTTCACGACTCCCATGCACGATTCACCACAACCCGGTGCCTTGGCACACGAGTTGATGTATGTAGATCAACGGTCGACATACTCCTGTGAGAGATCGGCGGACCCTCGGGGACCCAGGCCGCGTCACGGAGGACCGGTGACGAGGTGATGCGTATGAATCGGCCGGAGCCCTACCTCAACGTCGGGAAGCCGGGCGAGCAGCGCGAAACCACCACGCTCGCCCACTCACCGAGAGTCAGCGCGAGTTCCGGAGTTGCGTGGATCGGTGATCACAGCAATAGAGACGCGAAGAGCGGCGAGCCGGGGAGATATAGCAACATCCCGCTAACAGCCGTCGGCGGCGCGGCGGTGCGGCGGTTGAGGATTCCTGGCGTCTCGGCGCGGACCCGGCGCAGCTCAGGCGCCGACCTTGGACCGGTCGCATGGTGGGCCGTATCTGGGCTGACCCCTAGTAGGGCTTGGTCAGCTTCACTCGTGGGTGGCGTGTCTGCTTGTTGGTGAGTGTCGTTGAGGTGGTGTGACACCTGAAGAGATGGCCGGGGTCCGGGAGGACCTGGAGGCATTCACGACGGAGATGTTCGACGGGTTCTTCCGTGCGGATCAGCGGCGGTGGGGGCAGGTGTATGTGCGTGGGCTGCTGCTGGAGGGTCGGCGCAAGTCGGTGGAGCCGATGGCGGCGCGTCTGGGCGAGGACGGCAACCGGCAGGCACTGGCCCACTTCGTGACTACCAGCCCGTGGGATCCAGCGCATGTGCGGGCCCGGCTGGCCTGGAAGATGCAGGATGTGATCGGTGCGGAGGCGCTGATCGTCGATGACACCGGCTTTTTGAAGGACGGGGACGCCTCGGCGTGTGTGTCCCGGCAGTACACCGGCACCGCGGGCAAGGTCACCAATTGTCAGGTCGGGGTGTCGTTGCACCTGGCCCGCGATCATGCCTCGGCCGCGGTGAACTGGCGGCTGTTCCTGCCCGCTTCCTGGGATCCGGGCTCGCCGGAGGCGGATGCGGACAAGGTCGCCCGCCGGGGCCGCTGCGGCATTCCCTCCCAGGCGGGGCATGTGGAGAAGTGGCAGCTGGCCCTGGACATGATCGATGAGACCCGCTCGTGGGGCATCGACCTCCCCTTGGTCGTCGCGGACGCCGGATACGGTGATGCCGCCGCCTTCCGTCTGGGCTTGGAGGAACGCAACCTGCCTTATGCGGTGGGCATTTCTTCCCGCCACACCGCCCATCGGGCCGGCGCCCGGCCTGTCCAGCCTGCCTATGCGGGCACCGGCCGGCCACCGAAGATGCAGTATCCCGAGCCTGCACAGACCATGAAAAATTTGGTCATCGCGGCCGGCCGGGCTGCTGCGAGACCGGTGTCCTGGCGGGAAGGATCCCGGCCAGGCCAGGGCCAAAGCGGCTTCAAGCGCATGCACTCACGCTTCGTCGCTCTGCGCGTCCGACCGGCCGGACGCGGTGCCCGCACAGCCGGCGACGGTCCAGAACTACCAGAGCGCTGGCTGCTGGCCGAATGGCCCGCCACCGAGCCCGAGCCGGTGCAGTTCTGGCTCTCGAACCTGCCTTCCGGGATGCCGCTGGCCACACTGGTGCGGCTGGCCAAACTACGCTGGCGCATCGAGCACGACTACCGCGAGATGAAACAGGCCCTGGGACTTGCCCACTTCGAAGGCCGCACCTGGAACGGCTGGCATCACCACGTCACCCTCGTCTCCGCAGCTCATGCCTTCTGCACCCTGCAACGACTGGCACACCACCCAAAAGACTCAGCGCAGGTCTGAGCCTCTACCAGGTCCTCCGCGAACTCCAGACACTCCTCGCCCTCTGGGTCGGCGCCTGCCCCACCTGCCACCGCAACATACCCACCCCCATACGAACCTGACCAAGCCCTACTAGGGCGCGTATCGAGTCGTGATCAATGGGTGGTCCGGGTGAGGTCTTTGATCCAGATCATCGAGGCGCGCAGGTGGAGTCCGGCGAGGTAGCTGTCGGGGGTCTTGTCGTATCGGGTGGCGATGCCGCGCCAGGCCTTCAGCTTGTTGATCAGGCGCTCGACGGTGTTCCGTTCCTTGTAGAGGTCGGTGTCGTGGCTGACGGGCCGGCCGCCGTTGGAGCCTTTCTTCGTCCGGTTGGCGGCCTGGTCCCTCTTCTCCGGGATGACTGCCTTGATGTGGCGTTTCCGTAGGTAGGCCCGGTTACCGCGGGACGAGTAGGCCTTGTCCCCGGCGACAGCGTCCGGCCGGGTGCGGGGGCGGCCGACGGGCCCGCGGACCCGTATCTTCCCCAGCACGGGGATGAAATGCGGGCTGTCCGCGGCCTGTCCCGCGGTCAGGACGAACGCCAGCGGGCGGCACTTGCGGTCGGCGGCGAGGTGCACCTTGCTGGTCTGCCCACCTCTGGAGCGTCCGAGGAGAGCGGCCTTCAGCCGCAGTTTGCGCCGACGCCGGATACGTCGTCGCTCTTCCCGCCCGGGACTGGTTTCTGTGTCCGACCCGGTTTGTTCTTCGAGGCCGCCCCCTTTGACCGGGCCTTCTCCTCCTCGGCGGCGGCCTTCTCCAGCGCGGCGACGACGTCCTGGTCCAGGTGCGTTCCGGCGGCGTCGTGGTGAGCCCGCACGGTAGTGGAGTCGATACTGACCAGGGACAGGTCCACCTCGCCCCGCTTCGCAGCTTCCGCGATCAGCCCCTCCAGCAGGGCCTCGAAGACGCCGGCGTCACGCCACTGCCGGAAGCGGTTGTGGACGGTCGACCAGGCACCGAACTCTTGCGGCATCTCCCGCCACTGCCCGCCCGTCTTGAACCGCCAGATCACCCCCTCGAACTGCTGCCGCAGCCGCTCCGGGTACGGGCCGTACTCGCCGATCGGCAGGTACGGCTCGATGAACTCCCACTCCGTGTCCGCCAGTTGCACTCGCGTCATGCGAGAACATCTACCGGTCCAGGCCCCACCACGAGGGCGAATCCCGCAGATTGATCACGACTCGATACGCGCCCTAGTGCTGGATTCCGCTTTCAGTGGGTATACATGCTGGTGGCGGGGTTGTTTGGGGTGGTCGGGATGGGTGGTTCGGGGTGGTGTTGCGGGCGCGACAGAGCCGTGATTCGGGTGAGAGATCGGTGGTGCGGCGGCTAGCTCGAGCGCGGAAGACGCCGGCGGACTTGGTGATGCGGGCGCGGTTGGTCGAGCTGAGCTAGGCCGGGTCTCGGGTGCCCGAGATCGCCTTTGAACTGGGTTGCAGCCAGAAGACGGTGCGGTGTTGGCTGCACCGTTTCAACCGTTCCGGTCTCGAGGGTCTGGAGGATCTGGGCGGGCAGGGCCGCAAGCGGCGGATCACCGAACTCGAGCGGTCGAGGATCATCGCCCTGGTCGGGCAGCCCCCGCCGCGCAGACTGATGGTCCAGCCGGGCGGGGATCTCGAGGCCATGGACGAGGCCGGACCGCCGGAGTGGACCCTGGACGCGTTGGCGGGTCGGGCAAGGGAACTGGGGATTGAGGTGGGGCGCTCGCAGGTCCGCAGAATCCTGCTGGCCGAGGGCGTGCGATGGCGCCGCACGCGTTCCTGGATCCGTTCCAAGGATCCGGATTTCGAGGGAAAAGGACGCGGGTCGTCGGCCTCTACACCTGCCCGCCCGAGGACGCGACGGTCGTCTGCGTCGACGAACTCGGGCCGGTGATCCCGCGTACTTTCCCGCCGACGCCGGGCTGGTCGCCGGACGGACACCGCATCAAAGGTGAGCTGGAGTACAGCCGTGGACCGGAGGAGACCTGGGTCCACGGCGGCTTGCGTGTCACGGACGGGCAGCAGGTCACCATGACCGCGTCCTCCCGCAACAGTGCCTTCTACCAGCGGTTCTTGCAGAAGCTGGAGGAAGCTAACCCGGCAGGCGACATCTACGTGCCCCTGGTCATCAAGGTGACGGCCCAGGCCCACCAGAGTTCATCGTCGATGCCTTGATGACCCTCGGGCCCACCGCCTCGATACTTTGGTGGGTCATCAACGTATCGGCATTCACACAGGTCAAAGCATCGGTGACGCTGGTTGCCAGGCGTTGCAGCATTGTTGGCCGGTGTGGAGACCTTGCTGGGGCCCTGGTGCGCGGGGTGGCGGCCGGGCAGGCTAGTTTGCTCGGATGAGTCTCCTTGATGATGTGGCCGAGCGCGACGGCTGGCGGTGCTGGGTGTGTGACGAAGCGGTCGACCCCGACGAGTCGGTGAACGACCCGCGGGGACCCAGCGTCGACAGCCGGACTGCCGACCGGAAGGCCAAGGTCGCCGAGCGGCTCGCGCACCGCGGATGCAACACCCGCAAGGGCGCGGTCAAGGTGGTCATCGCCTGGCCGGACCGTCTGTACGTGGTCGAACCCGCGCCGCTGATCACCGTTGCCGGGAGGCTGGAGCGCAAGGGGGGCCGCGAGATGGTGGGCCGTTGTCCGACCAAGCGGGACGCCCAAGAGGCGGCGGATTGGCTGGTGGACCGGTTCTCCCGACTGGTACCGGGGCTGCCGGTGACCGCCGACATCGAGCCGGGCGGCGGCCAGTTCCTCGTCATCCTGGCCACCGGCCGCCGCTGACCAGGGATCACCAGCGCACACTCGCGTCGAGCCGAACCGTCGGCCCACACCGACCTGTCCTGGCACGAGCTGACCCACATTGCTCGCCTGTGCCCAGCTACGGGTCGATGTCGCCGATTGCCGCAGCCATGACTGAGGCCGAACCGGAAACACAGCGCGTGCTCCCCAAGGCCCTCGCCCTGTACGACAAGGGCGTCGGCATCGCCCGTATCGCCAGCCAACTTCCCGTCGGGGCTCTTGTGCAGCCAGCCGCAGTCAGCCACTTTCCTCAGCTTCCCGCGCAGCGGCTGATCCCCCTCACCGCGCTGCCTCACCCTGACTAGAGCCGAAAGAGCGTCGGGCTGGGAGCCCTCTGGGGCGTTCTGGGACTTCCGGCCGCGTCAACGAGCACGAGCGTGAAACAGCCGAAAGGCCATCTGCGCAGGTCAGCGGCGCGAATCCGCCCAGCGTCCCAGGTCACAGGGCCGCCCGGTCCCTTCCGCGACCTGCCCCCGAAGCCAGGAGCGCAGCGTTCAGTGTCACCTGCCCTCGACGCTTCGAAATTTCCGAGTTATTGGTTCGGAGCAGGATGGGGTCGGCATTCAGTTCGTCCTTGCCGCAATTCCTCCGGGCAGCGATACACAAGGATCTGAACTCGTTGTAGAGTCTTCGGCGGCCGATTCCGCCTTCATGGCGTTGTAGCGCCGAGAGGTGTTGTTCCGGAGGGCTTCAGCGGCCGCGTTGTCGATCAGCTCGCCCCATTCCCAGTCCACCGTGAACTCGCCGGGAGATCGCTCGTACCAGGCCGTGAGAACACGCAGCATCGCCCTGAAAGCCGATGTCTCCCAAGGGTGCGCTGGTGCGCGGAAGGAGTGTGTCCTCCAGCCACACCTCGGCCAGGTCCACCGTCAGGTCTCCTGATTCACGTGGAAAGCCTCGCTGGGCGTCTTCGACGATCGCGTGGGCGCCGATGTCATCCATGATGTGTGCACGGATGGCGTGTTCGCGCCGACTGTGGAAGTGCGGCCAGAGCAATTCTCGATCTGGATCGCGAGCCGAGGTAGAGGTGCCCGGGGGTTCTCTGTTCTGGATCTCCTTCAGCTCGGCCCGAAGCCCGCGCATGGCGCTGAGGTATATCCGACCGTCGCGGACAGCCGGTTTGTCGGGGAGATTGTGGTCAGATGCCAGGTCTTCGACGGTGACGCTCCATGTGCCGCTGTCGGCCGGCTGATCGCCGGGAGCGGACGCATCTGCTGGCAGTATTGTCTCGGGATCCCCCATCCAGGCCGGGCGTATGCCCGAGCGTCTCGACCAGGCCAACGCTAATCCGCTGGTCTCCATGTGCCGGAATCCGGGACCGGGCACACCCTTGGCAGGCCGTCACCTCACGCGCCATGGGTTGAGGAGGTGTCTGGTCGATGAGTGCATCTGTCCTTACGTGGGAGCGACAGGGCCCCCAGCCCCTCAGAAGCGCCAGGTTCAGGCCGAGCCGGTCAAGCCGGGCCTCGCTCCGGCGGGCCCGCCCACCACCGTGAGCAGGTCCACGACGAAGATCAGCGTCGAGCCCGCCGGGATCAACGGAGAGGGTGACTGCCTGCCGTAACCGAGACGCGGGGGAACAATGATCTCGCGCCGGCCGCCGACCTTCATTCCCCTTACCCCCCGGTCCCAGCCCTTGATGACCTTGCCACCGCCCACGGCGAACTTGAACGGCCGGTCCCGCTCCCAGGAGGAGTCAAACTCCCTTCCGGACGCGAACGTGACCCCTACATAGTGACCCTGCCCGGCTGCGCCTCGGGTCCATCCCCACCCACGAGGTCCCGGATCGTCAACTCGGTGGTCGCGACACCCTCCGGAACCACGATTCTGGGCTTCGTCAGTTCGCTCATCACGGTCCCATCGCTCGCCACCGGAATCCCTCGCACGGGCCGACCGGACACATGGACATTCCATGCGGCAGGCGATCACGCTACGGCAATGCCCGTGCTTCAAGGTGCACCCCGGGCCCCGGAGGCGGGTCAAAGACCGATCGATGCGCGCCCCGGAGTGACCGCGTAGGCACCTGCCCGCCGGACGCAATCCGGGCGGATATCGTCCAACTGCGGCGGAGTGTAGGCCGTGTCCACTACAGGGAAGTGGCCATAGCAAGGCTGGCTCATCAGCTGACTGTCAGGAAGAACTTCCCGACCTCAAGAAGTTCCATGTCGTCAGTAGACCGCACTCCGCTCGATCTTGAGGCATATGAGACCAGGGCGCGTCTCGGGCCGTGTTTCGTCTGCGCGTTGCTCAAGGGAGACCCTGACTACAGAAATGAGTCGGTCTACGAAAACGCTGACCACGGCGCGCTTGTGCGTCGGTGGCGCCGGGCTCGCTTTCGTAGGCTGTGCACTGGTCCTGCGGCTGCTGTCGTTGATCCTCGCGGACCGCTCCGGGACCGCCGCGCACTCCACGTGGTGCGTCATCGGGAACAGGCGGACGACACGAACGGGAGTTTCTCCTGCGCCCGAGATGGGGCGAAGCTCAGTAACGCGCGACCGATGGGCAACCGTGCGCACCACTCAGTTGGCGCGGCCGGACTTCCCCTCTACAGTCCCACCGAAGCGACCGACTAGCCGAGAAAGCTCAGCCGCACCTGACGCTTGGGATTATCCCGATTCGTATCGACCAGGCACACCGACTGCCACGTACCCAGTTCCAGCCGTCCGCCGATCACCGGCAAAGTGGCGTGCGGTGCGATCAGGGCCGGCAGTACGTGGTCGCGGCCGTGGCCGGGGCTGCCGTGGCGGTGTTGGTAGCGGTCGTCCGCGGGCAGCAGTGCGTGGAGGGTGGCAAGGAGGTCCTCGTCGCTCCCCGCGCCGGTTTCCAGGATGGCGATTCCGGCGGTTGCGTGGGGCACGAAAATGTTGAGTAGGCCGTCCCGGCCGACGGCGGCGCGGCTGAGGAACCGTTCGCAGTCGTCCGTCAGGTCGGTGACCGTCTCGGTGTCACCGGTCGTGAGGTGCAGAACGCTGGTGGTGAAGGCATCGGGCATGCCCCCATCTTCTCGCTCGTGGCGCAAGATGGTGCGTCCACGTGCCGAGACAGCATTGACCGGTTCCTAGATGCGTCGCTACGTTCGGCAACATGTTCCGTTCAGCTCTGCTCACTTCGCGCGGTCACATCGACCTGCTGCGGGTGGCCTCTGCCGCGTGTTGTCGCGGTTGCTGACGTTCCTTCAGCACGTATTCCGCAGGTGAACAAGGGTTCTTTCGGCCCGCACCTGGCTTGCGCACCCCTCTGTTGCCGCAGGCGCCTCGTCGTACGCCGTCTCGCCCTGCCCCTGTCGTAGCTCCCGTGCCGTAGCGGGTCCGCCGTCGGGGCGTCGGGCTGTCGAGGCGTGCCTTCTCCCCGTCCGTGGACTGCTCGTGGAGCTTTCATGACCCTTGGCCATGCCCTCGCCCCGCCGGACATATCAGAGGAAGTCGATACATCCGATCCCTGTACGGCAGTCGAACTCGAGCCCGTCGTGCCGGAGTCCGCCCGCGGCTCACGACTGCGGTCCGTACCCCGCCCGCTGCGGCGAGCCATCGGTCCGGTGCTGCTTCTCGCGCTGTGGCAGGTGCTCAGTGCGACGGGTGTCCTGCATCCCGATGTGCTCGCCTCGCCCGGAACCATCGCCCGGGCCGGATCGGATCTGATCGCCGACGGGACCCTGCCGTCCGCGATGGGGATCTCACTCCAGCGGGTTGCCGCGGGCCTGGTCCTCGGCGGCGTGGTCGGGACCGCGCTGGCCTTGGTGTCCGGGCTGTCCCGGCTCGGCGAGGATCTCGTGGACGCGACCGTACAGATGCTGCGGACCGTGCCCTGGGTGGGGCTGATCCCGCTGTTCATCATTTGGCTGGGGATCGGTGAGGCCCCGAAGGTGGCGCTGATCGCGCTCGGCGTGGCCTTCCATCTCTACCTCAACGTGTACGCCGGCATCCGGGGCGTCGACGAGCAACTCATCGAAGCGGGACAGTCGTTGGGGCTCGGGCGTTGGGGGCTCATCCGGCATGTGGTGCTGCCGGGTGCTCTGCCCGGGGCCATGACAGGGCTGCGCTATTCGCTCGCCACCGCCTGGCTGGCACTGGTCTTCGGCGAGTCCGTCAACGCCGACGCCGGAATCGGCTTCCTGATGAACCAGGCCCGGGAGTTCTTCCGGACCGACGTCATCGTCGTCTGCCTGGTCGTCTACGCATTCCTCGGTCTCACCGCCGATGTCATCGTCCGGATACTCGAAAGGCTGCTGCTGCAATGGCGACCGACCTTCACGGGCCAGTGAGCGCCCGGTCCCACGACACCGCCGTGCGGGTGGAGGGACTGACCCGTTCCTTCGACGGGCGGGCCGTCGTCGACGGGCTCGATCTCACCCTGCGCGCCGGGGAGTTCACCGCGCTGCTGGGACGCAGCGGCTGCGGGAAGTCGACTCTGCTGCGGGTACTGGCCGGGCTCGACCGCGACATCACGGGCACGGTACTGGTGCCCAAGCGGCGGGCTGTTGCCTTCCAGGCGCCTCGGCTCATGCCGTGGAAGCGGGTCTGGCGCAATGTGCTGCTCGGGTTGCCGGACAAGCCCGAACGGGCGGTGGCCGAGCGGGCGTTGGAGGAGGTCGGGCTCGGTGAGCGGTCCGGGGCGTGGCCCAAGACACTCTCAGGTGGTGAGGCGCAGCGGGCTTCGCTGGCGCGGGCCCTGGTGCGCGAACCCGATCTGCTGCTGCTCGACGAACCTTTCGGTGCGCTCGACGCGCTGACCCGGATCAAGGCGCAGCAGCTGGTCGCCGAGCTCTGGCAGCGGCGCGGCTGCGCGGTGCTGCTCGTCACACATGACGTGGACGAGGCGCTGCTGCTCGCCGACCGTGCACTGGTGATGCGGGACGGCGGCATCGCGTACGAGACGCCCGTTGATCTGGACCGGCCACGCACCGTGGGCAGTCCTGAGTTCGCCGCCCTGCGCTCCCGGCTGCTGACCGAACTGGGTGTCGTGGAGGACGCCGCTCCGGCGAAGGCCGCCTGACCAGCACACCCCTGACCAGCACATCTTCCCTATGCGTTCGACCTTCGGAAAGAGGCATGTCATGAGACGCCGTACCCTGCCCGCTCTGCTTCTGCCGCTCGCCCTGCTGCTCACCGCCTGCGGTGGTGCTTCGTCCGCATCCACCACGGACAGCACCGACGGCCAGGGTGGCGTCACACTCGACGTCGGTGACCAGAAGGGAGGTTACGAGGCGATCCTGCGGGCCTCGGGAGAGCTCGACCACCTCGACTACCGGATCAAATGGTCGACCTTCACCTCCGGGCCGCCACTGCTTGAGGCGGTGAACGCCAAGGCCGTGGACATCGGCGGTGTCGGCAACACACCTCCGGTCTTCGCCGCCGGTTCCGGTTCGAAGATCGTGGTGGTGGGCGCCTCCCATGGCTCATCGGCGGGCGAGGCGATCGTGGTGCCGAAGGGCTCCGAGCTGAAGACGCCCGCGCAGCTGAAGGGCAAGTCCATCGCGGTGGCCCAGGGAAGCTCCGCCCACTTCCAGCTCGTTGCCTCGCTGAAGAAGGCGGGGCTCAGCCTCTCGGACGTGAAGCTGAACTTCCTGCAGCCGGCCGATGCGCTGGCCGCGTTCAGCCGGGGCAAGGTCGACGCCTGGGCGATCTGGGATCCGTACACCTCGCAGATCCTGCGCAGTGGGCAGGTGCGGGTGCTGACCACGGGTGAGGGGATCGTCAACGGCCTGAGCTTCCAGGTCGCCTCTCCCGCGGCCCTGAAGGACGCCAGGAAGTCCAAGGCGATCGGGGATCTGCTGGTCCGTCTGGAACGGGCGCAGAGCTGGGTGTTCAAGCATCCGGAGGCGTGGGCGAAGGTCTGGGCGAAAGAGACCGGGCTGCCGTACGCCGTCGCCCTGGACGCCGTGAAGCGCAGTTACGGGACGCGGGTGCCCGTTGCCGTCGACCCGGCGGCGATCGCGTCCGAGCAGGCGATCGCCGACACCTTCGCCGATCTGAAACTCATTCCGCGCCGGTTCACCTTCAAGGACTACGTCGACACCCGGTTCAACCGCGATCTGCCCGCGTCCTCGGCAGCCCCCCGCTCGTACGGAAAGGCCACGTCATGAACGTTCATCTGCACTGGTTCCTCCCCACAGGCGGTGACGGCCGCACGCTCGTGGACCGCCACGCGTACACCGACGGCGGGATCAAGCGGGACCGGATCACTCCGGTGAGCGGGGTCCGGGCGCCCGATATCGAGTATCTGGCACAGATCGCCAAGGCGGCCGAGCAGCTGGGCTTCGAGGCAGTGCTGACGCCGACCGGCACCTGGTGCGAGGACGCCTGGCTGACGACGGTGGCGCTGGCGCAGCACACCGAGCGGCTGAAGTTCCTGGTGGCGTTCCGGCCGGGGGTGATCTCGCCGGTACTCGCGGCGCAGATGGCCGCGACGTATCAGCGCATCACCCGAGGCCGGCTGCTGCTCAATGTGGTGACGGGCGGCGACTCGACCGAGCAGCGGCGGTTCGGTGACCATCTGGATCACGACCGGCGTTACGCACGGACCGCCGAGTTCCTTTCGGTGGTCCGGGGTGTGTGGAGCGGGCAGCCGTACGACTTCGACGGTGAGCACTATCAGGTGGAGGGCGGGCTGACGGCGCTGCCGCCGGACCCGCTGCCGGAGATCTTCTTCGGCGGGTCGTCGGCGGCGGCCGGGCCCGTGGCCGCCGCACACGCCGATGTGTATCTGACCTGGGGCGAGCCGCCGGCGGATGTGAAGCAGAAGATCGACTGGATCCGCGGGCTCGCGGAGCAGCAGGGTCGCGACGTCCGGTTCGGGATCCGGCTGCACACCATCTCGCGCGACTCGGCGAAGGAGGCTTGGGCGACGGCGGACCGACTGCTCGGCGATCTCGATCCGGAGACGGTCGCCGCTGCGCAGCAGGCACTGGGGCGAAGCGAGTCGGTGGGACAGCAGCGGATGCTGGCCCTGCACGGCGGCTCGCGCGACAAGCTGGAGATCTCGCCGAACCTGTGGGCGGGTGTCGGTCTGGTGCGAGGCGGTGCGGGCACGGCGCTGGTCGGCAGTCACGCGGATGTCGCGGACCGGATCGAGGAGTACCACGCGCTGGGTGTGGAGCACTTCGTGCTCTCCGGCTACCCGCATCTGGAGGAGGCGTACTGGTTCGGTGAGGGGGTCACGCCGGAGCTGGCGGCGCGCGGACTGCTGTCCACCGTTCCCGCTTCGCCGCTGCTCGGAGTGCCTGCCGCGAACGGGCGCCCGGCGTCCGCGCCGGGCGGCGCACCGCTGCTGATCGCCGGGGGTCGCTGACCGGGAAGATCCCGGACCCCCGCACAGTTGGTAGAAGCGTGAACAACTCTGGGGCCGGCGAAGCACGCGAAGTGGATGTGATCGTGATCGGCGCCGGACAGGCAGGTCTGTCCGGCGCCTATCATCTGCGGCGCGTCGGCCTGGAGCCGGACCGCGACTTCGTCGTGCTCGACCATGCCCCGCGGCCGGGCGGCGCGTGGCAGTTCCGGTGGCCGTCACTGACCTACGGCAAGGTGCACGGGATGCACGCGCTGCCCGGCATGGAACTGACCGGCGCCGATGACAGCCGGGCGTCCTCGGAGGTGATCGGCGAGTACTTCGACGCCTACGAGCGCACCTTCGGTCTGCGGGTTCACCGGCCGGTCGAGGTGAGTGCCGTGCGCGAGGGCGACGGCGGGCGGTTGTCGGTCGAGACCTCCGAGGGTACGTACGCCACCCGCACCCTGATCAATGCCACGGGCACCTGGGACCGGCCGTTCTGGCCGCGCTACCCGGGCCAGGAGACCTTCCGGGGCCGCCAGCTGCACACCGCGAACTACCCGGGTCCGCAGGAGTTCGCCGGGCAGCGGGTGATCGTGGTCGGCGGCGGGGCCTCCGGAACGCAGCATCTGATGGAGATCGCCGAGGTGGCGGCGGAGACCTTCTGGGTGACGCGCCGGCCGCCGGTCTTCCGGGAGGGGCCGTTCGGTGAGGATCAGGGGCGGGCCGCCGTGGCCATGGTGGAGGAGCGCGTACGGCGGGGGCTGCCGCCGCAGAGTGTGGTGAGTGTGACCGGACTGCCGCTCACCGACGCCGTCCGGCGGGCCCGCGCGGAGGGGGTGCTCGACCGGCTGCCGATGTTCGACCGGATCACTCCGACCGGGGTGACCTGGGACGACGGCCGCTCGGTGGAGGCCGACGTCATCCTCTGGGCGACCGGGTTCCGGGCCGCCATCGACCATCTCGCACCGTTGCGGCTGCGCGAGCCCGGCGGCGGTATCCGGGTCGAGGGCACGCAGGCCGTACGGGACGCGCGCATCCAGCTCGTCGGGTACGGACCTTCCGCGAGCACCATCGGGGCCAACCGGGCGGGGCGAGCGGCGGTGCACGCGATCACCCGCCTGCTCAAGGCCCCCGGGGACGGGACCACTGCAGACAGGACAGCCTCGGACACGGCTGTGGAGCGTGGCGGCGAACCCGCCGCCACGCTGGTGTGACACTGACCCGCGTGCCGCCGCAGGGGTGCCGGACGCGCTTCAACTGCCGCTCGCCTCAAGCCGGTTGCGGTTGAATTCCTGGACGTTCCGCTGATGCTCGGCATAGCTGTCGGTGAACCGGGTGTCCCCGGGCGCGACCGTCACGAAGTACAGCCATCGGCCCGGCGTCGGTGTGATCGCCGCTTCCATCGCCTGCTCCCCCGGGTTATCGATGGGAGTGGGCGGCAGGCCCCTGTGCTCGTAGCTGTTGTACGCGCTGTCGATCTTGGTGTCGTCGGCGGTGGTGTCCAGGGTGCTGCGCCTCAGCGCGTAGTTGAGCATGGAGTCCATCTGGAGCGGCATGCCCCTGGCAAGCCGGTTGTAAATGACCCGGGACACCTTGCCCATGTCAGCTGTGGTGCCCGCCTCGGCCTGCACGATGCTGGCGATCGTCAAGGCCTGGTGAACGGATACGTTATTGCGCCTGGCCCCTGCGGCGATGTGATCCGCGCCGAATCGTTGCCGCGCCGTGTCGACCATGTACGTCAGCAGGCTCGTCGGAGTGGTGCCGGAGGTGACGGGGTACGTCGCCGGGAACAGATAGCCCTCGGGGTTGCCCTTCACCTCGGGCGGCAGTGCCAGGTCCGCCTTGCCGACGGCCTTCCTGGTCGTGCCCGGCGGCACATCGAGGGACCTGTCCACCGCCGCGTACACCTGGGAGGCCCGCCGACCCTCGGGGATGACGAGGGTGCGTGGCGGCGGCCCGAACATCCCCTCCCTGGCCAGCAGCAGTACGAGGACGGCTACCGCGACGCCGAGGACGAGGACGACGCCTGCCAGCAGCGCCGGACGCCCGCGCGGGGTCGGCCGGGTCCAGTGGTGGCGCCGGGTGTCCAGGGACTCGTTCACCATGCGGGCACGGTATCCGGGCACCGACCCGTCCGCGCGGACGACACGGCCCCCGCATGGCGCGGCAGAACACACGAACAGGGGATCGGATGTTCGCTGGAACGCGTGATCGTATGGCCTATCGTCACTCAACTCCTCTGCGGCGCCGGATGATTGCAGGGCGCACACGACGGGCTGCAGACCGCGACTGCGCAGTCCCACATATGCACCATGTACGAGGAGAAATACCGAATGAACCTCATCACCAGCCTGCTCGCCGGCATCGTCCACTTCGTGGGTTGGCTCGTCTGACCATTGCTCCACCCGGCGCCGTCGCTCCCCGTCCCACGGGGGCGGCGGCGCCGTCGTGTGCCCGGCGGCAGCCCCGGCGCCCCGGCCCGACGAAAGCGGGCAGCGCGGCGAAGTCGGGTACCACGCCGACCCCTTCGGCGAGCGCGCCGAGGGTGCGGCGGACCCGGGTCAGGGGGTGGGAGAACCGGCCCCGCACCTCTGACCGGAGTGCGTCCGGAACTCCCGATCAGCTTGCTACGGGGGCGAGTTGAGTGTCCCGGCGGAGGAGCGCCGCATAGCGGCCGTCCAGCTGGAGCAATTCCTCGTGGCTGCCGCGCTCGGCGGTCCGGCCGCCGTCCAGGACGACGATCTGATCCGCGTCGCGCACGGTGGAGAGGCGGTGCGCGATCGTGATGGTGGTGCGCCCGGCGGACAGTGCGTCGATCGCCTCCTGCACGGCGAACTCGGTGCGGGTGTCGAGGGCGCTGGTCGCCTCGTCGAGGATGAGGACGGGCGGGTCCCGCAGAATCGTGCGGGCGATGGCCAGGCGCTGCTTCTCGCCGCCCGAGAAGCGGTAGCCGCGCTCGCCGACGAGGGTGTCGTAGCCGTCGGGCAGTGAGGCGATGTGATCGTGGATCTGTGCCGCGCGGGCGGCCGCCTCGATCTCGGCGTCGGTCGCGTCCGGCTTGGCGAAGCGCAGGTTCTCGGCGACCGAGGCGTGGAAGAGGTACGTCTCCTGGGAGACCACGCCGACGGCCCGGGCGAGCGTGTCGAAGTCCAGATCGCGTACATCGACGCCGTCGAGCGTGACGCGGCCGCCGGTGACGTCGTAGAGCCGCGGCACCAGGTAGCTGAGCGTGGACTTGCCGGCGCCGGTGGGTCCGACGACGGCGAGGCTGCCACCGGCCGGCACGGCGACATCGACACCACTGAGGGTCGGGCCGCTCTTCTCGTCGTAGCTGAAGTCGACGTCCTCGAAGCGGATCTCGCCGCGGATCTTCTCCAGCCGGACGGGCTTCTCGGGCTCTGTGATGTCCACTCTGAGGTCGAGGTACTCGAAGATCCGCTGGAAGAGCGCGAGGGATGCCTGCATCTGCACTCCGGTGGAGAGCAGGCTCACGGCGGGCCGGAAGAGGCCCTGCTGGAGTGAGACGAAGGCGACGAGCGTGCCGATGGAGACGGCGGGTCCGCCGGACTGCAGGGCGAGGCCCGCGGCCCAGTAGATGACGGCGGGCATGGCGGCCATGACGATGCCGATCGTCGACATCCGCCACCGTCCGGCCATGCTGGAGCGTACTTCCAGGTCGACCAGCCGCTCGGACTCCTCGGCGAAACCCTTGGTGAGGGAGTCCGCCCGGCCCATGGTCCGGCCGAGCAGGATGCCGCTGACGGAGAGGGACTCGGTGACCGTCGCCGCCATGGCGGCCATCTGCTTCTGGCGCTGGGTGGTGATCTTCTTGCGCTCACGGCCGACCCGGCGGCTGATCCAGACGAAGACCGGCAGCAGTGCCAGCGACACCAGGGTGAGCCGCCAGTCGAGCGCCAGCATCGCGACGACGGTGGCGATGACCGCCGTGAGGTTGGAGACCAGCGAGGTGGCGGTGGAGGTCACGGTCGCCTGCATCCCGCCGATGTCGTTGGCGATGCGGGACTGCACCTCACCCGTGCGGGTCCTGGTGAAGAAGGCGAGCGGCATCCGCTGCAGCTGGGCGTAGACCGCTGTGCGCAGGTCGTGCATGACGCGCTGGCCGACCGTGGTCGAGATCAGCGTCTGCAGGACGCCGAAGACACTGTTCATGACGGCGGTGAGGATCATGCCGAGGGCGAGCAGCGACAGCAGTCCCGTACGACCCTGGGGGATGGCGGTGTCGAGAATCTCGCGCAGCAGGAACGGCGAGGCCACCGAGACCAGTGACGAGGCGCCGACGAGCAGTCCGACCAGCGTGAGCCGGCCGCGGTACGGGTGGAAGAGGCGGAAGATCCGGCGCAGCTCGGCGGGTGGCTGCGTGCCGTCCCTGGGCGGGGGCGTCCACGTGGGTTCGTCGGATTTCATGGGCTCCTTCGACAGGCGTGACAGAGGAAGACGGCCGCGGGCAGCCGTCGAACTTTTGAGAGCATAGCTCATTGTTACCTATACTCACAATGAACGGAGTCCTGATATTGTTCCCGTATGGACTCCCCCGACTCCGACGGCCTGCTGGCCGAGCAGCTGCTGCGGCTGACCCGCCGGCTGCACCGCATCCAAAGCCGCCAGCTGGAGCCGATAGGCATCACCCCGGCCCAGTTCCGGCTGCTGCGCACGGTCGCCCACTACGACGGACCGCCCCGGATGGCGGATCTCGCGCAGCGCCTGGATGTCGTGCCGCGCGCCGTGACGAGCCTGGTCGATGCGCTGGAGGCGAGCGGCCGGGTGCGCCGCACCCCTGATCCGGACAGCCGCCGGGTGGTTCGGATCGAGCTCACCGACGAGGGCCGTGCCACGCTCCGGTCGCTGCGCGACGCGCGCCGGGCGGCGGCAGAGGAGATCCTGGCTCCATTGACGGCCGATCAGCGGGAGGTGCTGGGCGGACTGCTGTCCGCTCTCGTCGCCGGAATGCCGGAGCGCCGCTGCTAAGGGTCGTCCCGATGGCTGCGGGCCCGCCGATGTCTGCGAGCCGTACGGTTGGTAGTACCGGTCATAGCGGTGCGGATCTTCGCTGGTAGAAAGGTGGGAGTACCGCACCGAACCGCCGAGGGGACCGTCGTCATGCCGCTGCTGGAGCCGAAGCCCGAAGCCCTCCGTCCTGGTGCGGCGCGCTCCGCGTCCCCCGATCGGGTCCTCGACGGCCGGGCGGCGGGCACACCCGAACCGCTGCGCGGCGAGCTGACCGCCCTGCTGGGGCCGGAGAAGGTGCTGTGGAAGGTCTCCGACCTGGTGAAGTACGCCTCCGATGCCAGCCCCTACCGGTTCCTTCCCCAGGTCGTCGTGGTCCCCGAGGACATCGACGACATCTCGGCGATCCTGTCGTACGCGCACGGCAAGGGCCGGGAAGTCGTCTTCCGGGCCGCCGGCACCAGTCTGAACGGCCAGGCGCAGGGCGAGGACGTCCTTGTCGACGTCCGCCACCACTGGACGGGCATCGAAGTCCTGGGCGACGGCGCGCGGGCCCGTATCCGTCCCGGGACCACGGTCATGCGCGCCAATGTCACCCTCGCCCGCTACGGCAGGCTGCTGGGCCCCGACCCGGCCAGCGCCATCGCGTGCACGATCGGCGGGGTCGTCGCCAACAACGCCTCCGGAATGACCGCCGGCACCACCCGTAATTCGTACCGCACCGTCTCCTCGCTCACCTTCGTGCTGCCGAGCGGCACGGTCGTCGACACAGCCGACCCGACGGCGGACGAGCTGCTGGCGCATGCCGAGCCTCGGCTGTGCGAGGAGCTGCTGGCCCTCAAGGCGGAGATCGAGGCGGATGCGGAGCTCACCGCCCGGATCCGCGCCAAGTACGAGATCAAGAACACCAACGGGTACCGGCTCGACGCCTTCCTGGACGGCTCGACGCCCGTAGAGATCCTGCGCGGGCTGATGGTCGGCTCGGAGGGCACCTTCGGGTTCATCTCCGAGGTCGTCTTCGACACCCTGCCGCTGGACCGGAAGGTCTCCAGCGCGCTGCTCTTCTTCCCCTCGCTGACCGCCGCGGCGGCTGCCGTGCCCCGTTTCAACGAGGCGGGGGCGATCGCCGTCGAGCTGATGGACGGCAATACGCTGCGCGCTTCGGTGAGCGTCCAGGGCGTGCCGGCCGACTGGGCCGAGCTGCCCAAGGAGACCGCGGCGCTGCTGGTGGAGTTCCGGGCTCCGGACGAGCCGGGGCAGGAGGCGTACGAGCGTGCGGCGGCCGCGGCCGTCAAGGGGCTGGATCTTGTCGCGCCGGTCGCCTCGGTGACCAATGAGTTCACCCGAGAGACCAAGGCCATCTCCGGTTACTGGAAGGCCCGCAAAGCCTTCGTCACCGCAGTCGGCGGCTCCCGCCCGTCGGGTACGACGCTGATCACGGAGGACTTCGCGGTCCCGCCGTCGCAGCTCGCCGACGCCTGCGAATCCCTCCTCCGGCTCCAGGCGGAGCACGGCTTCGACGCCGCCGTCGCGGGTCACGCCGCACACGGCAATCTGCACTTCCTGCTCGCCTTCGACGCGGCGAAGCCGTCCGACGTCGACCGGTACGCCGCGTTCATGGACGACTTCTGCCGGCTGACCGTGGAGCGCTTCGACGGATCGCTGAAGGCGGAGCACGCCACCGGCCGCAACATCGCTCCGTTCCTGGAGCTGGAGTGGGGCCCCAAGGCGACCGAGCTGATGTGGCGCACGAAGCAGGTCATCGACCCCGACGGGGTGCTGGCGCCCCGGATCGTCCTGGACCGCGACCCGAAGGCCCATCTGCGCGGGCTGAAGACCATCCCCGAGGTCGAGCTGATCGCCGACCCGTGCATCGAGTGCGGGTTCTGCGAACCGACCTGTCCCAGCGGGGACTTGACCACCACTCCGCGCCAGCGGATCGTGCTGCGGCGGGAGATGATGCGGCAGCCGAACGGTTCGCCGGTGGAGACCGAACTGCTCGACGCGTACGGCTACGACGCCGTCGACACCTGCGCGGGCGACTCCACCTGCAAACTCGCCTGCCCGGTCGGCATCGACACCGGCGCCATGATGAAGGACTTCCGCCACCAGCGGCACTCGCCACGCGAGGAGCGGATCGCGGCGCTCACGGCGAAGAACTTCAGGGCGGTGGAGGCCTCGGCGCGGCTGGCGGTCGCCGCAGCGGACAGGATCGGCGACCGGCTGCTGGAGACCGTCACCGGGCTCGCCCGCAAGGCCGTACGCCCCGATCTGGTGCCCGAGTGGCTGCCGGAGATCCCCGGCGCGGCCGCTCGCAAGCTGCCCCGCACCTCGCGGGTCGGAGCGAGCGCCGTCTACTACCCGGCCTGCGTGAACCGGATCTTCGGCGGCCCCGAGGGCCATCGCGGCCCTTCGCTGCCGCAGGCCGTCGTCGCCGTGTCGGCCCGTGCCGGAAAGCCGGTGTGGATCCCGGAGGACGTCGCGGGAACCTGCTGCGCGACGATCTGGCACTCCAAGGGGTACGACGAGGGCAACGCGGTGATGGCCAACCGCATCGTCGAGGCCGCCTGGGGCTGGACGGCGGGCGGCACACTTCCGCTGGTCGTCGACGCCTCGTCGTGCACGCTGGGTATCGCCCATGAGGTGGTGCCGTATCTCACCGACGAGAACCGGGAGTTGCACCGGGAGCTGACCGTCGTCGACTCCCTCGTATGGGCGGCCGACGAGCTGCTGCCGGAGCTGACGATCCTGCGCAAGACCGGTTCGGCGGTCCTGCACCCGACGTGTTCGATGCAGCACCTGGGTGACGTGGACCAGTTGCGTGCGGTCGCCGAGGCGTGCGCGGAGGAGGTCGTCGTCCCGGACGACGCCGGGTGCTGCGCGTTCGCGGGCGACCGCGGGATGCTGCACAAGGAGCTGACGGCGTCGGCGACGGCGAAGGAGGCCGCCGAGGTGAACTCCCGCGAGTACGACGCGTATCTCTCCGCCAACCGGATGTGCGAGATCGGCATGGACCGGGCCACGGGGCGCGAGTACTACTCGGTCCTGATGGAACTGGAGCGGGCGACGCGTCCCTGACGCCTTCCCCGCACGACCGCGCACCTGCCCACGCCCGCGGCGATCCGCTCCCTCTCGCAGGAGCGGCCGGAGGGGGCGTGGTCAGGCCGCTCGGAGCGTGGCCTTGTCGCCCATCACCACGACCGGGTGCTGCTTCGGGTCGAGGGTGCGCAGCAGCAGTTGCATGGCCGATTTGGGCAGGCTCACACAGGCCGACGTACCGCTGCCGTGGTCCATGTGCAGCCAGATGCTGCCACCCTTCGACTGTCCCAGCGGGCGCGTGGGGTCGTTGGGCGCAGTGCCCTTGACGCGGTTGTAGTCGATGGCGATGACGTAGTCGAAGTCGTGCCAGTACGGCTTCGACCAGTAGCGCGGTGCCTGGATCGACGCCGACTGTGTGTACGGGAGGAGGGCGCCCGGGTCGGCCAGGGCACCGCCCGCGTCGGTGAGCGTGAATACGCCGACCGGACTGCGCTTGTCGTCCTCGTGATGGTCGGTGGTCCAGCCCTTCCTGCCGTTGTGGGCCTTCCAGCTGCCGGTGGTGTCCCAGGTGGCGCCGTGCTTGGTGTACAGCACGACGGTGGAGTCGGCCGAGTTCTTGCCCACGCCGTAGACCGCGACGACCTGACGCGAGTTCCCGGGGATCTGCGCGTACAGCCGGTCGCCCACGTCGGGAATGCGCTTCAGATCGGCGGTCGGCGCCTTCCGGTTCGCTGCGCCACCGGCTTTCGTGTCGTCCTGCTGCCCCTGGGGCGAGCTGCCGCACGCTGTCAGGGGAGTGAGCATGAGACCACAGGCCGCTGCCGCGACAGCCATTCGTACCCGACCGGTTATTCGCATCCGCCCATATTCGCACCACGGCCGAGCGGCCGGGCTCACCGCCTGTGACCTGCCTCGAATACGAGCCGAATCTTTACCGTCGAGCAAAAAACCGTTTGCCTCGGACCCCGGCAGGACGCGAACCTTGCACGGTTTGGTCCCCCCACCCGTTCCTCGAGGTCTACGACAGATCTCCGCCCTTCCGAACCATGGGACGTCATGCAGATTCGCGATCTTCCGTATTCAGATCCTGGCGATCCTGATGTCCGGTCAGGCCCACGCTTCCTGCTCTGGCTCGGCCGCAACCAGATCCGTGGCCAGCTCAAGTCCATGTCCTGGGGCCTGCTGCACCAGTGCTCCATCGCCGGGCTGCCACTGGCCGTCGGCTTCGCCGTGCAGGCGGTGGTCGACCGATCAGGCGGCCGGCTCGCGCTGGCGGGCGGGCTCATCGCGATCCTCGGTGTGCTGATCGCGGTCGGTGACACCATGCTCCACCGGACCGCCGTCACCAACTGGATCACTGCCGCCGCCCGCGTCCAGCAGCTGCTGGCCCGTAAGACGGCTGAGCTCGGCGCCGCGCTGACCCGCCGGGTCGCCGCGGGCGAGGTCGTCGCCGTGTCCACCGGCGACGTCGAGAAGATCGGCTGGTTCGTCGAGGCGCTCTCCCGCTTCGCCGCCGCAGCCGCCGCTCTCGTACTGATCTGCGTCGGACTCGTCCTCTATCTGCCGTCGCTGGGCGTCCTGGTGGTGCTCGCCATGCCGCTCCTGGCGCTGGCGGTACTGCCGCTGCTCCCCCGAGCCACCCGGCGTGCCGACCTCCAGCGCGAGAAGGCCGGCAAGGCCACCGAGCTGGCGTCGGACACCGTCGCCGGGCTGCGGGTGCTGCGCGGTATCGGCGGCGAGGAGCTCTTTCTCGGCCGCTACCGGAGAGCCTCGCAGGAGGTCCGCAAGGCTGCGGTGCGGAGCGCGCAGATGTGGTCGCTGATCTCGGCGATCCAGGTGCTGCTGCCGGGCGTGCTGCTGATCTCGCTGGTCGTGTACGGCGCGACGCTGGCCCACGACGGCCGGATCGAGGTCGGTCAGCTGGTCACGGTGTACAGCGCGGCGACACTGATGCTGTTCCCGCTGCGGCACTTCGAGGAGATCGCAATGGCGTACTCCTTCTCGCGGCCGTCCGCGCAGCGGGCCGTCCGAGTGCTTTCGCTGCACCGCACCGCCGAGCCTTCGACCGTCGACGCGGTGCCGGCCGGTGACCTGTACGACCCGGTCACCGGGCTGATGGCACCGTCGGGTCTGTTCACCGCGGTGGTCTGCGGCGACCCGGACGAGGCGGGCCGGCTGGCCGAACGGCTCGGCGGACACGCCCAGGTGGGCGCGGAACCGGACACGGCGGACGACGCCCCCGAGGAAGCGCCGGACAAGACCCCGTCCGTCCTGCTCGGCGGCGTGCCCCTGGACGAGCTTCCGCTGGCGGCCGCCCGGACCGCGGTGCTGGTCCAGGACAAGGACCCGGTGCTGCTCTCCGGGACACTGCGGGAGCTGCTCGATGTGCCGTCGTCCGGTCTGGTGACCGCCGAGGACGCGCTGTCCGCCGCCCAGTGCGGTGATGTGCTGGACGCGCTGGCGCAGGCCTCGGTCGCCACCGACGGCGACCCGATGACCACCAGGATCACCGAGCGAGGCCGGTCGCTCTCCGGCGGACAGCGCCAGCGGCTCGCGCTGGCCCGCTCGCTGGTCACCGACCCTGAGGCGCTGGTTCTGGACGAGCCCACGTCCGCCGTCGACTCGCACACCGAGGCCCGGGTCGCCGCCGGGATCAAGGCGCTGCGCGCCGGTCGTACGACGGTGGCCTTCGCTTCGTCGCCTCTGCTGCTCGATCTCGCGGACCGGGTGGTGCTGGTGCACGACGGCACAGTCGTCGCGGTCGGTGCACACCGCGAGCTGCTGCGCACCGAACCGCGGTACCGGGCGGTCGTCACCCGTGAGACCGAGGACGAGATCGCGGCCCTGACCGCACTGGACAAGATCGACGAGATCGAATCGATCGAATCGATCGAAGAAATCGAGGAGAGGGCATGATCGGCGTCGCACAACCGGCGTACGACCCGGCCGCCCCGGAGTCGGCCACGACCCTGCCGGTCGGCACCCCCGCCACCGTACGGGCCTATGTACAGGAGCTGATGCGGCGCCACCGCAAGCCGTTCGCCGTGCTCATCTCGTTCAACGCGGTCGCGGTGATCGCCTCGATCGTCGGGCCGTATCTGCTGGGCGGGCTGGTCGAGGACCTGTCGACCGGGGTCGCCGACCTCCATCTGGAGCGCACCGCCGTGGTGTTCGCGCTCGCGCTGGTGGTACAGACCGTGTTCACGCGGATGATGCGGCTGCGCAGCGCCATGCTCGGCGAGGAGATGCTGGCCGATCTGCGCGAGGACTTCCTCGTCCGGTCGGTCGGACTGCCGCCGGGGGTGCTGGAGCGGGCCGGGACCGGTGATCTGCTGTCCCGGATCACCACGGACATCGACCGGCTGGCCAACGCGATGCGTGAGGCCGTGCCGCAGCTGGCGATCGGTGTGGTGTGGGCGGGGCTGCTGCTCGGTGCGCTCACCGTGACCGCTCCCCCGCTGGCGCTCTCCGTACTGATCGCCCTGCCGGTGCTGATCCTCGGCTGCCGCTGGTACTTTCGCCGGGCGCCGTCCGCGTACCGCTCGGAGGCCGCCGGATACGCCGCGGTCGCGGCGATGCTCGCGGAGACCGTGGACGCGGGGCGCACGGTGGAGGCGCACCGGCTCGGCGCACGCCGGGTGGCGCTGTCGGACCGGCGGATCAAGGAGTGGACGGCGTGGGAGCGGTACACGCTGTTCCTGCGTTCGGTGCTGTTCCCCGTCATCAACGTCACGTACGTGACGATCCTCGGCGCGGTCCTGATGCTCGGCGGCTGGTTCGTCATCGAGGGGTGGCTCACCGTCGGACAGCTGACGACCGGTGCACTGCTCGCACAGATGATGGTCGACCCGATCGGTCTGATCCTGCGCTGGTACGACGAGTTGCAGGTCGCGCAGGTGTCGCTGGCCCGGCTGGTCGGCGTCCGGGACATCGAGCCGGACGCGGGCGAGACGGCGGTCGTGCCGGACGGCCGGGACGTCCGGGCGGGTGATGTGCACTTCGGCTACCGCGACGGGGTCGACGTCCTGCACAAGGTGTCGCTGGACGTCGCCCCGGGCACGCGCCTGGCGCTGGTCGGCCCGTCCGGTGCGGGCAAGTCCACGCTCGGGCGGCTGCTTGCCGGGATCTACGCCCCACGCACCGGTGAAGTCACGCTGGGTGGTGCGGAGTTGTCCCGGATGACGGCGGAGCGGGTACGTACGCATGTGGCGCTGGTCAACCAGGAACACCATGTGTTCGTCGGTTCGCTGCGTGACAATCTGCTGCTGGCCCGTACGGGTGCCGAGGACGCCGAGCTGTGGGCGTCGCTCGCCGCTGTCGACGCGGACGGCTGGGCGAAGGCGCTGGACGAGGGGCTGGACACCGAGGTCGGTTCGGGCGGTCTGTCACTGACCCCGGCGCAGGCGCAGCAGATCGCGCTGGCCCGGCTGGTGCTGGCCGATCCCCACACGCTGGTGCTGGACGAGGCGACCTCGCTGCTGGACCCGCGGGCGGCCCGGCATCTGGAACGCTCGCTGGCACGGGTGCTGGACGGCCGTACGGTCGTGGCGATCGCGCACCGGCTGCACACCGCGCACGACGCGGATGTGATCGCGGTGGTCGAGAGCGGCCGGATCAGCGAACTGGGCAGCCATGACGAGCTGGTGGCGGCGGACGGCGCCTATGCGGCGCTGTGGCGGTCCTGGCACGGCTGACCGGCGTGTCCGGCGGCTTCTCCGGACAGCGAAACATGAAGGGGAGAGGAGCACCGGCTGCCACCATGGCCGGATGGCCGACAACACGGAGATCCGCCGCCTCGACCTGGGCTATTTCGTCCGACCCGCGTCGGAGACGGGCGGCCCGCAGCCGCGGGTCGAACCCGTGCTCGCCTACTTGGTCCGGCGCCACGAAGGACTGATCCTCTTCGACACCGGCATCGGGGCCGCCGATCCCGGAACCGAAGCTCACTACCGCCCCCGGCGCCGAGGGCTGGAGAGCGCCCTCGCAGACGCCGGAGTTTCTCTCTCGGATGTCTCCTTGGTGGTGAACTGCCACCTCCACTTCGACCACTGCGGGGGCAACAGGTTGCTGGGCGGCACGCCGATCCTGGTGCAGGACGTGGAGCTGGCCGCCGCGCGCCGGGGCGGCTACACCATCGACGAACTCGTCGACTTCCCCGACGCGAGCTACGAGGAGATCAGCGGAGAAGCCGAGGTCTGGCCAGGAGTGCGGATCATTCCCACCCCTGGCCACACCGCCGGTCACCAGTCGCTGGTGGTCCGGCAGAGCGACGGCACCGTCGTGCTCGCCGGTCAGGCACACGACTTCGCCTCCGACTTCGCAGCGGACCAGCTGGCCCGCCACGCACAGCTCGAAGGTCTGGAACAGCCGCTGCCCACCTATCGACCGTGGGTCGAGAGGCTGGCCGGCCTCGACCCGCGACGTGTGCTCTTCGCGCACGACTGCGCGGTCTGGGAACCGTCCCGCGCAGCGGACGACTTCAACTGCTGACGCCGCCCCGGCCGAACGTCCCGCTCACGACTGCCGCGAAGGGAGCACTGCGGACGCGATCGTCCGGACCGAAGAGCAGCCGGCTGTCCGGACCGGCTCTTCGCCTCGGTGACTCAGCGCAAACTGCGACTACTGCAGGTCATCGAGTCGGTGCTCATCGGCCGGCCGACGGTACGGCGGTCAGATGAAGTTGAGGGCGGCCGCCGCGCCCGCTCCTCCGAGCACCATGAACGCCGGCATCAGCACCTTCAGCTCCACCCAGCTGCCGGCCCGGAAGCGCATGACCTTCGGCGGCCCCACCGGATACCAGCGCTTGCGGCCCAGTGGGATCGGCCACAGGATCGGGCAGCCGGAGACGGTCAGCGCGTCGCCGATGTCGTGCACGAGGGCACCGAGGACGATCGGCAGCCCGAGCCAGAGGTACTCCTGGCCGGGCCCGCTGAAGAGCCAGTCCGAGCCGTTGCCCGGCTTGTCCAGGACACCCGCCAGGATCCAGGCGCTGGTCGCGCCGAGCAGCCACACCAGGACATCGCTGGACATCCGGGCGGCCCGCCACAGCAGTCCTTCGACAGCGAGCACCAGATGGACGAAGAGGATCGCGAGGACCGCCCATCGGCCGCCGGCGATCGCCGCGGCGGAGGCCCCGGCACCGATCAGGACGGCCCAGAGCCAGGTGTGCGTCAGGGTCCGGTGGCCACCGTTCCTGCGCGGGTCACCGGGGCCCCGGGTCGCCTTGTAGACAGCGTGCGAGAGCTTGTCGACGATCTCGCAGAGTCCGCGCGAGACCGGTCCGAAGGCCCGCGAGATGGTCGCCGACTTGTGATCGAGGTCCGGGGCGAGCGCGGCGCCCGCGGTGATCAGTGCACCGACGACCAGGACGGGCCACGGCATCGTATGGCCCGCGGCAGCCGCCGCCGCGCCCACCCCCAGCCAGGCCGCCGCCCCGGACAGTGAGTGTGCCGGTCCCATCATGGTTCTTCCCGCCCCCAGAGTTGTCCGGCCGCCATCGCCGTTGCGATGCGGCCGAGTTGAGTGGGCAGCGTATCGTCCGTGATCTTCGTCCGGTCGTCCGGTTCCCTCATCCGGGCAGAAGGCAGGCAAGATGGGGGCGTGACCCTTATCGATCAGCTGCCCCCGACCGACGACCCGGACGCCCTCTTCGAGGCCTTCTCGTCATGGACCGAGACCCAGGGCATCACCCTCTACCCTGCTCAGGAGGAGGCGCTGATCGAGGTGGTCTCCGGGGCGAACGTGATCCTGTCCACCCCCACCGGCTCCGGAAAGAGCCTGGTCGCGGCGGGTGCGCACTTCACGGCGCTGGCCCAGGACAAGGTCACCTTCTACACCGCACCGATCAAGGCACTGGTCTCGGAGAAGTTCTTCGACCTGTGCAAACTGTTCGGTACGGAGAACGTCGGGATGCTCACCGGCGACGCCTCGGTCAACGCGGACGCCCCGGTGATCTGCTGCACCGCCGAGGTGCTCGCGTCCATCGCGCTGCGCGACGGCAAGCACGCCGACATCGGCCAGGTCGTGATGGACGAGTTCCACTTCTATGCGGAGCCGGACCGCGGCTGGGCCTGGCAGATCCCGCTCCTGGAGCTGCCGCAGGCCCAGTTCATCCTGATGTCGGCCACGCTCGGTGACGTCAAGATGTTCGAGCAGGACCTGACCCGGCGCACCGGCCGTCCCACCTCCGTGGTGCGCTCGGCGACCCGGCCGGTCCCACTGAGCTACGAGTACCGACTGACCCCGATCACCGAGACGCTCACCGAACTGCTGGACACCCGGCAGTCACCGGTGTACATCGTGCACTTCACGCAGGCCGCGGCCGTCGAGCGGGCGCAGTCGCTGATGAGCATCAACATGTGCACCAAGGAGGAGAAGGAGAAGATCGCCGACCTGATCGGCAACTTCCGCTTCACCACGAAGTTCGGCCAGAACCTCTCCCGCTATGTGCGACACGGCATCGGGGTGCATCACGCGGGCATGCTCCCGAAGTACCGGCGGCTGGTGGAGAAGCTCGCCCAGGCCGGTCTGCTGAAGGTGATCTGCGGTACGGACACCCTCGGCGTCGGCGTCAACGTCCCGATCCGTACGGTGCTCTTCACAGCGCTCACCAAGTACGACGGCACCCGGGTCCGTACGCTGCGCGCCCGTGAGTTCCACCAGATCGCCGGCCGCGCGGGCCGGGCCGGCTTCGACACGGCGGGCTTCGTCGTCGCGCAGGCGCCGGAGCATGTCATCGAGAACGAGAAGGCCGTCAAGAAGGCGGGCGACGACCCCAAGAAGAAGCGCAAGGTGGTCCGCAAGAAGGCCCCCGAGGGCTTCGTCGCCTGGTCGGAGACCACGTTCGACAAGCTGATCCAGTCCGATCCGGAACCGCTGACCTCCCGATTCCGGGTCACGCACACGATGTTGCTGTCCGTGATCGCGCGTCCCGGCAACGCTTTCGCGGCGATGAGGCATCTGCTGGAGGACAACCACGAGCCGCGCAAGGCGCAGCTGCGCCACATCCGCCGGGCCATCGCGATCTACCGTTCGCTGCTGGACGGCGGTGTGGTGGAACAGCTCGACAAGCCGGACGCGGAGGGCCGCATCGTGCGGCTCACCGTCGATCTCCAGCAGGACTTCGCGCTGAACCAGCCGCTGTCCACGTTCGCGCTGGCCGCGTTCGACCTGCTGGACGGCGAGTCGCCGTCGTACGCGTTGGACATGGTCTCCGTCGTCGAGTCGACGCTCGACGACCCGCGGCAGATCCTGGCCGCCCAGCAGAACAAGGCGCGCGGCGAAGCGGTCGGCCAGATGAAGGCGGACGGTGTCGAGTACGAGGAGCGGATGGAGCTGCTCCAGGACGTCACGTACCCGAAGCCGCTGAGTGAGTTGCTGTGGCACGCGTACGACGTGTACCGCAAGAGCCACCCGTGGGTGGGCGACCACCCCGTCTCGCCGAAGTCCGTGATCCGTGACATGTACGAACGCGCCATGACGTTCACGGAGTTCACGTCGAACTACGAGCTGGCCCGTACCGAGGGGATCGTGCTGCGGTACCTGGCGAGCGCGTACAAGGCTCTTGAGCACACCATCCCGGACGACCTGAAGTCCGAGGACCTGGAGGATCTGATCGCCTGGCTCGGCGAGATGGTGCGGCAGGTGGACTCCAGTCTCCTCGACGAGTGGGAGCAGCTCGCCAACCCGGAGGTGGAGACCGCCGAGGAGGCGCAGGAGCGGGCCGACGAGGTCAAGCCGGTCACCGCCAACGCCCGCGCCTTCCGGGTGCTGGTCCGCAACGCGATGTTCCGCCGGGTGGAGCTGGCCGCGCTGGACAAGGTCGCCGAGCTCGGCGACCTGGACGGCGACGCGGGCTGGGACGAGGACGCGTGGGGCGAGGCGATGGACGCGTACTGGGACGAGTACGAGGACCTGGGCACGGGTCCGGACGCCCGCGGGCCGAAGCTACTGAAGATCGACGAGGACGCCGCGCACGGCCTGTGGCGGGTGCGGCAGACGTTCGCCGACCCGAACGGCGACCACGACTGGGGCATCAGCGCGGAGATCGATCTGGCGGCCTCCGACGAAGAGGGCCGGGCGGTCGTCAGGGTCACCTCGGTCGGCCAGCTGTGACCGCGCTCGCCATACGCACGGCAGCGCTGCGAGAGTGGAGACGAAACGCATGACGAACCCCGCCGAGCGCCTGGTCGACCTGCTCGACCTGGAGCGGATCGAGGTCAACATATTTCGCGGGCGCAGCCCCGAGGAGTCCCTGCAGCGGGTCTTCGGCGGCCAGGTCGCCGGACAGGCGCTGGTGGCGGCCGGCCGCACCACCGACGGGGACCGGCCGGTCCATTCGCTGCACGCGTACTTCCTGCGGCCGGGCCGGCCCGGGATCCCGATCGTCTACGAGGTGGAACGGGTGCGGGACGGGCGGTCGTTCACCACCCGCCGGGTCACCGCCGTCCAGCAGGGCCGGACGATCTTCAATCTGACGGCGTCCTTCCACCGGCCGGAGGAGGCCGGCTTCGAGCACCAGCTGCCGCCCGCCCGGACCGTCCCGGACCCCGAGCAGCTGCCGACGGTCGCCGAAGAGGTCCGCGAGCACCTCGGGGCGCTGCCGGACGCGCTGGAGCGGATGGCCCGGCGCCAGCCGTTCGACATCCGGTACGTCGACCGGCTTCGCTGGACGCACGAGGAGACCAAGGACGCGGACCCGCGCAGCGCCGTCTGGATGCGTGCGGTCGGCCCGCTGGGCGACGACCCACTCGTGCACACATGCGCGCTGACGTACGCGAGCGACATGACGCTCCTGGACGCGGTCCGCATCCCGGTGGAGCCGCTGTGGGGACCACGCGGCTTCGACATGGCGTCGCTGGATCACGCGATGTGGTTCCACCGGCCGTTCCGGGCCGACGAGTGGTTCCTGTACGACCAGGAGTCGCCGATCGCGACGGGTGGACGGGGACTGGCGCGCGGCCGGATCTATGACCGCGGCGGCAATCTGCTGGTGTCCGTGGTGCAGGAGGGGTTGTTCCGCCGCCTCGACTCATAGCCGCCATCGCCGCTCAGGTACCGGGCAGCGGGTCCTGTTCGACCTCGTGACGGCGGGTGCGGATGTCCGGTGCGGCGGGGTGCAGTTTGGCGTTGCAGGCGGGGCCCAGACCGGTTCGGCGCGAGTCCGTACCGGTGAGCGGGCGGCCGCAGAGGCGGCACCGGACCAGTCGGCGGTTCACGGCCCGTCCGGCCTCGGGCAGGGGCTCGATGTCGGACCCGGGCAATGGTTCAGAGGACTCCACGAATCGATCCTCTCAAGTCCCCGGTCTGATCTGCGACATCCGAACGCAGACAGCGGCGGGCGCAACGCTGGTGGCACTTCTGCGCAGCTTCGACAGCTGGCTCGGGACCCCCTGGGACGACGGCGGAAGTGACCGGCAACGGGTCTCGGTCCTTGCGCCCTCCGCCGCTGCCCGGGGCACGGCCCACCAGATGATGCCGGAACCGGCACGGCCCGCGATGATCGGGGAAGGAAGCGGTCAGGAGGGTCTTCGATGAGCCGGGACAGTGCGTCGACGCTCGGTGCCGTACCGCCCCTGACGCCCGCGGAGCGGGCCGCCCGTGGGAAGGCCGCCCGCCGCCGCACACCCCGTTCCGGCCACGCAGGGTTCGCACCGTCGTCGGACCGGCCGGACCCGTTGGGCATCCTCGGCGCCCAGTCCGCGACCAGGGTTCCCGAGCTCGTCCCGATCCGCTACAGCCGGATGGCCGAGTCGCCGTTCCGCTTCTACCGGGGCGCCGCCGCGATCATGGCCGCCGATCTGGCCACCACCCAGGACTCCGGTATCAGGGTCCAACTGTGCGGAGACGCACACCTCTTGAACTTCGGGCTGCTCGCCTCCCCGGAACGGCAGCTGGTCTTCGACATCAATGACTTCGACGAATCGCTGCCCGGCCCCTGGGAATGGGACGTGAAGCGGCTGGCGGCCAGTCTCGCGGTCGCCGGACGTGCGAACGGCTTCACGGACCGGGAGCGCGCCCGCGTGGTGCCGGCGGCGGTCCGGTCGTACCGCGAGGCGATGATCCGGTTCGCTTGCATGACCAATCTCGGTGTCTGGTACGCGAGGATCGACGCGGACCGCCTTGTAGCCATGGCGTCCCGAAAGTTGACCACGGGCGGCCGAAAGAACCTGGGCCGGGCCCTGGACAAGGCCCGTACCCGGGACAGCTTGCAGGCCTTCGCCAAGCTGACCGAAACGGTCGAGGGGCAGGTCCGGATCGCCGCGGACCCGCCGCTGCTGGTTCCGCTGACCGATCTGCTGCCCGAGGTCGAGCGCGACGCACTGGAGGAGCGGCTGCGCGGGCTGATCAGGGGCTACGCCCGGAGTCTCCAGTCGGACCGGCGTTCCCTCCTCGGGGACTTCCGGTTCGTGGACGCCGCCCGCAAGGTGGTCGGCGTGGGCAGCGTCGGCACCCGGTGCTGGATCATCCTCCTGACCGGCAGGGACGGCCGGGACCCGCTCTTCCTGCAGGCCAAGGAGGCCTGCACCTCGGTGCTCGCTCCGCACGTCGGTGCCGGCGAGTACCGCAGCGAGGGCGAGCGGGTGGTTGCGGGGCAGCGACTGATGCAGGCCGCGAGCGACATCTTTCTGGGCTGGACGCGGGCGGACGGGATCGACGGGCGGCGCCGCGACTTCTACGTACGCCAATTGCGCGACTGGAAGGGCGGCCTCGATCCGGAGTTGATGACGCCGGCCGGCCTGAGGACGTTCGGCGAGGTCTGCGGCAGCACGCTGGCCCGTGCCCACGCGAGATCCGGCGACCGCATCGCCATCGCCGCGTACCTGGGCCGCGGCGACGCGTTCGACCGTGCGCTCCATACGTTCGCCGAGGCGTACGCCGACCTGAACGAGCGGGACCATCAGGGTCTGGTCGAGGCGGTACGCGCGGGCCGGCTCTCCGCGTCGGAGCCGGCCGGCGACCGACGGTGATCCGTACGCCCGCCCGGGTCCATGGGGGGTGAAGTGCGGTACCCACCGCAGGGCTACGGTCCGGCGTCCCGGGCGAATCACCCCCGCGTGGTATCACGTTCTGAACGCTCGCGGGCCGGCGCCTGCCTGAGGGCTCTGACGCTGAGGCCCCTGACGGATACGGCAGCGTGAGCGAGTGGCCGGCCGACCGTCTGCGCACTCCGCGAGCCGTCGCAGCACCTGCGCCACCGCGCGCGCCGGGCGTGAGGCTGGGATGCTGGCGATGGACGACTCCACCCGTGGCGTGCCCCTGGCTGACAGGGGTGGTGAGCGTCGTGGCCGGGACCGACCGGGACGAACGAGGAGTGCACGTGTCGATCGTTCCAGCTGGTTCCTACTCCGATCCCCTGGGGGATCCGTTCCTGCGCACCCGGTTCGCCCTTCCCACGCGGCCCGACACGTTCCTGCGGCGCAAGCGGCTTCTCGACCATCTCGATCAGGCTCTCCGAACGCCGTTGACGCTGGTCAACGGCGCAGCCGGGGCGGGCAAGACCCTGCTGGCCGCCGACTGGGCCGCCGGTTTGCGCCAGCCCGTCGCCTGGCTCACCGGCGAAGCGGGAGACCGACGTCCCGGGGTCTTCTGGGCGTACGTCGTCGAGTCCCTGCGGGCCTGCGGCGCGCCGGCGACCGGAGTGGCCTGGGCGCCTGCGGATGCCGACGGGGTGGACCGCAGGCTACTGACAGCACTCGCCGCCGAGTTGAACGCACGTGAGCGGCCCGTGGTCCTTGTGCTCGACGAGTACGACCGGATGACCGCTCCGGAAGTCGCTGAGCAGCTGGAGTTCGTCCTGCACCACGCCGGGCAGGGGCTGCGCCTCGTCCTCGTCACCCGCACCGAGCCTCTGCTGCCTCTGCACCGTTACCGGGCGGCCGGGGAGCTCACGGAGATCCGTGGCGCCGAGCTGGCCTTCACTCCGGCGGAGGCCGTCACGCTGCTGGAACTGCACGGTCTGGTCCTTCCACTTGACGCCGTACGCGCCCTCGTGGAGCGCACGCGGGGCTGGGCCGCCGGACTGCGCCTGTCTGCCCTGGCCGCGTGCGAGAGCACCGACCCGGAGCTCTACCTGAAGGAGTTCGAGGCGGACCACGGCGCGGTCGCGGATTTCCTGCTGGCCGAGGTCCTGCGGGGAAGAACGGACGAGACCCAGGACCTACTGCTGCGCGTCAGCGTCCTGGAGCGTTTCCGCCCCGAGCTGGCCGACGCGCTGACCCTGCGGACCGACGCCGAACCCGTCCTTGCCGGGCTGCACCGCGAGAACGCGTTCGTCGAGCGGCTCGGACACTCCTGGTACCGGCTCCATCCGCTCTTCCGGGAGATCCTCCGGGCCCACCTGCGCGAGCGCATGCCCGGCCTGGAACCGGAACTGCACAGGCGGGCCGCGCGGTGGCTGCGCCGTTCCGGGCTTCTGTCCGAGACACTCGCCCACGCCGCCGCCGCCGGCGACTGGGACCTCGCCGCCGGAGCCCTGGTCGACGACCTCGCGATCGGCCAGCTCTTCACGGGTCTACGCTCGGGTGCTCCGTCCCATGTGTTCGCCCGCATGGGGCCCGAAGCGAGAAGCCCGGCGGCCGACCTCGTCCGGGCGGCCCACGCCCTGTCCCGGCACGACCTGGATCACGGTCTGGGCCGCTTGCGCCGTGCAGAGGGGCATCTGGCCGACGACACGCCGAACCTGGCGGAGGTCCGGCTGAGCTGTGCGTTGCTGGAAGCGCTGGCCGCCCGGCTGACCGGTAGTACGCCGAAGGCCGAGAGGGCCGCCGCCGCAGCCGCCGAGCTGCGGCAGGAGATCCCGACCCGTCTGCTGGACAAGCACCCCGAACTGATCGCTCTACTGCTGACCCATCTCGGCTCGGCGCGTCTGTGGGCGGGGCGTTACGAGGACGCGCGCGCCGCCCTGACCGAAGCGGCCGCAGCTGCCGGCGGGGCCGCCACCGTGCTACCCCGGGAGGAGGCCATGGGGCACCTCGCTCTGATCGACTATCTGAACGGCTGGCCCGGCCGGGCGGAGCGCAAGGCCTTGGCCGCGGTCTCCGAGGGGGAGCGGGGCGGCCTGCCCCAGCCGTACGGTTCCGGTATCGGCCGTCTGGTCCTGGCCGCTGTGGCCGTGGACCGTCACGAACTGGGCAGAGCCGAGGACCTCCTGGAGGAAACTGCCCGGGCGCCTGCGGGAACACGCGATCCGGTGCCGGCGGCGGCACGGGCCATCGCCGCTTCCCGGCTGCTCCTGGACAGAGGAGAAGCGCGCGCCGCCGTCGAGGCGACGAACCTGGCGGTCCCCGCCGCCGTGGCCTCGCCCTGGGTCGCGAGTCATGCGGCCGTCGTCGCCTCCGCCGCTCATCTCGCCGACGGGCGGCCGGACAGCGCGGCCGAGGCGCTCCGAGGTGTCTTTGGTGAACAAGCGGTATGCGCCGTGGAGGCCGCAGCGATCCAGATCGCGGCAGGACGCACCGATGCCGCCGTGCGCCTGCTCGACAACATCCGCACCGATGGCAGGTCCGGCCCTGCGGTGACCGTGGGGGCGGCACTGGTCAAGGCCCGGGCCGCAGCGGAGGCAGGAGACGCGGTCACTGCCCGCAAGCTCGTCGCGCGGGCGCTCCTCGACGCACGTCGCGATCGGCTGCGGCGCCCGTTTCTCCGGGCCGGAGCGTGGGTCCAGCCTTTGCTGGCCTCGGCTCCGCTGCACGAGCTGGCACAGGGCTGGCTCAGCCCCGGCCCGCCGCGCCGGGGCGGTGAACGGCTCCGGCCGGAGCCCGGGCCCCCGCCTCTGGTCGCGGTCGAGCTGAGCGGACGCGAGCGGGACGTACTCCAGCGGCTGGCCCGGATGATGTCCACGGAGGAGATCGCCGCCGATCTCTACGTATCGGTCAACACGGTGAAGACCCACCTCAAAAGTGTGTACCGGAAGCTGGCCGTGAACCGGCGCAACGACGCGGTGCGCCGGGCACGCGACCTCGGACTTCTGTGACGGACGCGGGGAAGCGCTCGGTGCGCACCCCGCCCACCGGTAGCGGCGCGGGCAGGCGTCAGGGGCGGCCCTCCCCCGTGACGGGTGAGGCGCGCGGTGCCCGCGTCGGGTGCGATGGGGGAAACGTACGTCGGAGGCGATCGCAGGAACGCGGAACATCTGCCGGTCGCCGGCTGACCGGCTCCGCCGGCGTACAGGGCCCGATTTCGGCGAGGTGGGACAGCGTGAAGCACTGGTGGGCCCTGGTCGCCCTCGGTACGGCCCAGTTCCTGATGGTTCTGGACACCTCAGTCATGAACGTGTCCATCAGCCAACTGGTGGAGGACTTCGACACCGAGGTCACCGCCATCCAGGCCGTCATCACCCTGTACGCGCTGGTCATGGCGGCGTTCATGATCGTCGGTGGCAGGCTCGGAGACATCCTGGGGCGGCGCCGCATGTTCCTCGTGGGGCTGGTCGTCTACGGCGTGGGGTCCGCCCTGACCGCCGTGGCGCCCACGCTGTGGGTCCTCACGTTGGGCTGGTCCGTCATCGAGGGACTCGGCGCCGCCATGGTGCTGCCGGCCATGGCCGCCCTGGTGGCGGAGTCGTACCGCGGCCGGGACCGGGCCGTCGCCTATGCGGTCATCGGGGGTCTCGCCGGCGCCGGGATCGCGGTCGGCCCGATGCTGGGCGGCTGGATGACGACGTACCTCACCTGGCGGCTCGTCTTCGCCGGCGAGGTCGTGGTCGTCCTGGCCGTCCTGCTGTGCCGCCGCGTGATCCCGTCGCCCGCCCCGGCCGGACCGCGGCCGAGGCTCGACGGGGTCGGGGCGGCGCTCTCCGCGGTGGGGCTGGCGCTGGGCGTGCTCGGCGTGCTGCAGAGCAGTACGTGGGGCTGGGTGCAGCCCCGTAACCCTCCTTTCACCGTCCTCGGCTTCGCCCCGACACTGTTCGTCGTCGGCGCCGGCGTGGCCGTCCTGGCCGTCTTCCGGCACTGGGAGCGACGGCGGGAGGACCGGGGCACCGACCCGCTCGTGCACCTGTCCCTGCTGAGGAGACCCGTGCTGCGGGCCGGCCTGATGACCCTGCTGAGCCAGAACCTCATCCTGCTGGGACTGTTCTTCGCCATCCCGCTGTACCTGCAGGTGGTACAGGGTTTCGACGCCTTCCAGACGGGCCTGCGCCTGCTCCCGGTGTCCGCCACCATGCTGGTGACCTCCCTGTGCGCGTCCCCGCTGGGGCGGGTGATGGGACCGCGCCGGGTGGTACGGCTGGCCCTGGCGATCCTGGCGGCGGCCGTCGTGTGGCTGCTGGCCACCATCGACCCGGTCATCGACGACGCGCAGTTCGCCGGGGCGATGGCCCTGCTGGGTGTGGGCATCGGCCTGCTCGCCTCGCAGCTCGGCAACATCGTCCAGTCCGGCGTCGGCGAGGAGGAACGCAGCGAGGCGGGAGGACTCCAGTTCACGGCCCAGAACCTGGGTTCGGCGCTGGGCACCGCGCTCATCGGATCGATCCTGGTCGGCGCGCTGGCCCACGCCTTCACCACGCAGGTCGCGGACGAACCCCGGCTGTCCGCGGAAACCCGCGAGCAGGTCGGTGTCCGCCTCGAGGCCGGGATCACCTTCGTCTCCACCGACCAGGTGCGTTCGGCGGCCGAGCGGGCCGGACTGCCACCGTCCGAAGTCGAAGCCGTCACGGACTCCTATGCCTCGGCGCAGCTCGACGGTCTGAAGGCGGCGATCCTGGCCACGGGCGGCGTCGCTCTCGTCAGTTTCCTGATGACATCGCATCTGCCGACCGCACGGAGCGGCCGCCCGCCTGAGCCCGGTTCCGGTGCCGCTCCGGCCGGGGCGAACGGATCCACGGACCGAGCGTAGGGGGCCACCGGTGGACAGGACGAGAGCCGAGGGAGGACCGGCGGAGCGGAGGGCGCGCCGTGCCGAACGCCGGACACGCGCCGACTACACGGGTGGCGTCTACGGCTCCATGCTCGCGGCCTCCGTGGTGATCGGAGCCGGCTCCCTGGGGTCGTTCCCCCGCTTCGAGCTGGTGCTGCTGCTGCTGCTCACCGGCGTGGTGTTCTGGATCGCACACGTACATGCCCATCTGTTCGGGGCACGGCTCGCCCAGCACACTCCGGACCGTCGGGGGATCCTGCTCGTGTGCCGTGCCGAGTGGCCCATCGTCAAGGCCGCTGTCCCGCCGGCCGTCGCGGTGGCCGTCAGCCCGCTCCTGGGACTGGACGTACGCGGTGCCCTCTGGCTGGCACTGTCCGTAGCCGTCGCAGGGCAGGTGGGCTGGTCCGTCGCCGCGGCCCGCCGCGCCGGCGCCTCACGGCGGCTGGTGGCCATCACCGCATCGGTCAACCTGCTGCTGGGCCTGCTGATCATCTCTTTCAAGATCATTCTGACTCATTGAGTCACCTCTACGGGGTGAGGTCCGTGAGGTGCGCAGCGGCGGAGGATCGCAGGGACGGGCGCCGTCCGCCTGTCCCGAGCCAGTCGGTGAAGAGCGTCCAGGCAAGTCCGGTGGGAGGACCGCTCGTGCGTTATGAGATCCGAGTCGAGGGGCACCTCTCGGAGACGCTGGCCAACGCGTTCCCGGAGCTGGACCATGTGGTGATGTCCGGCCAGACCGTCCTTTTCGGCACGGTCGTGGACGAGGCTCACCTCTACGGCCTGCTGACTCGCTGCCAGTCGCTGGGTCTGCGCGTCATGGAGATGCGGCAGGTGCCGGAGTGAGGGTGGCGGGTGGTGCGGGCCATCTTGCACGACTTCTCGCTTCAGGACGGCTCCGCCCACCACCGCCCCGTACATCCGGTCGAACGGGGGAGCAGGCGCAGCCCAACGGCCTGGGCCGAGTCGCGGAGTCCCGCCTGGCCCGCCCGGCGCACGGCGCGACTTCGGGCCCTGGGGCCGCGCGATGCGCCGACAGATCACCCGTGGCGGGTGACCCGGCACCCGGTGGCAGGCGTGACAGTGGAGCCAGAGAGGCTGCGCAGAGCACACCGTCTCTCGTGCACGCGCACCCCCGGCGTCCCACGCACACCGGTTGGAGTCCCACCCACGGCGCGGCGGTAGATGCGAAGGCGTCCGGCCGTTTCACGGGAGGAGGAGCCATGACCATGCCGCGTAACCCGGCATCGCCTACCGGGCCGGACCAGCCCGACGGGGAGGTCCCCGGTCCGGGAGATGGAACCGCATACGCGCTCACACGGCTCGGCGGTTCCTGGACCTGGCTCCTGGGCTCGGCTGTCGCGACGCTCGTACCGGGCGTCCTGGTCATGGTCTGGCCGGAGGCAACCTTGCACGTCCTGGCCGTCCTCGTCGGCCTGTACCTACTGGCGACCGGAGCGTTCCGGTTCGTAGCCGTCTTCGCGCGTCAGGGGCACGAACGGCTGCCCGGGCTCCTGCTGGCGGTGCTGTACGTCCTGGCCGGGGTCCTCTGCCTGCGCAACCCGTTGCAGACGATCGCCGCGCTCTCACTGGTCGTCGGGGTCGTCTGGCTCGTGTCCGGGATCCTCACCCTCTACACGGCCCTCACGGCCGAGGACCTGCCACACCGCGGCGTCGTCCTGGGAGCGGCGGTGCTCGCCATCGTCGCAGGGATCGTGGTCCTCGCCCTGCCGACCGAATCGGCTCGGGCCCTGACCCGGCTGCTCGGCCTCTGGCTGATCCTGCTCGGTCTGGCCGAGGCGGTGGTCGCCCTCGCCTGGCGGGCCGCGTTCCGCCGAGCACGCCCTCGCAGACCAGGCGCGCCCGCCGCGACGGCCTGACCGCGCCGGTCGCGGAAGGGGCAGCCATGGCCCCGACCACGTCCTCGGGTCGCCCGGTGTGGTCGGTCGTGATGATCGCGATGTCGGGCTTCATCATCCGGGCCCTGAGCGTGGTTCAGCGCGGCAACATCCACGACCTGTCTGAGGAACGTCCGACGCACAAGGCGTGAGACGGAAGCGGAGGGCCGACAAGTGGGGCCACAGAGCGGTGATATCAACAGGGCGCGAAAGGCAAGGGCCTCGACCTCGCGCGACGGCGACGCCGGACGCGCCCGCCTCGCCGTACTCGCCCTGCTGGGCAGCATCCTGGTACCGCTCGTCGCCGCCGGTCTGCGGAGCGTTCTGTGGGCGCTGGCCGGCATCGCCGCACTGGCACTCGCCGCCGTCGGGGTGTGGTGGACCCTGGCGCACACCGGTGCGCTCCGTGCCCTCGGGGCGGTTCTGTCGGTGACCGCGCCGGTCGCTGTCCTCGCCCTGTATGCCACGTTCGGCATGCTGGGGCCGGCCTTGCTGTCCCTGGGCCTGTGGCTGCTGGCCGTCACGGCGGCACGTACGGCCCTGGCACGTGGTCACGCCGCGTCCGAACAGGCTGTCGCCGAGGCGCCCCACGCCCCCTGGGTCCTTATGAATCCGCGCTCCGGCGGAGGCAAGGTGGGTCGTTTCGGCCTGGTGGAGAAGGCCCGGGCTGCAGGCTGCCGGGTGGCCCTGCTCGACGCAGGCCAGGATGTCGCCGGGCTGGCCCGGCAGGCCGTCGCAGAGGGAGCCGATCTGCTGGCGGTGGCGGGCGGCGACGGCACCCAGGCGCTGGTGGCCGAGGTCGCGGCGCGCCACGACCTGCCGTTCGTGGTGATTCCCGCCGGCACCCGCAACCACTTCGCCCTCGATCTCGGCCTCGACCGCGACGATCCGGCGGCCGCCCTGGAAGCCCTGACCCTCGGTGTCGAACTCCGCATCGACCTCGGGTACGCCGCGGACCGGGTCTTCGTCAACAACGCCTCGTTCGGCACGTACGCGTCCGTCGTCACCGACCCCGCGTACCGGGATGCAAAAGCCCGCACAACCCTGCGAACCCTCCCCGGCCTCCTCACCGGCGAGGACGCGCCCAGGCTGCGGACGCGGGCCGACCGGACGTACGTCGATGCACTTCAGGCGCTGCTCGTGAGCAACAATCCCTACGGACGTGCCGTCGACGCGGCCCATCCGGGGCGCCGGGAGCGGCTGGACTCGGGACTGCTCGGTGTCGTGTGCGTGCGGGTCGGCAACACCGCTCAGGCGGCGCGCATGGTGCGCGGTCCGCGGCGGTCCGGGGGACTCGTCCGGCTGAGCGCCGGCATGGTTGTCGTCGATGCCGACACAGACACCCTCCCTGTCGGCATCGACGGAGAGCACGTCGTTCTGCCGTCACCCGTCGTGTGCCGCAGCGCGCCCGGGGCGCTCCGGGTCCGCGTGCCGCGCCGTCGCCCCCACGCGCCGCGGATCCGCGGGGCGGCGGCCGACTGGCCGCGCGTGGCACGACTGGCGCTGGGCCGTCTGTTCCCGGGCCGGGAAAAACAGCACCGCGCGGCACGAATGAGGCGCTATTCGTCGGACACGACCTAGGAGCGCAGAGCGTCGACGGGCTCCATGCGGGAGGCCCGCAGTGACGGGTAGAGACCGGCCAGGAGACCGACGAGGGCCCCGGCGACCGGAGCGCCGAGAGCGAGACGGACGTCCAGGACCGGAGTCCAGTTCCTGATGGCGGAGACGGCCACCACGACGACCATGCCCAGGACGGCGCCGATGACGCCGCCGAGGAGTCCGATGGTCGTCGACTCCACCAGGAACTGGCCGGCGACCTGCCGTCGTGAGGCGCCGAGGGCGCGGCGCAGTCCGATCTCCCCGATCCGCTCCATGACCGTCACCAGCGTCACGTTGGCGATACCGATGGCCCCGACCACCAGCGAGACCAGTCCGAGTACCAGGAACAGGCCATTGACGTCGCCCTGTACTCCCTTGCGTGCCTTGGCCGGGTCGGGCGGTGCCGTTACGGCGAGGGCGTCCTCGGCTCCGGGAGCCAGCGCGATCGGTGCCTGGTGGGCAACCTGCTTCGCCGCGCCCAGTGCGGTGTTGATCAGTACCCGGGTCACCGTTCCCAGGCCCAACTGGTCCTCGGCTGTCGTGGGCGGCAGGATCACCGCGGTGGAGAGCTGCTGTTCCCGCTCGGCTCCGCCGAGAATCCCGATCACGGTGTAGGGCTGGCCCTTCAGGAAGACCGCGGGAGAGTCCTGTACGGAGCTGATGCCGAGGAGTCGTGCGGCCTGGTCGCCGAGCACCGTCACCCGGTCGTGCCTGGCGATGTTGCCGTCGTCGAAGAAGCGCCCGGCGGTCATCCTGCCGCGCACCGCGGCGGGCAGCCTGGGGGACGCGGCGACGACCGCCATGGTCTGACCGGTGACGTCCCCGGGGGACACCACGTCATTTGCACGTACCTGGACGCTCGCGGTTGCGGTGGAGTCGGCGATCGCCGCCACCGAATCGACCCCGGCCAGCCGCCGGACCGCGTCGACACCCGACCAGTCCACGAGAGGGACAGGATCGGCCGACGGGGGCGGCGGGGGTACCACCACCGTGACCGAGGTGGCGGTGAGGGCATCGAACCGGCCGACTATCTGATTGCCCGCCGTGGACGAGACCCCGATGGTGATGACCAGGGTGGTGATGCTCAGAACCGTGCCCAGTGTGGTCAGGGCGGAGCGCATCGGACGGGCGAGTACCCCCGCCAGCGCCTCGGTCCACAGGTCCCTGAAGTCCATCCAGGGACGCTCGACGACCCTGGCCCTGCCGCGACGCCGTGCACGTCCCCGGCGCGCGGTGTGCCGTCCGTCGGCGTACCGGTCGGCGATCCGCGGGTCTGCCGGATCCACCGGGGCGGCCGGCTCCAGGACACGTGCTCGGGCCCTCATCGGTTCTCCTCCGTGAGCCGTCCGTCGCTGATCCTTACGCGCCTGTCGGCCCGCTTGCTGACCGCCTCTTCATGGGTGATCACGACCAGAGTCATGCCCTGGTCGCACAGTTCGTCGAAGAGGTCCAGCACCGACTCGGTGTTCTCACTGTCGAGGTTGCCGGTGGGCTCGTCGCAGAGCAGCAGAGCAGGCTCGCTCATCAGCGCACGGGCGATCGCCACACGCTGCCTTTCACCACCGGAGAGCCTGTCCGGCCGGAAGCCGAACCGGTGCGCCAGGCCCACCCGTTCCAGCGCCTCCTCGGCCCTGGTGCGGCGGCCGGCACGGCCGTGCCCGGGGCGCGGCCGACGGTAGGCCTCGGCCAACATGACGTTCTCGTCCACCGTCCGGTAGGGCAGCAGATGGAAGGACTGGAAGACGAATCCGATCCGGCTGCCGCGCAGCGAGGTGCGCTCGAGGTCACCGAGCGTCTTGGTCTCCACGCCGTCGAGCCAGTAGGCGCCCGAAGTGGGGCGGTCCAGCAGTCCCAGGGTGTTGAGCAGCGTCGACTTGCCGGAACCGGACGGACCGACGATCGACAGGTGCTCGCCTCGCCGGACGGTCAGGTTCACGTCCCGCAGGGCATGCACCGGCGGTTCGGAGTCGAAGGTCCGGTCGACGGAGACCAGTTGGATGACGGTATCGGCGTCGGGCACGAAGGACGTCAGAAGTTCGGTCATTGCCCGACCACCACTTGATCGCCCTCCTTCAGGGCGTCACCGGACGGCGTGACCTCCACCTGTCCCTCCGCGGAGAGACCCGCCTTGACGGAGACATCCACCACTTTGCTGCCGCGCCGGACCTGTACCTTGGCCTGCCCGTCGGCCGATGTGTGGAGCGCGGCGATGGGCACCGTCAACACGTCCCCGTTCGACGCGCCCACCTTGATGGTCACCTTCGCGGACCCGTTGGCGTTCTTGGTCAGCTCGCCCGACGGGATGGAAATCTGCACCGGTACAGGAGCCGACGCATCATCGCCTCCGCCACCCGATGTGCCCGCCGGGTCTTTACCGTTCCCCGCATCGTTCTTCGGCACATCGTCGCCGAGCGCCACCAGTTCCCCCTCCACCTTCTTGCCGTCGGGGGTCTCCACCTGCGCTGTCATGCCCTTGTGGAGCAACTTGGCATCATTGCTCGGCACCACGGCCTGCACCACGACCTTGGAGCTGGTCACGGTGCCGACCGGCCCGGACGGGGTGTCACCGATCTTCACGGACACCTTGTCCAACCGGGCCGGCAGATCCGGCAGGAAGACGACCTCGCCTGCGGGGACTTTGGTTCCGTAGCCGGCCTGGAAGGCGAAGAGCGCGGCGTTGGCCGCGTCCAACTGCTGCTGCGCTGCCTTGAGCTGCAGCTTTCCGGATTCACCACCGGTGCCGGTGCCGCTGCTGGAACCCTCGGAGCCGCTGCCCGGATTCTTGGCCGCGAGGAGAGCCTGCTGTGCGCTGGTCACCGCCGCTTCAAGCGTTCCCAGCTGCTGTTTGTCCGCGACACCGGGCTCCTGCGCGTGAAAGCCCTTGCTCCTGTACCAGCGGCTCACCGCCGCGGCGTCCCCCTGCCCGTAGTTCCCGGTGTTCCCACCGGAGTTGAATCCGAGCCGGGTCAGAGCCTGCTCGAGCTGCTTGACGTCGTCCCCGGACGTGCCGGGCCCCAGCGTGCGGTACATCGGTACGGATCCACGCAGTACCAGAACCGGTCTGCCGCTCACCTGCATCAGCACGTCGCCCTCTTTCACCTCAGACCCGGCGACCGGTGCCTTGGTGACCCGCTGGACGATGGCGTCGGTGGACCCGGAACCCCCGGAGCCGGCATCCGGGGGGCCGACAGGCCCGGCCAGGAGCAGACTCTGCGGTGAGGCGAACTCCACCGAGCCCTGGGCAACCACACTCGCGGTCAGCGAACGCCGCTCGACCGCAGCGGTGACCGGTCCGGCCTTCGGCGCCCGGTGTGCGGCAGCCGCATCCGCCGGCGACTGCATCTGCGATCCGGCGAACCAACCGCCCACTCCCACCAGCGCCACCGCGGCAATGATGATCCCCAGCTGCTTGGGACGGCTGCTCTCACGTTTCCGGCGCTGCCTCATCCGGCACCTCCGTGGAACGAGCCCTTCAGGAACTCCGGGAAGTGGACGGCCCGGGGTTCCTGGCCGCACTCCAGGTCCTGCATCGCCAAGGCGATGTCCTTCGTGAGCAGCGGCAACAGACTCACCGTTACGGCCGGTTTCCGAACGGTGTGGGATCCAGACATTCTCTTCCATTCGATCACGAGAGTGGGTGTTGTCCGGGAACGGCGAAACAGGTCACGAACAGCCGGTGCCGTCGTTGTGGGCGGCACCGGGCTGTTCCTTTCCCCTGCTGTCCCGTGCAGCCGACGCGGACGACCAGGTGGTCACAGGCTGTTCAAGCTGCCTTCCCCGACTGCTGGGGACGGCTGCTCACCCGGTTCCGGTGCTGCCTCACCCGGCACCGGTGGATCCCGGCGCCTTCAGGAACTTCGGGAAGTAGGCGGCCCGGAATTCCTTGCCGCACTCCAGGTCTTTCATCGCCAGGTCGATTTCCTTGGTGAGCAGCGGCAGACCTTCTTCCTTGCTCATGGGTTCCTCGGAGGTTTCGTCCGCAGCGGCGCCCGACCCACGGGCTCCGGCGGGAACGGACGTGGCCGCCTGGAGCTTCACCATTTCCCCGATGCCGGTCGGTTGCGTGGTCGTGACGGGGATGCCGTCCTTCTTCAGGCACGAGGCGTACGACTGCGCCAGGCTGACCAGCTTCTGATCGCCATTGAGTGCCTGCGCGTTCGCCTGGTTCCGGGACGCGGTTGCGGCGCTACGCTCTTGGGCAGATGCGGAGCCGTAGGCCTTCTTGTCGGCCGTCCCCTCGCAACCGGTCCAGTCCTTTGCGCCGACCTTCGGGTCCGGGGGGCCTCCCATCGCCTTGTCGTAGGCGGTCTTCTGCGCGGGAGTGAGCGTGGCGACGTACTCCGCGTTGGCCGAGGGCTTGGTCGCCGCCTTGCTGCCCGGCACCTGGGGATCATCGGGGTAGACAGCGGCCGCGGAGTAGCCGAAGCCGTACTTCTGCCGGAACTTCTTGGTCAGCTCGTAGTCCGCCCCGTCATGGGCCCAGGAGGACACGGGATCCATGGGGGGTTCGGGGGTATAGGTGAACCCCTGCTTCTTCATGCAGGACGCGATCGCGTTCTCCATGAGGTACTGCTTCTTGAGGTCCGCGCCGGCGTCCGCGGGAACGTCGAGTTGCCCCGACGACCCGGCCGGGGCCTTCCCGCCGCCCGCCGAGTGAGAAGCCGCCTCGGTGCCGCAAGCCGCCAGCAGCGGCAGCAGACTCACCGCTACGGCCAGTTTCCGAACAGTGCGGGATCCAGACATTCTCTTCCATCCGATCGAGAGGGTGTTGATGTCCCGTGACAGGCCATGGGGAAGCCAGGGGAAGCTTGGGATCGAGAGGCGCTGCCCACTCCTCACACCGACAGCACCGGCGCGTCTTCGCACCGGAACACTGCACCGTGAGAGTCACCCGCCGGCCTTGACGACCGGGGCGTTGTCACTGAGTCCAAGACTGGTGTCCGCAGGTGATGGCCGCTGGTTCGGACCATGACCAAGCTGTAACGCCGGTTTTCCGGCTGCCCGCCAGGTGTCGCCCCGACGCAGGCCGCAAAGCGGCCCGCTGCGAGTGCGCACCGTCAGAAGCGCGCCTGGTCGCCGCCGGTTCACGTCACATGCGGCCCGGAGACGAAGTGACCACTCTTGTCATAGGGCCAGGCGTTGGCGATGCATCCGTGCAGGCCCTTGATCTGTTGCATCATGACGGGGGCCAGTTGCCCCGGCCCCGCGCAGGTCATGTGCGGGTGGCCCAGGAAGTGCCCCATCTCGTGGTTGATGATCAGCGCCCGGTAGTCATGGATCGGCCCCTCGAACGTGGGCGAGCCCTCGACCCAGCGCTTGAGGTTCACCACCACCCCGTTGTGGATCTCGCAGTTGTATTCGCCTTCGGTGTCCTGGTGGATGCCCTCCCAGCACAAGGCGTCCGCCGTTCCCGGTGTCGCGATCTTCACCGTGAGGTCGTAGGGCTCCCCCGCGCCCACCAACTGGAACGAGGAAACCCCGTTGTGGGTCCAGCCCCGGGGGGCGGCAAGTATGTCGGCGATCTCGTTCGCCGCTTGGGTCGGCGAGATGTCGAGCCCGGTCTCGACCTCCACCACGTAGCGGAGCAGATGCGAACCATGACCGACCTTCGCGCCACTGGCATGCGCGGTGACGAACGTGCCGGTGCCCGTCGAGGGGACGTCGATCTTGGTGGGGGTCGGCGTCAGCGAGGGCGTCGGCGAGGGGGTGGGGGTCGGGGTGGGGGTGATGATCGTGCTCCGCGGGCGCGGCGCACCGCTCGACGCGTCGCTTCGTCCGCCGTCCAGGAAGAACACCGCGGAGCCGAGCAGGCCGGCGGCCACCAGCACACCGGCCAGATAGCTCCGGCCCCGGCGGCGCGGAAGACCCCGGCGATGGGAGGAACGGCGCCGACGGCCACCGCGATGGGATGACCGGTGCTGACGGCCGACGCGGTCGGAGGCCACGGCGCTGCCGGTGGGCGGTGCGGATTCCCGCTCTCGTGCCGAATGCATGGCAGCTGACACTGGTCAGGTCAGATGATCGCCATTGGTTCGGATGGTCACGAAAGAGTAACGAGCGACCTTCCGGCGACTCGCGCCGCTCATACCGGCAGGACGGTTCGACAGGACTGTCCGCCCGACGGCACGCCGACCGGAGACCGCCCGCACATCCCCATCCGTTGTGATCCTTCTGTAACAGCTCCCGGAAGTGACCCTCCTCCAGAACGGTCACCGAACACGATCTGTGCATACTGTCAAAGTGCCACGAGTCCTACTTGTCGAAGATGACCCAGATGTCCGTAAGGCCGTCCAGTTGGCGTTGCGATATCAGGGGCATGACGTTTTCGCCGCCGGAACAGGTGAAGAGGGGTTGGAACAGCTCCGCCCCTTCCATCCGGACGTCGTCGTGCTCGACCTCATGCTGCCCGGCATGTCCGGCCTCGACGTGTGCCGGCGGATAAGGGATCGCGACCAGGTGCCGATCATCATGGTGACCGCCAAGGGGGACGACATCGACGTGGTCGTGGGGCTGGAGGCCGGCGCGGACGACTACGTGGTCAAGCCCGTGCAGGCCCGGGTGCTCGACGCGCGAATACGGGCCGTGCTGCGCAGGCAGGACGCGACGGTCTCCGACGCCGTCCGACCCAGGGCGGAGTCGCACGGCGAGCTGGTCATCGACCGGGCCGGGCTCGTGGTGACACACCGCGGTGAACCCGTCGCGCTCGCCCCCTCCGAGCTTCGGCTGCTGCTGACCCTGTCGGCCTCGCCCGCCCAGGTGTTCAGCCGCCAGCAGCTGCTGGAAGCGGTCTGGGAGCACAGCTACCACGGCGACATACGGCTCGTGGACGCCTGTGTGAAGCGACTGCGCAGCAAGCTCGGTGAGCTGGGCGGGGACCCCCGGTACATCCAGACCGTTCGCGGCTTCGGTTACCGCTTCGGTAACCGGTGAGCGGCCGGACATCCGTACGGCCACGAAGAACCGTACGGAAGCCCGAGGCCGTCACAGCCGGGCGGGGACCCCGGCCGGTGCGGTTCCTTCGGTCGGCCCTGGTGCACGTCCCGCTTGCACTGCGGGGCCTGCGCTCCCGCCTGGTGGTGGCCTTCGCCCTGGTCGCCGTGGCCGGCGCCCTGAGCACCGGAGCCCTCGCCTTCCGGGAGGCACGCACGGGGGTGCTGCAGCAGAGCCAGGACTCCGTCATCCGGCAGTTCCGGACCAGTATCGACGCCGTGTCTGTCTACACTCCCCTGCCGCCGAGCCAGCCGGCCTTGCAGACGGCGGTGAACCAGGTGCTCCACGCCAACCAGGCACAAGGATGGCGGGTGATGGCCACGTACGGCAGCCTCCGCGCCTTCGCGCCGAGTGCCGACTTCGACATGCTGAGCCCGCAACTGCGCCGGTCCGTGGCAACCACACGTGCCGCGGTGTTCCAGCGGGTGAACGTCGACGGGCATCCGTACCTCGTCGTCGGGATGCCGGTCACGTACGACAGCGGCGAGGGTACGGACTCCAAGCTCTCGGGCCTCGTGATGTACCTGGTGGTGCCGCAGAACACCGAACAGGCCTACGTCGAAGCGATGGTCAGCGCCATCGAGCACGCCACCCTGGTGGCACTCGGCCTCGCCGTCGTCCTGGCGCTGCTGGCCGCGAGCGGCGTTCTCCGTCCCGTGCGGGCGTTGCGCCGGGCCACACGCCGGATGGCCGAGGGGCACCTCGACGTCCGGCTCGCCGTCAACGGCTCCGACGAACTGGCCGACCTCTCGCAATCCTTCAACCACACGGCGGCCGCGCTGGAGGAGTCGGTCGCGGAGTTGCGCCGCCTGGAGGCCCAGGCGCGCCGCTTCGTCGCGGACGTCTCCCATGAGCTCCGCACGCCGCTGGCGGCGATGTCGGCGGTCACCGACGTGCTGGACGAGAAGGCGCTGCGCCTGGACCGGGAGACCGGCGAGGCGTTGCAGCTCATCAGCGAGGGGACCGGTCGGCTGAGCGTGCTGGTGAACGACCTGATGGAGATCTCCCGCTTCGACGCGGGCGCGGCTGAACTCAACCTGGACGAGATCGACTTGGCCGAGTTCGTAGAGCACACCCTTGCCTCTCGGGGGTGGCAGGGCCAGGTGGAGACCCGCTTGCCCCGACCAGGTGTGCTCAGAGCACGCGTGGATCCGCGCCGGCTCGACGTGGTGATGGCCAACCTGGTCGGCAACGCGCTGCGGCACGGGGCGCCGCCGGTGCGGCTGAGCATGGACGTGAGGAAGGAGCGAGCGGACGTGGCGTGGGCCGTCATCGAGGTGACCGACAACGGACCGGGGATCGCGGAGGAAGCGATGCCGCACATCTTCGAACGCTTCTACAAGGCCGGCACCACACGGACCAGAAGCGAGAGCAGCGGGCTGGGCCTGGCCATCACGGCGGAGAACGTGCACCTGCACGGAGGACGCATCAGTGCGGCGAACCTGCCCGAGGGCGGCGCGGTGTTCACGGTCGAACTCCCCCTGCACCGCGACTCCGCGGCCGCCGCCGACGACGCCACAGGGAGTGCCTGGTGAGGGGCTCGCGCATGGCGGCGCTGCTGGCCGGGCTCACGGCCGCGCTCACGCTCTCGGCGTGCGGAGTCCCCCCGTCCGACGTCATCCAGGCCGGCGCACCGGCGAGCGGCATGTACTCTCCCGGTCCGAAGCCCTCGCCGCCGGCCGTCATCCCGCTCTATTTCCTGCACAACGGTGATCTGGCGCCTTATTCCCGCAAGGTCGGCGACCCCGCGGACTTCGGGGCCGTCGTGCGCTTGCTTTTCGGCGGACCGACCACGAGCGAGGCCGTGACGGCCACCACGGAGCTGCCCCGCCTGACGGATACACCGGACGTGGCGATCAGCGGCGACAACACCTTCTCCATCCAGCTCCCCAAAGGTGTCCCTCCCCTCAGCCACCCGGCCATGCGGCAGTTGGCGTGCACGGTGGCTCACGTGGCCCTGCCGTTCGCCACGCTGTCCGCGGACGCGAATCGGGGCGGCGCCACTTCGGCTCCGCCCGTCGATGCGCAACGCTCCCCCGGACACACGAGCGTCCATGTGCTCGGGGACGGATGGTCGATGAAGCAGTCGGACGACTCCTGTCCCGACCCTCTCCAGCCGTAGGAGGAGCCCGGGCACGACCCCGGTCCCGGTGCAGACCATCGCTCGACCGGTCTGTAGCCCCTACTCGGGTGGGGAGCCGTCGCCGAACGGGCGGCCCCCGAGCTCCTCGCGGTGGTGCGGCGTGCGCCAGCCGGAGAGGTCGGGGCCCAGGGGCACGATGCCGGTGGGGTTGATGCCCGTGTGCACCCGGTAGTAGTGCTGCTTGATGTGGTCGAAGTCGACGGTGTCGCCGAATCCGGGGGTCTGGAAAAGGTCCCTGGCGTAGGCCCAGAGCACCGGGATCTCGGTGAGTTTCGAGCGGTTGCACTTGAAGTGGCCGTGGTAGACGGCGTCGAAGCGCACGAGTGTGGTGAACAGCCGGATGTCGGCCTCGGTGAGCGTGTCCCCCACCAGGTAGCGCTGGTCCTTGAGGCGTTCGGAGACCAGGTCGAGTCTGCGGAACACATCGTGGTACGCGGCTTCGTACTCCTCCTGACCGCTGGCGAATCCGGCGCGGTACACGCCGTTGTTCACGTCGCGGTAGATGCCGTCCATGACCTCGTCGATCTCGTCCCGCAGCCGTTCGGGGTAGAGATCGGGCGCTCCGGGCCGGTGCAGCGCGGTCCACTCGGTCGCGAAGTCCAGGGTGATCTGCTGGAAGTCGTTGGTGACGAGCTTCCCGCTGGGTACGTCCACGATCGCGGGCACGCTGACACCGCCGAGGTAGCCGGGTTCGCGCGCCTCGTACGCCTCGCTGAGATAGGCGATACCGAGCACCGGGTCGCGGCCGCCCTCGTCCAGGGTGAAGCGCCAGCTGCGGTCGTCCTGGATCGGGTCGGCCACGGCGAGCGACAGGGCATCCTCCAGGCCGAGGAGCCGCCTGGAGACGAGTGACCGGCTCGCCCAGGGGCAGGCACGGCTGACGACTAGCCGGTAGCGGCCCGCCTCGACCGGCCAGCCGTCGCGGCCGTCGGCCGTGATCCGGTCGGCGAAGTGGCTCCTGGACCGCTTGAACGGCTTGTGTCCGTACGCTGCGTTGCCGTCCGGCTCACTGCCGGTGGGGGGGCTCATCGTGGTCTCCCTTCCAGTCGGACGGGCCGGGGCCGGACAGGCCCTGGGTACGTCTCGTGTTCCGCCGGGAAATCCCCACATCGGTCATCGCCAGGACGAGCGCGCCCAGCACGAAGGCGGCGGAGACGATGAGCCCGCTGTCGAACGCGGCCCTCCAGCCGGCGGAGGGAAGCCGCGCGAAGAAGACCGAGCCGACCGCGGCGATCCCGATCGCCGAGCCGACGCGCTGGCCGGTCTGGAGCGTGCCCGCGGCGCTCCCGCCGCCGACCACCGGCACCTGGGACAGGGTCAGGGTCAGGTTCGGGGCGATGACGAGGCCGCTGCCCACACCCGCCAGGAGCAGCGGGGCCGCCATCGCCCAGGCGACACCGCTGCCCGGGACCAAGTGCACGGCGAACACGGTGGCGCCGAGTCCGACGACCACCATGGACAGCCCCACGGCGACCAGCGGTCGCCCGTAGCGGCCTACCAACCGGCCACCTGGTCCGGCGGCGGCCGCCGCCCCCAGAGCGAACGGCGTGATGGCCAGTCCGGCCTGGAGGGCGGTGCAGTGCAGTCCGGCCTGAAGGTAGAGAGTGCTGATGAAGAAGATCGAGGTGAATCCGGCGAAGTACAGCAGGCTCAGCAGACAGCCCAGCCAGTAGGAGTGCATCCGGAACAGCGACATGTCCAGGACGGGCACGGTTCCACGCCCGCCGCACCGGGCCTCCCAGCAGGCGAAGACGCCGAGCAGCACCACGGCCACGGCCACCAGCAGCCACTTCCCGTCGCCGGGCCACTGCTGTGCCTGGATGAAGGGCAGCAGCAGGGCCAGCACGCCCGCACCGAGGAGGAGTACGCCGACGGGATCGAGGTCCCTCGGCCGTACGCGGCCCGCTGCCGGTGTGTCCGGGAGGAGGCGCCGGGCCAGCAGGAAGCAGACAAGGCCGAGCGGCAGGTTGACGAAGAACACCCAGCGCCAGCCCCCCTCCCTTCCCGCCGCCTGGATCAGCAGCCCGCCCAGCAGGGGGCCGACGGCGGTCGAGATGGCGACCACCGTGCTGAACATGCCGAAGGCGCGGCCCCGCTCCTGGCCGGAGAACATCTGCTGGATCAACGCGGAGATCTGCGGCGAGATCAAGGCTCCGCCGAGGCCCTGAACCACCCGGGCAACCACCAGCCAGAAGCTGGACGGGGCGGCTCCGCAGGCCACCGACGCCAGCGTGAACACGGCCAGCCCCGCCAGGAACACCTCACGTCGCCCCCGGGCGTCGCCCAGCCGCCCGGCGGGGATGAGGAGGAGCCCGAAGGCGAGGGAGTAGCCGGACAGGACCCACTGCAGATCGGATTCCGGGCTCCGCAGGTCGTTGCGGATCGAAGGCAGGGCGACGTTGACGATGGACACGTCCAACAGCGTCATGAAGCCCGCCACCAGGCACACGGCAAGTGCCTGCCAGCGGCGGGGGTCGGGCGCCGGGGCCATCTCGCTCTCGCGCCCCGCCGCGCCTCCCTGGGACGTTGCGCTCTCCGGCATGACTCGCACACTAGGCGGCGAGTCGCCATTCCTCACCCGGGACAGGGCCGAGTGCCGTAACGCGTGACGCTCGCCGCCCGCCGGGCACGGCCGGGTCAGGGCGCCGAGCCTTGGCCCGCTTCACGGTGCATGCCCGTGCACAGCGCCCAGACGATGAAGATGTTGACGGCCACCAGCGTCATGGCCCACAAGGGGTAGTACGGCACCCAGAGGAAGTTGGCGATCGCGCCCAGTCCGGCGACCGCCACACCGAAGTAACGCGCCCACAGGGCTCCGGTGAGTACGGCGCAGCCGGCGAGGACGATGACGATGCCCAGAATGAGGTGGACCCAGCCCCAGCCCGCCAGGCTGAACTGGAAGACGTAATGACGCGTCGCGACGAACAGGTCGTCCCTGGCGATGGCCGCGATCCCCTCGAGGATCGCCATCGCTCCACCGAAGATCATCAGGGCTGCGGCGAGGACGGTGGTGCCGGACGTGGGCGCATGCCATGGGCTGGGGCCGGGGCTGCCCACTTCGGGTTTGGTGGCGTCACTGGCCATGTCGGTCTCCTCGGGTGGCAGGGCCATCCGGCCGAGCAGGCCGGACCGGCGCGATCCCCCGTCTCAGCGTGGCACGACGGCCCTCCGTCGGCATTCCGGCCGATCCCACCCACGAGTCCTCTCACATCACGGATACCATCTCTGATGTGAGAGGGTCCGAAGGGGTGGAACCGACTTCCGTCGATGCCCGGCTGGCCGCCCGGCTGGGTGAGCTCCGCACCGAGCACGGCTGGTCCCTGGACGAGCTGTCCCGGCGCAGCGGTGTCAGCCGCTCGACGCTGTCGCGCCTGGAGCGCGGCGAGCTGAGCCCGACCGCCGCCCAGCTCGGGCGGTTGTGCACGGTCTACGAGCGGACGATGTCACGGCTGCTGACGGAGGTGGAGGCGGAGCCCCCGCAGCTGGTGCGCGCCGCGCGGCAGCCGGTGTGGCGGGACGAGGCATCCGGCTTCGTGCGCCGCTCGGTCTCGCCGCCGCACGCCGGCCTACGTGCCGAGATCATCGAGGGGACGCTCGACGCGGACGCCGGCATCGCCTACGAGCAGTCGCCGGTGCCCGGCTTGGAACAGCACATCTGGGTACTGGAGGGAACGGTGGAGATCACCGTGGAGAACACCGTGCACACCGTCCGCGAGGGCGACTGTCTGCGGTTCCGGCTGCGCGGCCCTTCGCACTTCCACTGCCCGGGCCCGGGCCCGGTCCGCTATGCCCTGATGATCGTTCTGCCGTGAAAAGGACCCGCGTCATGACCGAAGCCACTCAGTTCGTCGCATCCACTCCTGGCATCGAGATCGTCTCCGTCTCCGGACCAGAGTTGATCACGTACGCCGACGAGCTGGCCGCTCTCCTGGTGGAGACCGTGGAAGGCGGTGCCTCGGTGGGGTTCCTGGCGCCGCTCGACCGCGGTGCGGCCGCCGACTGGTGGCGGGGGCGTGCCGCCGCGGTCGACGCGGGCGACCAGCGCGTCTGGATCGCCCGGGACGGCGAGCGGGTGGCGGGAACCATCGGTCTGAACCCGGCCCCGTTGCCGAACGCCCGTCATCGCGCCGAAGTCACCAAGGTGATGGTGCGCCCGTCGATGCGGGGCCGGGGGGTCGGACGCTCGCTGCTGGCCACGGCCGAGGGCGCGGCGGCCGAGGCCGGTCTGACGCTGCTGGTCCTGGACACCGAGACCGGCAGCGCCGCCGAACGGCTCTACCGCACGGCGGGCTGGACGGAGTGCGGATCCATTCCCGACTACGCCGGCGACGCCGCCGGGACCTTGAAGCCGACCACGTTCTACTACAAGGCGATCCGGACGGCCGGGCAGTCGACTTCGTGCCGATGAGGCCGTGGGCATAACAATGAGCGGCAAGCCGCTTGCACTGGATAAGACACTTACAAGGAGACCCTCATGACGCTGCACGACATTCCCCTCCACACATTGACCGGCGAGCCGACCACCCTCGGCGCGTACCGCGGCCAAGCGGTCCTGCTGGTGAACGTCGCCTCCCGGTGCGGGCTCACTCCGCAGTACGCAGGCCTGGAGCGGCTTCAGAAGACGTACGGGGACCGCGGCTTCACCGTGCTCGGTGTGCCGTGCAACCAGTTCGCGGGTCAGGAGCCGGGGAGCGCGGAGGAGATCCAGACGTTCTGTTCGACGACGTACGGGGTGAGCTTCCCGCTGCTGGCGAAGGTCGACGTCAACGGTGACGGACGGCACCCGCTGTACGCGGAACTGACGCAGCTCGCGGACGCGGACGGCGAAGCCGGCGACGTCCAGTGGAACTTCGAGAAGTTCCTGATCTCCCCGGCCGGCGAGCCGGTGGCCCGCATCCGCCCCCGCACGGAGCCGGAGGCCCCGGAGCTCGTGACGGCGATCGAGGCGCTGCTCCCCGCCTGACGGTCAGCATCGTGCCGGGCGGGCCGAACATCGGCCCGCCCGGCACGATCTCAAGCCGGCGGCGCGGCAATCGGGCCCTCCGGCGATCGAGGACGGAGCGGGGCGGGGGCACCGCAACCACCCCGGCTCCCCACCCACGCAGCACCGCGCTAGCGAATCGGCATGCCCGACAGCGTGCGCGCGATCACCAGGCGCTGGATCTCGCTCGTGCCCTCGAAGATGGTGTAGATCGCCGCGTCCCGGTGCATCCGCTCCACCGGGTACTCGCGGGTGAAGCCGTTGCCACCGAGGATCTGGATCGCCTGCGCGGTGACCTTCTTCGCCGTCTCACTCGCGTACAGCTTGGACATCGAGCCCTCGGCGGACTCGAACGGCTTGCCCGTGGTGGCCATCCAGGAGGCACGCCAGACCAGCAGGCGGGCCGCGTCGATCTGCGTACGCATGTCCGCGAGCTGGAACGCGATGCCCTGGTTGTCGATGATCGGCCGGCCGAACTGGGTACGGGTCTTGGCGTAGTCGAGCGCGACCTCGTACGCCGCCCGGGCGGTGCCGACCGCCATCGCGCCGACCGCCGGGCGGGACGCCTCGAACGTGGCCATCGCCGCGTTCTTCACACGCTCGCCGCCGGACTGCGCGCGCTCACGGGCCCGCGCCATGCGCTGGTCCAGCTTCTCCTTGCCGCCGAGCAGGCAGTGCCCGGGGACCCGGACGTCCTCCAGGACGACCTCCGCCGTGTGCGAGGCCCGGATGCCGTGCTTCTTGAACTTCTGGCCCTGCGAGAGGCCAGGGGTGTTCGGCGGCACGATGAAGGAGGCGTGGCCCTTGGAGCCGAGCTCCGCGTCGACCACGGCGACAACGACATGGACATTGGCGATGCCGCCGTTGGTCGCCCAGGTCTTGGTGCCGTTCAGCACCCACTCGTCCTTGGCCTGGTCGTACACCGCGCGGGTCCGCATGGAGGCGACGTCCGAGCCCGCGTCCGGCTCGGACGAACAGAAGGCGGCGACCTTCACATCGTTCGCGTCGCCGTACATCTGCGGGATCCAGGTGCCTATCTGCTCCTCGGTGCCGTTGGCGAGGACACCGACGGCCGCCAGGCCCGTACCGACGATCGACAGGGCGATGCCCGCGTCGCCCCAGAACAGCTCCTCCATCGCCATCGGGATGCCGAGCCCCGTCGGGTCGAAGAACTGCTGGGCGTAGAAGTCGAGGGAGTAGATGCCGACCTTGGCCGCCTCCTGGATGACGGGCCAGGGCGTCTCCTCACGCTCGTCCCACTCCGCAGCGGCCGGGCGGATCACATCCGCGGCAAAACCGTGAAGCCAGTCACGGACCTGCTTCTGGTCGTCGTTGAGCTCGAGCGTGAACTCGGCCATGTTCCCCTCCATGCACTACCGTAAAAACAAGTCGTTACTTGCGGTAACGGCAGTCTGTTACCGACTAGTAGCCTGTGTCAACCGGTCAGGCTTCGTTCGGCACCACCGCTGGGCAGAGTGTTACGTTGCGCGTGCGTAACGGACTCGCATGGCCATATGCACGGCCAGGGGTGGGGAGAGGCGACATGGAGACCACACGACAGGCCGAGCGACAGCGGACCGCGGCCGAACAGCGCCGCAGGGAGCTGCTGGAGGCCGCCGACCGCGTGGTGCTCAGGGACGGGCCCAAGGCGTCGATGAACGCCATCGCGGCCGAGGCCGGCATCACCAAGCCCATCCTGTACCGGCACTTCGGCGACAAGGGCGGCCTCTACCGTGCGCTTGCCAAGCGCCACACCGATGCCCTGCTGAGCGCACTGCGGGCGGCGCTCGACGCCCCCGCCGAACGCCGCCAGCGGGTCGAGGCGACGCTCGACACGTATCTCGCGGCGATCGAGGCCCGCCCGCAGGTCTACCGCTTCCTGATGCACCCGTCCGACGACGCGGCGCCCTCCCCCGAGCAGGGCTTCGACGTCGGGCGGCACTCCGCCCCGCTGCTGCGCCGGCTGGGCGAGGAGCTTGCCCTGGTGATCGCCGAGCGGGTGGACCTGGGGCCGGACAGTCAGGAGATGGCCCGCATCTGGGGCCACGGCATCGTCGGCATGATGCACGCCGCGGGCGACTGGTGGCTGAGCGAACGCCCTTGCTCACGGGCCCAGTTGGTGCGCAGCCTGGCCGATCTGCTGTGGGGCAGGCTGGCCGCCGTGGGCGACCGGCCGGGCGGTCCCGGTTTCTGACGCCCGCCGGCCCAGATGCTGTCGGGTGCGCGGTCGCGGTCAGTCGGTACGCCCCCACGGCGCCCGGCGGGCCGCGCGCAGCGCTCTCGCCCGGCGCAGCCCGGTCAGCCGGTCCGTGTAGACGGAGCCTTCGAGGTGGTCGCACTCGTGCTGCAGACAGCGCGCGAACCAGCCGGTGCCGTCGACCCTTACCGGCTCCCCCTCGACGTTCACGCCCTCGACCACCGCATGGTCGAACCGCGGGGTGGCGGCCTCCAGGCCGGGCAGCGAGAGGCAGCCCTCCGGTCCGCGTACGGTGATGCCGTCCACCTCGACGAGTTTCGGGTTGACGAGATGCCCGAGGTGACGGACGTCTTCGTCGTCCGGACAGTCGTAGACGAACACCCGCAGCGGGACGCCGATCTGGTTGGCGGCCAGCCCGACCCCCTGCGCCGCGTACATCGTGGCGAACATGTCCTCGACCAGCCGGGCGAGCGAGGGCCCGAAGTCGGTGACCTCCTCGCAGGCACCGTGGAGCACCGGGCCGCCGAGCAGGGTCAGGGCACGGACGAGTCCGGAACTGCCGGGGATCGGGCGGTTTCGCATGGCCGTAAGAGTACGTTCCACGTGACCTCCACGTTCCTGGTGGTGCCGTGGTGCGGTCGCCGCGCCGGACATCGATAGGCTGGGCGCGGACCGATGCAAGGAGGATCTAGGACGATGGCAGGCAACACGGAGCCGTTGTCGCCGCGGGCCAAGCTGGCGGTGACGGCGGGCAAGGCCGCTGCGGCGGTGTCGCGCGCTGCGGGGCGCGGCAGCGGATCGGTGATCGGCGGCCGGGTGGCGCTCAAGCTCGACCCCGACCTGCTGGGGCGACTGGCGCAGCACCTGGACGTGATCCTCGTGTCGGCGACGAACGGCAAGACGACGACGACCCGGCTGATCGCCGAGGCGCTGCGGGCCGCGGGCCCGGTTGTGTCGAACGCGCTCGGCGCCAACATGCCCGCGGGCATCACCTCCGCCCTGGCCGGTGGCTCGGACGCGAAGTACGGCGTGATCGAGGTCGACGAGAAGTACCTCGCCGGTGTCGCGCGGGACACGACGCCCAAGGTGATCGCGCTGCTCAACCTCTCGCGTGACCAGCTGGACCGCGCCGCGGAGACCCGGATGCTGGCCGAGAAGTGGCGTGAGGGGCTGTCCGGCTCGAAGGCCGTGATCGTCGCCAACGCCGACGACCCGCTGATCGTCTGGGCGGCGTCCTCCTCCCCCAACGTGGTGTGGGTCGCGGCCGGTCAGGCGTGGAAGGACGACGCCTGGTCCTGCCCGTCCTGCGGCGGTGTGATGCAGCGCCCCGGCGACGACTGGTTCTGCGGCGAGTGCGGCTTCCGCCGCCCCGCGCCGAGCTGGGTGCTGCACGGCGACTACGTCCTGGACCCGCACGGTTCGGCGTGGCCGATCCACCTGCAGCTGCCCGGCCGCGCGAACAAGGCGAACGCCACCAGCTCGGCCGCCGTCGCCGCCGTCTTCGGCGTGCCTCCGCAGGTCGCGCTGGAGCGCATGTATCAGGTGCAGGCCGTCGCGGGCCGCTACGACGTGGTCACCTTCCTCGGCCGTGAGCTGCGGCTCCTGCTGGCGAAGAACCCGGCGGGCTGGCTCGAAACGTTCTCGCTGATCGACCCGCCGCCCACGCCGGTGATCCTCTCCGTCAACGCCCGGGGCGCGGACGGCACGGACACCTCGTGGCTGTGGGACGTCGACTACACCCAGCTCGCCGGCCACCCGATCTTCGTGCTCGGTGACCGGAAGCTGGACCTCGCGGTCCGCCTCGAAGTGGCCGGTCTCGACTTCCGGGTCTGCGAGAGCCTCGACGAGGCCGTGCAGCAGGCCCCGCCCGGCCGCATCGAGGTCATCGCCAACTACACCGCCTTCCAGGACCTGCGCCGCCGTGTCGGCAACTGACCCCGGCCCCGGCCACCTCCGGAGAGGACGAAGCATGAGCAACAACGGTCTGCGTCTGGTCTGGGTCTACCCCGACCTGCTGAGCACCTACGGCGACCAGGGCAACGCGCTGGTCGTGGAGCGCCGGGCCCGGCAGCGCCGTCTCGACGTGCAGCGCGTCGACGTGCGCAGCGACCAGCCGATCCCGACGTCCGGCGACATCTATCTGATCGGCGGCGGTGAGGACCGGCCGCAGCGGCTCGCCGCGGAACGGCTGCGCCGCGACGGCGGTCTCAACCGGGCCGCGTCCAACGGCGCGATCATCTTCTCGGTCTGCGCCGGCTACCAGATCCTCGGCCATGAGTTCATCAACGACCTCGGTGAGCGCGAGCCCGGTCTGGGGCTGCTCGACGTGGTCTCCACCCGCGGCGAGGGAGCCCGGTGCGTCGGTGACGTACTGGCCGACATCGACCCGCAGCTGGGCCTGCCGCCGCTGACCGGTTTCGAGAACCACCAGGGCATCACCCATCTGGGTCCGACGGCTCGGCCGTTCGCCCGGGTGCAGTTCGGCGGGGGCAACGGCACGGGTGACGGCACCGAGGGCGCGTACAACGACACGGTCTTCGGTACGTACATGCACGGGCCCGTGATGGCCCGTAACCCGATGATCGCGGACCTGCTGCTGAAGCTGGCCCTCGACGTCAACGCACTGCCGCCGACGGACGACCGTTGGTACGAGGCGCTGCGCGCCGAGCGCATCGCCTCGGCGACCCAGCCCGCATGACGCATCATTCGCTCAGCTGAGCGGAGTCCATCAGGCGGACGCCTGGTTCGGTCCCGCCACCCTGCGCCGGTAGGGTGGCGGGGATCCAACCGGACGACGTGGTCCGGTCGTCGGCCCACTTTGCAAAGGTTTCCCGGGCAATGCGAATCGGTGTGCTCACCTCCGGCGGCGACTGCCCCGGCCTCAATGCCGTCATCCGTTCCGTCGTGCACCGCGCGGTGGTCGACCACGGCGACGAGGTCATCGGCTTCCACGACGGGTGGAAGGGCCTCCTCGAGTGCGACTACCGCAAGCTCGACCTCGACGCGGTCGGTGGCATTCTCGCCCGCGGCGGCACGATCCTCGGCTCCTCCCGGGTCCAGCCCGCACATCTGCGGGGCGGCGTCGAACAGGCCAAGGGCCATGTCGCCGATCTCGGTCTCGACGCGATCATCCCGATCGGCGGTGAGGGCACGCTGAAGGCGGCCAACCTGCTCTCCGAGGCGGGGCTGCCGATCGTCGGCGTACCGAAGACCATCGACAACGACATCGCGTCGACCGATGTGACGTTCGGCTTCGACACCGCGGTCGGTGTCGCCACCGAGGCTCTCGACCGGCTGAAGACCACCGCCGAATCGCACCAGCGGGTGCTGATCGTGGAGGTCATGGGCCGCCACACCGGCTGGATCGCCCTGCACTCGGGCATGGCGGCCGGCGCGCACGCCATCGTCGTGCCGGAGCGCCCCTTCGACATGGACGAGCTGACCGAACTGGTCGGCAAGCGTTTCTCGGCGGGCAAGAAGTTCGCGATCGTCGTGGTCGCCGAGGGCGCCAAGCCACGCGCCGGGTCCATGGAGTTCGAGCAGGGCACCAAGGACATCTACGGCCACGAGCGGTTCGCCGGGGTGGCCACCCAGCTCTCCATCGAGCTGGAGCAGCGCCTCGGCAAGGAGGCCCGCCCGGTGATACTCGGCCATGTGCAGCGCGGTGGCACCCCGACCGCGTACGACAGGGTCCTGGCGACCCGCTTCGGCTGGCACGCGGTCGAGGCGGCGCATCGCGGCGAGTTCGGCATGATGACGGCGCTGCGCGGCACGGACATCACGATGGTGCCGCTGGCCCAGGCAGTGGAGACGCTGAAGACGGTCCCGGCCGAGCGGTACGCCGAGGCCGAGTGCGTGCTCTGAGCAACGCCGGATCCTGACGACTGCCCCCGGCCGCAGCTGCGGCCGGGGGCAGTTCTACTCTGGTCGGGACAACCGGCACGAAACGGGGACGTCCCCAGCGGGAGTGAACAGATGGATCACAGCGGGCACGGCATGAACATGGATCTGCCGCCGTTCACGCTGGGACGTGGGCTCCTATTCTCCGCGGACCCGTTCTTCCTGATCGGCTGCGTCCTGGCGCTCGGCCTGTACGGGTACGGCGTGCTGCGGCTGCGCAGACGTGGCGACAGCTGGCCGGTCGGCCGGACGGTCTTCTTCGTCATCGGGGTGCTGACCATCGCCCTGGTCATGTGCACCAGGCTCAACGACTACGGCATGGTCATGTTCAGCGTGCACATGGTGCAGCACATGGTGATCAGCATGCTGTCGCCGATCCTGCTGCTGCTGGGCGCCCCGGTGACACTGGCGCTGCGCGCCCTGCCCGTCGCGGGCCGGGGCCGGAAGGGCCCGCGCGAGCTGCTGCTCATGCTGCTCCACAGCCGGTACATGAAGATCATCACGCATCCGGCGTTCACCATCCCGCTCTTCATCGCCAGCCTGTACGCGCTCTACTTCACCCCGCTGTTCGACTTCCTGATGGGTTCGAAGACCGGGCACCTCGCGATGATGGTGCACTTCCTCGCGGTCGGCCTGGTCTTCTTCTGGCCGATCATGGGCGTCGACCCGGGGCCGCACCGGCCCGGCTACGTGATGCGGATGCTGGAGCTGTTCGCGGGAATGCCGTTCCACGCGTTCTTCGGTATCGCGCTGATGATGGCGACCTCGCCGATGGTGGAGACGTACAAGCATCCGCCGGCCTCGCTCGGCATCGACGCGCTGAGCGACCAGAACTGGGCGGGCGGCATCGCCTGGGCGTTCAGTGAGATCCCTTCGGTGCTGGTGCTGATCGCGCTGGTCTTCCAGTGGTACCGGTCCGAGCAGCGGACGGCGAGGCGCGCGGACCGCGCCGCCGACCGGGACGGCGACCAGGAACTGAAGGCGTACAACGCATACCTCGCCTCGTTGCAGGCGCGCGGACAGTAGCGGTGGACGCACCTTCCGGGTGACGATGGGGTCCACGGCCGCGCGGCCGACAAGGAGGGTGCGCGCATGTCCGGATCCACGAAGACGATGGGGATGCTCACCGTCGGGGCCCTGGTGGCGGTCACCGCCTACACAGTGGCGCTGGGGAGCAACGGCTGGCTCTGGTTCGGCTGGGTGGTGCTCGGTCTGATCACCCTGGGGATGGCCGCCACGCGCGACACCTGAGCGGAATCCCATTTCCGGTGCGCCGGGCGGGGCCGGCAGGGCCGGGACGACCCGTCCGGCCGAGAGGCAGCACCCCATCTTTCGAGGAGTTCATCGGCCACTGGAGACCGCGTAGTACTGAAGGTCCTGCACGGTGACCGTACGCCGTGCCGGAAAGCGGGTCGTTACGGCGGCGGCGGTACCCCCCGCGCGGCGCACCACGGCCTCGGTGCGACCGGGGCTCAGCGGCAGGTCGTGGGCGTACACGCCGACGGGAGCACGGTAGGTGTGGGGCACGGTGCCCACGCGTGCGGAGACCGTGGCGGGCGCGGTCAGGAAGGTGAGCACCTCCACCTGGTCGCGCGGGGACGCGGTGCCCGGACGGGGGCGCATCAGTCGAGGCTGGAGCGAGGCACTGCCGGCATCCGTGAACTGGATGCGGGAGGTGACGTAGACGGTGTCGCGGACGATCTGCGGCCAAACTCCGGTCTTGAAGCGGGTGAGGTAGTAGGACGAGATGTCCAGATACGTGTGGCCGTTGTGCAGTGAGGGGGCGAACTGGCTGCCTTCCGAGTAGTCGTTCCAGGTGGTGAGCTGCACCCAGTCCGCACCGTCGGAGATGGCGTGGTTCCAGGTCGACCGCAGGGTGGCGGTGTTGCCCGCCTCGTCGTAGATGCCCTGGTTCGGTCGGGCGTCCTGCACGGACACGGCCTGCATCCACTTCTTTCCCAGGGAGTGGGCGAGCTGAATGTCGCCGGGAACGTTGTCCTGGCGGGTGTAGCTGCGGTTGCCCCAGGACGAGAAGGCGTGGCTGATCGGCGCGAACCTCTCGGCGTTGGCGCGGAAGTCCAGGAAGACCGGGACGAGCGCGGTGCCGATGCCGTGGTCGCGCAGGCGCGCGATGACTTGACCCCACCAGGCGGGGTCCTGGGCTTCCGCCTTGAACGGGGAGACCACGAGGCGTCCGTCGGCCAGCCGGTATGCGGACGGGGACGCGGCAAACCGTGCCAACTGGTCGGCGAGGGTGCGCGGGTCGGTGTGCAGGGAGGTCATGTCCGGCATCAGCACGATCCGGAAGCCCGGATCGACGCGGTGCGCCGCACGCAGCAGCATGTCGACGCGCTGCCGGTTGGTGCCGGTCAAGGAGAGAATGTCAACGGTGAATCCGTCGAGGCCGGCGTCCCGGGCAGTGCGCACCTCCCGCTCCAGGTTGGCGAGTCGCCAGTCGCCGCTGGACGGCTGCACGGGCAGCGGCCGGTCACGCAGCAGTCCACCGTAGGTCCCGTGCCTGCCCTGCTCACCCTGCGGGGTGAGGTAGTTGCGAGCGTAGTAGTCGTGCTCGGCGGGCTGGTTGTCGAGGGAGAGCGGATATGGCGGAAAGTAGTGCGCGAAGACCAGATGCGGACCGTCGCGGAGCACATCGGCGGTCGGCATGTCGAAAGGAAGCGCCTCGGCGCCCGTTCGCTCGGCTCGGGTCGCGTCTTCCCGGTCACGGGCCAGCCCGGTGCCGGCGATCAGTCCGATCAGCAGCAGGCCGAACAGGGCACCGAGTACGGCGCGTCGCTGCCGGCCTGACGGCCTTCGGTGCTGGTACGTGCGACGAGCGGGATGATCCGTCATGGGTGTCCTCCGCGGACTCCGGTGGGCCGCCGGTCGGGACTCTAGTGCACGTACGGCCCATTGTCCGGCGAAACGTCACCGGGTGGGCATTTCCGGCGGCCACCGCTGTCCCGTCAGGGAGTCGTGGCACCGAGCCGGTCGGTGTCGTGCGACTCCAGGTAGCCGTCGAGGGCGTCCTCGCGCATGGCCCGCCACAGCTGAGGGCCAGCGACGGAATCCAGGAGGACCACGGACTGACCGGAGATCATGCCGGTTCCCTTGGCGGGAGCGTTCATGAAGACGATGTCCCCGGGTCGGACCTCCTTGTTGTCCCACAGCAGGGCACGCAGGTCGCCGTCGCCGAGCCGATCGTCGACGCTCACGGCAGCGGTGAGGTCGTCCAGCACCTCGGTGGCCTTGACGGGGTTGGAGAAGGTCGAAGGACGCATGACCTTCGCCAACAGCGTCCGCAGGAAGTACTGCTGACGGTGCGTACGGTCGAAGTCGCCGCGGGCGAGGTGATAACGCTCGCGCACGTAGACCAGGGCCTGCGTTCCGTTCATGTGGCGATCGGCGCCGTCCACGACGAGGTCCACTCCGCCCACGGAGTCGGTGAGCTTCTTGAAACCGTCCCAGTCGATGACGGCGAGATGGTCGACGCGCACCTTGGTCAGCCGCTGCACGGTGTCGATGAGCAGCGGTGGTCCGCCCCAGGAGAAGGCGGCGTTGAGCTTGGCCTTGCCGTGTCCGGGGATGTCCACCCACGCGTCACGGGGCAGCGAGACGACGTACGCGCCGGAGTGGTCGGCCGGGAGGTGGACCAGCATCATCGTGTCACTGCGCTGGGCACCGTACTTCCACTCGGGGGCCTTGGCGTCACGACCCGTGGTCGGCAGGACGGAGCGGCTGTCGACGCCGACGAGGAGGAAGGTCTGCCCGCCCTCGGAGGGCGCCGGCTGCGCGGCTGCGGGGACCTTCGTCGGGAAGACACCGGAGATGCGGTCGACCTTCCCGGTGTAGTGGTTGACGGCCCACCAGGCGCACCCGCCCACCATGAGCAGTCCCACAGCGAGCAGTGCGAGCGCTCCGAGGAGCACCCGACGCGTGCGGCTTCTGCCGCCGCGCCTTGGCTCCGCCTGCGATATTCCGGCGGCATCAAATCCCTTTTGCGAAGGAACGGTTGACGGATCGTGGACGTCGGCCACCGGGTCGGATGCCACCGGACCGGCTCCGCCCGCCCCTTCCCGTTCCGCCGCTTCGTCCAGGTCCGTCGCTTCGGCCTCGGTCGTGTTCCTGTCCCCCACCATGCACTCCCCCCATGGACGCGGCGCGGCCCCTTCCGCGCCAGGCGCACACTGTAGCCAGCACGTTCGACTTGCGTATCACTTTCCGCGCGACCGTCACCACGCACGATCAACCAGATGGCGCCGTACGGGACTTCGCGCGGCTCGGCACTCCTCGGTGACGTTCACGTAAACGCCCCCATGTGTGCACAAGTTTGCCGTACTGTTCACCATCGCGCCGCATGTTCGCCGTATATGTGTTCGCGACATCCGGCAGCTCGTGCCGCAGAACGTGCCTGGGGGGGTACATGTGGGATGTTCAGGCCGCTGAATCCGAAAGATCACCTAAGGCGTGCTCGCGGCCGCGCGCGTCCTCGCTGTGGATGAGCCGCAAGTCCCGCCGGGATGACGGGGTGGCGCACCACACGCCCGTCGAGTGGCGGCAGCCGGGCGAACGACCTGGCATGACCGTGCTGCGGCAGCTCGACGGACGCTCCGACCGGTCCTGGGACGAGACCGTCCAGCTCGATCTCAGCTACGTCGACAACCGGTCGTTCACCAGTGGCGTGGACGTCATGTCCCACACGTTCCGCGCCGTCGTCGACGGCCGCGGGGCGTACTGAGAGCCCCGCAGGTGGCCGGACAGTGCCCCGGTGCACGCCGCGCACGGGGGCCGTGAACCAGCCGGGTCCGGCGGATCAGGGCGGACAGGACGTGCGGCGGCTCCAGGCCGGGTTCTCCTCCGGAAACTTCACCGGCTGGGTGTTGTCGCCAACTCTGCCCAAATTTACAGATGTTCACGACATGCGTCCCGCGCACGGCGGGCGTACGGACCGGATCCGTCCCCGGGACGGGTCCGGCAGGGAGGGGAACCCCGCATGACCAAGAGCGCGTTGATCACCGGCGTCACCGGGCAGGACGGCTCGTACCTGGCGGAACTGCTGCTGTCGAAGGGGTACCGGGTGCACGGCCTGGTGCGGCGGTCGTCCAGCTTCAACACCGAGCGGATCGACCACATCTACCAGGGCCCCCAGGAGGCCGAGCGACGCCTCGTGCTGCATCACGCCGACCTCTCCGACGGGGTGGCGCTGGTGAACCTGCTGCGCGACATACAGCCGGACGAGGTGTACAACCTGGGCGCCCAGTCCCATGTGCGAGTCTCCTTCGACGCGCCGCTCTACACCGGCGACGTGACCGGCCTGAGCACGCTGCGCCTGCTGGAGGCTATCCGGGCGAGCGGGGTGGAGACCCGTATCTACCAGGCGTCATCCTCTGAGATGTTCGGCTCCACGCCGCCCCCGCAGAACGAGGACACCCCCTTCCATCCGCGCAGCCCGTACGGTGCCGCGAAGGTCTTCGCGTACTGGACCACCGTCAACTACCGTGAGGCCTATGGGATGTTCGCGGTCAACGGCATCCTGTTCAACCACGAGTCCCCGCGCCGTGGCGAGACCTTCGTGACCCGCAAGATCACCCGCGCCGTCGCACGGATCAAGGCCGGTCTCCAGGACCGTCTCTACCTCGGCAACCTGGACGCGGTCCGCGACTGGGGGTACGCGCCCGAGTACGTCGAGGCGATGTGGCGGATGCTTCAGCACGACGAGCCGACGGACTACGTGGTTGCCACCGGAGTCCCGGCCACCGTGCGGCAGTTCATGGAGACCGCGTTCACCCACGCCGACCTCGACTGGAACGAGTACGTGCGCTACGACCCCAAGTACGAGCGTCCCAGCGAGGTCGACGCACTGATCGGTGACGCGTCCAAGGCGCGCGAGACGCTGGGCTGGCGGCCCTGCGTCCTGGTCGAGGAGCTCGCGCGGATCATGGTCGACGCCGACGTGCGGCAGGTGGAGGACCAGCTCGCGGGCGCCGCTGTGCGCATCGACCGTTGACGCCGGGTGCGCGCAGAAGGGCGACCGCGTGTACCGGAAGCGGACGTCCGGGACGCACGGGATCATCGTGAACACACCGGAATTTCCTACTAGATGAGTCAAGTGCACTCCATCGCGTGTCATGTACTCGTATGGTTCGCGAGCAAACACGTTCATGCAGCCCGTTCGGGTCCTGGGGACCCCGGCGGGCTCGTCGAGGCAGAGGGCCCGCCACCGGGCCCGGAAGCCGGGGGGTACATGCAAAGTTCCAGAGGGCTCAGCGCCGCCCTCGCCCTGTCCACCGCGGCGGGCCTGGGCCTGGTGGCCCTGCCGCAGCCGGCCGCCGCGCTGACCCCGCCCATCGCCTTCACCGCCGACGACCTGCCGACCTGGCAGACCAACGGCATCGTGTGGGCGCTGGCGGAGGCGGGCGGCACGGTCTTCGCCGGCGGCACCTTCTCGCAGGTGCGTCCGCCCGAGGGGGGCAGCGGGACCGCGCAGAACGCAGTGAACTTCGTCGCGCTGAACGCGGCGACCGGCAACCCGACGTCCTGCAACCTGTCCTTCACGATCGGCAGCGGCAGTGCGACGGTGCGCGCGCTCGCCGTGTCGCCGGACAAGAAGACGCTGTACGCGGGCGGCTACTTCGGCGCGGTCAACGGCACGCCGGTCAGCAGCCTCGCCGCGATCGACGTCGCCACCTGCACGCCCAAGGCGAACTTCCACCCGAGCGTCTCCGCCACCGTGCGGGCCCTCGCGGTCACCAACGACACCGTGTACCTGGGCGGCGACTTCACCTCGGTCGGCGGCAGCGCGCACGCGCGGTACGCGGCGGTGGACGCCACCAGCGGCGCCGTCAAGCCCTTCCAGGCGGACGTCGACGAGCCCGGACGGGCCGTAGCGGTCACCCCGGACGGCAACAACGTGATCCTCGGGGGTGACTTCTTCACCGTCAACGGCGCGAACTCGCACGCCCTGGCCGTCGTCGACTCCGCTACGGGCGCCAACGTCCGTACCTACCCGGGGTTCATCGAGAACAACTCGGTGGTCAAGGCGCTCGACACGGACGCCACCGGCTTCTACACCGGCAACGAGGGCACCGGCGGCGGCGTCTTCGACGGCCGCATCGCGCTGGACCTGTCCACGCTGAACCAGCGCTGGCGCGACACCTGCCTGGGAGCCACCCAGGCCGTCAAGTCGTACCAGAACGTGGTGTACAGCGCCTCGCACGCGCACGACTGCTCCAGCGTCGGGGAGTACCCCGACGGGCGCCGTCGCCACCTGCTCGCGGAACCGACCTCCGGCACCAACAAGCTGGGCTGGTTCCCGGACACCAACGACGGTCTCGGCGAGGGCATCGGCCCGCGCGCCATGGCGGTATCCGAGACCTCCAACAACAAGTACATGTGGGTCGGCGGCGAGTTCACCACCGTCAACGGCTCGGCGGCCCAGGGCCTGACGCACTTCGCGGCGACCCCGGACGTCGGTGCGCCGACGGTGCCGTCGGTCAGCGCGGAGTCGGTCAAGCCGACCGAGGCGCTCGTCCGCTGGCGTGCCAGCCTCGACACGGACGACACCGAGCTGACGTACAAGGTGTACCGCAACGGCGGTTCCACGCCGGTGTACACGGTCGACGGCGACTCCGTGGACTGGTCGCGTCCGCAGCTGTCGTTCACCGACACCAACGTCACGGCCGGCTCCACCTACACCTACCGGGTGACCGCGACCGACGGGGCGGGCAACGCCTCCGCGCTGTCCGCCACGGCCTCGGTGACAGTGCCGACCTCCGCCCAGAAGTACCCGGCGAAGGTGCTCGACGACGGCGCGAACCTGTACTGGCGCTATAACGAGTCCGCCACTCCGTTCGTCGGCGACACCTCGCCCGGCGACCAGAGCGGCATCCACGTCAACGGGCCCTCGCTGCGCCAGACTCCGGCCGCCGTGACCGGTCCGTCCACCGCCATCGGTTTCAACGGCAGCGACCAGATCGTCTACAGCGACAAGCGCACCACGGTGCCTGGTCAGTACTCGGTCGAGACCTGGTTCAAGACGACCACGACCAGTGGCGGCAAGCTCGTCGGGTTCGGCGACAACACCACGCGGGCCAGCGGTAATTACGACAAGCACGTCTACATGCGCAACGACGGCCGGCTGGTCTTCGGCGTGTGGACGGGATCGGCCCGCACCATCACCACGCCCGACAGCTACAACAACGGCGCCTGGCACCACGTCGTCGCCACCCAGGGTTCCTCCGGGATGGCGTTGTACGTGGACGGCACCCAGATCGGCACGCTCGCCGAGTCCAACAGCCAGGCCTACAGAGGCTACTGGCACGTCGGCGGCGACAACCTCAACGGGTGGCCGAACCAGCCGTCCAGCAACTACTTCGCCGGGCAGATCGACGAGACCGCGATCTACCCGTCGGTGCTGAGCCCGGCCCAGGTGCAGAGCCACTACACCCTGGCCACGGCCCCGGCCGACAGCGTGCAGACCGTCCGCGCCACGGACGACACGTACGCCAACGCCGGTGCCGCGAGTACCAACTACGGCACCTCCACCTCGCTGGCGGTGCGCGGCAGCGCGGCGTACGAGACGTATCTGCGTTTCGACCTGCCGGCGGCCCCGGCGGGGACCGTGCTCAAGAGCGCGCGGCTCGCGGTGAAGACGACCACGCTGAGCAGTGCGGGCAGCACGGACGACTTCGCCGTACGGCCGGTGACCGGAAGCTGGACGGAGGCGGGGACCACGTACACCTCACGGCCCGCCGTCTCCTCGACCTCGGTCGGCACCCTGAGCGGGGCCACCGACCTGTCGACGGTCTACTCGGCGACGCTCGACACCTCGGCGCTCTCCCCCGCTCTGGGAGGCAGCTACGACCTGGCGCTCACGAGCACCGGGACGGACGCGCTGTGGGTGTGGTCCAGTGAGGCGTCGGCCGCGGAGAACACCCCGCAGCTGGTGCTGACCTTCGGGGCGCCGTAACCCTCACGGCGTCCCCGTGGGCGGGGTGCCGGGCTGTGGCCCGGCACCCCGCCCACCCCACCTGGGCCCGCACCTTCGTGTGCGGGTCCGCCTTCATACCCGGCCCGCTCGGGCCGCAGGAGCCACCATGCACACTCGTACTCTCCGGTCCCTCCGGCGCGGTGCCGCCGCCGGCGCCCTCATCGCGCTCCTCGCGCTCTCCGGCTGCAGCTCGGACGGCGGTTCCGACGCGGCGGCGAACCCGACGCGGAGCATCTCCGACGACCAGGCGGCCGGCGTTCCGGACGACCAGGCGAGCCCGGCTCCCGAGGAGTCGTCGAGCCCTTCCAAGGGCCCGGTCCTGCCCGACGCGAAGCTCACTCCGGCGACCGGTTCCTTCACCGCCGAGCAGAAGAAGTACCTGCACGGCCGCGTGCCGAAGAACATGGACCCGGCCGCCGTGCTCCAGGCCGGCCAGGAGACCTGTCAGCGCATCGAGCGAACCGCCGCCCACGACAGGGACGCCGCGATCGGCGCGCTCATCGCCGGGGACCTGCCGTCCGCCGACGACGCCATCGCCCAGCTGTGCCCGAAGCAGAAGCCGCTGCTGGACAAGGCCGCGACCGGCTTCGCCGACGGCACACGCAAGAAGCCTGCGCCGGGCACCTACCGTGCGCTGACCAGCGCCGAGGGCTGCACCTGGAAGGCACTGGGCGCGGACGACAAGGTGCTGGCCTCGGGCCCTGGCCCGGACGCCCCGAAGAAGGTCACCGCGAAGATCCCGTCCGGGACCCGGACGTTCGTCTCCTCGGGCTGCTACGCCTGGCTCCCCGCCTAGCGGGTGCCGTTCGGATCGGCGCGGGTCCGCACCGATCCGAACGACCGAGACCGTTGTCGCTAAGGACTGTCCCGCTCGTACACGTCGAGGAGTGTGCCGAGGACCGCGTCCATGGCGAACGTCTCGGCGGTGAGCTTGCGGGCCGCCTCCGACGCGGCGCGCCGGGCGGCCGGGTCCAGCAGGTCGAGCACCGCCGGGGCGATGCCGTCGGGTCCCGTCACGACCCGGCCGGCGCCGGCCCGGTCCACGTCGCGGGCCAGGCCGTTGGAGTCGGTCACCACAACCGGCGTGCCCACGGCCATCGACTCCAGGACCGACATCGGGAACGGCTCGTCCACCGACGGCAGGACGTACGCGTGCGCCCTGCGCAGCTCCTCGGTCATGCGTGTCCCGTCGAGCGGTCCCGGGCAGCTCACCCGCGCCGCGAGTCCGAGTTCGTCGATCCGCCGCCGCACCGCGGCGAGTTCGCCCTCGTCGGGGCCCGCCACGACGAACGTGGCCTCGGGGTGCCGGGCCAGGATCGCGGGGGCCGCCTCCACCAGGTCGACGGGGCGCTTACGGGCCTGGAGCCGGGCCGCGTACAGGATACGCGGCGGTCCCTCCGGTGTCGGACCCTCGGGCTGCGCGGGCACGCCGTTCACCAGGCGGACGGCGCGGGCGAGGCCCGTCCCGCCCACCACGGCCTCCAGGTCCCGCAGTTCACGGGTGGTGAGGTGCAGAACGGCGGTGGCTCCGCGCAGCACCCGCCGCACCGCGACCGCGTCGAGAACCCTGGCCGAGCGCCGCTCGCTCGGGTCGACCATGCCGTGCGTCTGGAGGACCAGCGGCTTCCCGGCACGCAGCGCGGCGAGCGCCACCGGCAGGGTCACCAGGTCGCGCGCCAGATGCACATGGACGACGTCGGCCTGCCGTACGAGACGCTGGGCGCCGGCGAGCAGGGACGGTGAGGTCAGGCCGCTGAACCCCAACGGCAGGATCCTGCGCGCCTGGTGGAGGCGGGCGGGCACGCCCTCCACATCCTCGGGCAGCGGCCCCTCGAAACCGTCGGCGAGGGCGGTGAGCCGGGCGTCGTGCCCGCGTTCCCGCAGCCCCTTACAGAGGTTGAGCGCGACCCGGACCGGGCCGCCGAAGGCGTGGGTGGGGCTGTGCAGGGTGACCGCGTGCAGCACTCTCACGCCGGCTCCTCGACGGGTCGGCGCCGGTTGTCGGCGGCGTGCAGAGTCAGCTCGGGCAGGTCCTTGTGGAGGACCGCGCCCGCACCCACGACGGCGCAGCGGCCGACCTTCACCCCGGCGAGGACGGTGGCGCGGGTCGCGACCCAGGCTCCGTCGTCGACGGTGATCGGCGCGTTGCGGTACCGGAAATCGGCGGCGCGGTGGTCGTGGCTGCCGGTGCACAGCAGGGCCTCCTGCGACACGCACACATGGGCGCCGAGGGTGACCGGCTCCAGGTTGAGGATCCACGCCCCCTCGCCGATCCAGGTGTGGTCGCCGACCGTCAGCTTCCACGGCCAGAGCACGCGCACCCGGTGCCGGATGAGCACCCCCGTGCCGATCTCGGCGCCGAAGGCCCGCAGCAGTGCCGTCCTGACCCGGGCCGGGGTGAACCACGCCATGAAGACCGTGTTCATCACCGCGAACCAGAGCGCCTGGACGAGTATCCCGCGCCCCTTGTCGTATCCGGCCAGTGTGAAGCCCGGAAGATCACGCATCGATCCATCCCCCCAACAGCGTCTCCCCGGACGCGACTTCGCCACACTCTAGTAGCTGACCGTTCACCGCAGGCCAGGGCTCGTTAGACTGCGCCGGGGATCTCTTTGGGGGCGGGGGCGCCATGACGCAGCAGATGGACCGGGGCACGACCAGTACGCCCGGGTCACCGGAGCGGGGCTGGCAGGTGGCGGTGCCGCCCTTCCGGCCGCGCACGGTCCTCTCCCGCGCGTTGTCGGTGCCGCTCGTCCTCGGTTTCGCGGTGTTCCTGCCGTTGTTCGTGCTGGTCCAGCCCGGCACCGGTCTGCACGACTCGGCGCTGTGGCTCCAGCTCGCGCTCACCATGTACGCCGGCATCCGGCTCTCGGCGATGACCCTCTCCAGCCGGCGCAAGTTGCTCGCCGGTTCGTTCTGGCTGTTCGTCTACATGGCGATGGGCGTGGCACCGCTCGCGCAGGCCGTGCTCGGCCGTACGCCGACCCCGGTGGTGGGTGCGCGCTCCGATCTGACGGAGGCGGTCGCGCTCGTCCTGATCGGCTGTGTCGCCTTCGACATCGGCACCCTGCTGGCACGCCAGCGGCCCGAGCGGAAGCGGGAGGACAGACTGCGGCCGGCGCTGGTGCACCGCCGCCGCCTGTACCTGCTGACCCTCCTCGCCTTCCTCGGCTCGGCGCTCCTCGTCGTCAAGCTGGGCGGTCCCGCGGTCTTCTTCACGAGCCGCCAGGAGATCATCAGCAGTGTCCAGGAGGTCGGCCTCTCCCAGGCGGACTCGCAGGCCGGGCAGGCCATCGTGCGCGGCTTCGGCACCGTGCCCGCCCTCATCGCCTGGCTGGCGTACACGCGCTGGCTGGTGACCTCGCGACGGGCCCGCCGTTCCGTGCTGATCATCGCGGTCTGGGGGGCGCTCGCCGTGCTGAACGCGGTGGTCAACAACCCGATCTCCAACCCTCGTTTCTGGTTCCTCACCGTCCTCTTCTCACTGCTGTTCACCGTCTTCCCGGTGAGCGCGGCCTTCTACCGGGTCGCGCTCAGCCTGGGCGTGATCGTGGCGCTGGTCGTCTTCCCGTTCGCGGACCGCTTCCGCTACGACGACGCCAACTACCGCCCGGTGCAGACTACTTCGCCGCTGGAGCCGCTGGCACTCAAGGACTACGACCAGGTCGGCATGTTCGCCAACACCATCACTTACGTCCGGTCGGGCAGCGGCCACACCTTCGGCCGCCAGATGGCCGGCTCGCTGCTGTTCGCGGTCCCCCGCTCGGTGTGGCCCGACAAGCCGATGGACACCGGGGTCATGGTCGGCCAGTGGATGGGCGCGACGAACACGAACCTCTCGTCGCCGGTGTGGGCCGAGTTGTGGATCGACTTCGGCCCGGTCGGGATGGTGGCGGGGTTCGTGGCGATGGGATACGCGGCGGCACGGGTCGACCGGCGCTACGCCCGCCGCGCGGTGCGCAGTGCCCGGCCGGGAAACCTGATCGCCCTGGCCGTCCCGCTGGTCGCCGGCTACTCGTTCATCCTGCTGAGGGGCCCCCTGCTCCAGGCATCAGGGCGCGTGGCCATCGCGGCGTTCTGCATCGCCCTGATCACCACGTTCCGCCAGGACCGGGCGCCGGGGCTGCGCTGACCGGAGGACCGGGGCCCTGGGGAGCGGCCGCGCGCCGTGCGCTCCGCTCCCCCACGCGATGACGCTCAGTTCGCCGGTACCGCCGGTACCGCCGCCGTCGGGTTCGTCTCCTCCGCCCGCAGGCGCGCGACCCGGGTCCAGGCCGCCACCGCCTTCAGTGCGGAGCCCGCGGCCAGACCCCAGGCCGCTCCGAGCGCCGAGCCGGTCAGCAGGTATCCGGCGAGCATGAGGACGACCGAGAGCAGCGAGAACACCACCTGCACCGACAGGGTGGCGCGCGGCCTGAGCACGCGTAGGGTCACGAGGGCGCAGGTGCCCAGGCCCATCACCGCGTACTGGGCGCCCGAGGCGGGCAACAGAGCGGCGGCCGACTGCCAGGTGGCGCCGAGGAGTTGGCGTCCGACGTGGTCGGGAAGGGCGTACAGCACGAGCCCCCAGGCGAGGCCGACGGCGCTGAGCACGAGTCCGAGCAGCACAGCGGCGCGGGTGGTGGCACGTCGGCCGCCGAGCCGGTTGAGCAGCGGCGGCCCGAAGGCGTTGACCGAGTTGAACAGGACGTTGAGCGGCCCAAAGAGCGTGGTGGCGCCGCGCAGGGCGCCGACCGCGAGCGGGGCGGCGAACAGGCCGAGGCCGAGCACGGCGAGCTGGCTGGAGGCGTTGCCGACGGCGAACTCCACGACGAAGCGCTGTCCGAGGTGGCCCCGGCGCAGGTAGGGCCGCAGGTCCGCCCGCGCGCCGCGGACATGGGGCCACAGCAGGCTCAGGCCGAGCAGCAGCGCCGGGACGGCCGACACGCCCCACACCGCCACGAGGAGTCCGGGCGCGGCGTGCCGCGGCTGGAGGAGCAGCGCGGGCACCACGCACACCAGACGCAGGGCGTCGGCGGCCAGGGCCAGGCCGGGGCGCCGCAGGGTGGAGAACGCGTACCGCAGCCCGTCCTGCACGAGGACCAGGGGCAGCACGAGCCCGAGGGCGAGGAAGGCTCCGCCGGGTCCGGCCCAGTTGCCGGTGACGGCGCCGGTGACCGCGCCGACGGCGGCGAGCAGGACCCCGACGACGGTGGAGGCGAGGGAGGTGAAGGCGATCGCGGACCGGCAGGCGGCGCCGGTGGCGGCGGTGTCGCCCCGGGTGAGGACGACGGCCTGGCCGACGTACGCCATGTTGAGGCCGAGCAGCACCGTGAAGGTGAGGTACACCATCGAGAAGGAGGCGAAGCCGTGCGCGGTGGAGACGCGGGCGGCGATCACCAGCACGGCGATGTTGGTGAGGCTGGACGCCGCCTGGTCGAGCACCGAGGCGAGGGCGGCCGCCGACCGCCGCGGGGTGCGAGGCGGGTCGGACGGCTTCTCGGACGGCGGCTCTTCCTCCGGGGCGGTCACCGGTCCCCGGAGCGGACGGTGCGCAGCGCGACCGTGTCGCTGCCGTCGCCGTCGAAGTGCCGCTCGGGTTCGGGGGTGTTGCTCGGCTCGGGAGTGGGGGCCGGCTGGCTCTTGGGCGCCCGGCGTCGGCTGCCACGGCGGGCGGCGCGCGTCCGGGCCCTCTTGGAGTCGGTGTGCGTCACCGCGCCGAGGACGGTACCGCCGGCACCGACGATCAGTTCGCGGATACGCATCAGGTCGGCGCGGTGCACGGTCCGCGGGTCGCAGACGATGAGCGCGCCGTCGACCCGGTCGACGAGCGCTAGGGCGTCGGCGTACGCGAGGACGGGCGGGGCCACGACCACGACGGTGGCGTCCGGATCGTCGGCCTCGGCGATCAGCCGGGTGGTCCGGGCGGAGGTCAGCGCGCGCGGTACGTTGCGCACGCGTTCGCCGGGGACGAGCCCGAAGGCCCCCGACTCGCCCGCGTCGACGAGGAGTTGGCCTCGGCTCGGCCACTCGCCCTCGGCGTGCTCGCCGGTACGGCTCCAGCGGGGCCGGGAGGCGGCGGACACGTCGAGCCGCTCGGTGAGCGACGGGGTGCGCAGGTCGGCCTCCACCAGCAGGACGTTTTTTCCGGTCTCGGCGAACGAGGCGGCGAGGTTGACCGCGACGGCGACACTCGACTCCATGGAGCCGCGCGGGGCGACGACGAGCAGTCGGCGCCGGTCGGCGAAGCGCTCGTCGTAGGCGAGGCGGAAGGCGATCGAGCGGTACTCCTCGGCTGCCCGGGAGTCGGTGTGGCCGACCACCAGGGTTCCCGCCGAGCCGCGGGGCAGCGCGCCGAGGACAGGACCGCGGACGGCGCGGGCGACGTCACCGGCCGAGCGAGGCGCCGGGTCGAAGACGAGCCGCACCCAGGCGCCGAGCAGGCCGAGACCGACGCCGACGAGGCCGCCGAGGCCGAGCGACAGCGGCAGGCCCGGCCCGTCGGACGACAGGGGGACCGTGGCGTTGCGGATCACGTTGCCGGGCGTCATGTCGAGCGCCTTCAGGCTGGTGATCTTGCTGCGGAGGTCTGTGATGCGGTTGAGCAGGTTGGCCTGCACCGCGTAGGCGGAGTCCGCGGCGGATCCGTCGGGAAGCTGCTTGATCTGCCGGGAGAGCTCGTCGTTCTGCTTGGCGACCGGATTGAGCTGGTCCTGCAGGCTCTTGAGCATCGAGTCGCGGACGGACTCCCACTGGTCCTTGCGCATGTCGATGTACGACGCGGTGAGGGCGTTGGCGCGGCGCGCCGCCTCCTTCGGGTCGGACGCGTTGTACGTGAAGTGCAGCACGAGGGTCTGCGGCGGGTTGGTGACCTGGAGCCCGCTCTGGAGCTGGTCCACCTCGTCCGCGCTCATCTTGAGCTGCTTCGCGGCGCCTTGCGCGACCGAGCGGCTGAGGGCCGTCTGCCGCTCGGACCCCATGTTGAGCGCCTTGTCGCTGGAGAGCGTCGGCGCGAAGGGGTCGCTGGTGGGGGCGCGGAGCACGATGTCGGTGGTGGCGGCGTAGCTGTCGGCGCCGGTGACGCCGAGCCAGGCGCCGGCCAGCAGTCCGATGCCGACACCGCCGCCTATCAGCCACCGGTAGCGCAGCAGTTGGCGGAACTGCTCACGCAACTGCTCCGGCTCGTCCTCCCCCCGGACGGGAACGTGTGTCTCGTTCACCTTCCAAGTCCCCCCATTGCCTCGTCGATCAGCGCGTCGATGCGCGCGAGACCCGCCTCCCGTGACAGATGGGCCGCTACATGGCGCGGACCCGCCGCGCCCAACTCGTCCGCCATCTTCGGATCTTCGGCGAGTCTACGCACCGCTGACAGGAACTGATCAGGATTCTCCGGTTCCACAAGCATTCCGGCACCGGATCGCAGCGCTTCGCGGGCCGTACCGCCTTCGGCAGCGACCGAGGCGACCACCGGGCGGCCGGCCGCGAAGTAGGAGGTGAGCTTGGAGGGGACGCTCATGTCGATGACAGAGGCGCGCTGGGTCACGGCGAGGACGTCGGCGGCGGCCAGGACGTCCGGGAAGTCGGCGTCGTCCACCGACGGCAGGAACTCCAGGTTGGGCAGCCCCTCGGCGAGTGCGGCGAGGTGCTCGCGCTGGTTGCCGTCGCCCATCAGGACGATCCGGGTGGCCGGGTCGCGGCGGGCGGCGTCCACCAGCACCTCCAGGCCCTGCTTGAGGCCCATGTTCCCGGAGTGCAGGACCACGGTCTGCTCCGGCCGCCAGCCGAGCCGCTCGCGGGTACGGTCTCGTGGCGCCGAAGGTGCTTGTATGTGGGACCAGTTGGGCACCAGGCGTATGCGTCCGGGGTCAACACCCATGGCCCGCACCCGCTCGACGAACGTCTCGTGGATGACGCCGACCAGCGTGGCACGCCGCAGCACCCAGGACTCCGCGCGCTCGGCCAGCTCGGCGGCGCGGCCACCGCCCCGGATGCCCGACTGCGCGGCGGCGGCCCCCATGAGGTCCTGCACGACCGGCACGTACGGTGCCCGGTGCCGGGCGGCGACGCGGGCGCCGAGCACACCCCCGGCGAGGCTGGGCAGTTGGGCGAGTACGGCGTCGAGGCGGCCGGTACGGGGCGGCGCGACCAGGCCGTGGGCGAGTATCGAGCTCTCGAACAGAGCTCTGCGCAGGGCGCTCTGGCGCGGTGGCACGCTGTGCCGCCTGCGGTGCACGGTGACTCCGGCACGCTGCTCGGTGGCCCGCCACACCGTGCGGTAGGCGGGGTCGAGGCGCCAGGACGGGTAGTGCGGGAGCCCGGCGAGGACATGGGTGTCGTGGCCGCGGCGCGCCCAGTGCTCGGCGATACCGGTGGCATACGGGCCGATGCCGGTGTGCTCGGGCGCGTAGTTGGTGGATACCAGGAGCAACCTGCGTCCGGAGGGCCCGACTTCGCTCTCCTTGCCGGTGTGTCCGTCGATGTCCGGCTCGTTGGTGCGCTGCACCGGTACGGGCCCCACCGGACCGGCGACCCCCGTACCGCTCCGGTCACGACGCTCGTCGTGGGTATGTGTCACGCGACGAAACCTTCCCCCCGGCCGCCTCGGCGGCCTCCCCTGTGTGTTCGCGCCTTACGGGACCCCCGGTCCCACGCACTGCTCGGCAGTGAACCAGGACGCACCCCAATTGTTCACCCTTCCTGCACCGAGCATGGACGCTATCGTCAAAGTCCGCACATCCCCGCAAAGGAGTGCGCACAGGGAGACATCATCGATCGCGGGGGGTATCTGTGCCATCGAGCAAGGCGTATCGCGTGGGCTACGCGCCGGGCGGCTACGACCTTTGCCGCATCGGGCACTTGAACATCCTGCGCCACGCACGTGACCGGTGCGACTGCCTGGCGGCCTGATCTCCCTCGTCGGACCGCACCCGGCCCGCACCGACTCCCGCGCGACGCCGAGCTGACACCTTGTCAGTGAAGTCGGCAGAGGGTCGGCATCGACCGGCCGAAGACGGTTACATGTGACGCCGGCTGCACATAGGCTGTCCTCCTTGAGATCTTCGCTGACCTGGCAGAATGCAGCCCTGGAGCTGATCCGGCAGAGCTAGGAGCCGCCCCGTGTTCTATTACGTGCTCAAATACGTCATTCTGGGGCCGTTGCTGCGGTTGCTGTTCCGCCCCAGGATCGAGGGGCTGGAGCACATTCCCGAGGAGGGCGCGGCGATCGTCGCCGGCAACCATCTGTCGTTCTCCGACCATTTCCTGATGCCCGCGATCATCAAGCGGCGCATCACGTTCCTCGCCAAGGCGGAGTACTTCACCGGCCCGGGACTGAAGGGGCGACTGACCGCCGCGTTCTTCCACAGCGCCGGGCAGATCCCGGTGGACAGGTCCGGCAAGGAAGCGGGGCAGGCCGCGATCCGGGAAGGCCTCGGGGTGCTGAACAAGGGCGAGCTGCTCGGGATCTATCCGGAAGGGACCCGTTCGCACGACGGCCGGCTCTACAAGGGCAAGGTCGGCGTCGCGGTGATGGCGATCAAGGCGCAGGTGCCGGTGGTGCCGTGCGCGATGGTCGGTACGTTCGAGATCCAGCCTCCCGGCAAGGTCGTCCCGCGGATCAAGCGGGTCACCATCCGCTTCGGTGAGCCGTTGGAATTCTCCCGCTACGCCGGGATGGAGAATCAGAAGGCGGCGATCCGGGCGGTCACCGACGAGATCATGTACGCGATCCTCGGGCTCTCCGGTCAGGAGTACGTCGACGAGTACGCGGCCAAGGTGAAGGCCGGGCAGGCCGAACAGACGAAGAAGTTCCCGAGACTACGACGCTGACCGCGAATCCGCGATCGGCGAACTCGCATGGCCCGACCGGGCCGCCTCCGCCTAGCGTTCCTCCCATGGGCAAAGGACACGCATGGATTCTTGGAGCGACGGGACAGATCGGGCGGGCCGCGGTGCGGGCGCTCGTCGAGGACGGCTGGGAGGTGACGGCGGCCTCGCGCGGGGGTGGGCGGGACGAGCAATGGGCCGACGGTGTACGGACGACGGCTCTCGACCGGGACGAGGAGGGCGCGCTCGCCGCGGCGCTGGGCGACAGTTGTGACGTACTCGTCGACATGGTGGCGTACGGCGAGCAGCACGCCCGGCAGCTGTCCGGGCTCGCCGGCCGGACAGGTTCGGCGGTCGTCATCTCCAGCGGTGCGGTGTACGAGGACGATCGCGGCCGCAGCTTCGACACCCAGGGCGAGCCCGACGGCGCCCCGCGGTACCCGGTGCCGATCCCGGAGACGCAGGCCACGGTGGCACCAGGCGATGCCACCTACAGCACCCGGAAAGTGCGGCTGGAGCAGGATCTGCTGGCGGCGGGTGACGCCCTGCCGGTGACGCTGCTGCGGGCCAGTGCGATCCATGGCCCGCACTGCCGCTCGCCGCGCGAGCTGTATTTCGTGAAGCGGCTGCTGGACGGGCGCGGACGACGGGTGCTCGCGTACAACGGCACGAGCCGCTTCCATCCGGTCCACGTGTCCAACGTGGCCGAACTGATCCGGCTCGCCGCCGGGCAGCCCGGGTCGAGGGTGCTCAACGCGGCTGATCCTCAGGCGCCGACGGTCGCGGAGATCGCGTCGGCCGTCGACGGGGTGCTCGGCCGGGAGACGGAGACGGTGCTGGTGGACGGAGCGCCGCCGGTGGGCGACGTCGGCGATACGCCGTGGAGCAGTGCGCATCCCATCGTGTACGACATGACGGCCGCCGGGAAGGAACTCGGCTACCGGCCGGTGACGGGTTACGTGGAGTCGCTGCCGGAGACCGTCGAGTGGCTCGTCGGGCAGCTGGACGGCCGGGACTGGCGGGACGCCTTCTCGGCGATGCTGCGGGCGTACGGCGAGGGACTCTTCAACTACGAGGCGGAGGACGTCTGGCTGGAGCGGTACGACCGGGAACCGTCGGCGCGGTAGGGCCGGGGGCGGCATGCGGGACCGTACGGGGGGACGGGCGGCCGGTGATGATCCTCCGGCCGCCCATCCCCTCGCTCAGCCGGTTACGGCTTCGGGGTGGCGTGCGGGGCGCACGTCACGTCCTGCCGGTCGGTCTGCCCGGTGAGCAGGTAGTTGTCCACCCGGTCGTTGATGCAGGGGTTGACCAGGCCCGTGACGCCGTGCGAGCCGGCGTCCTTCTCGGTGATCAGACGCGAGCCCTTGAAGCGCTTGTGCAACTCGACGGCGCCCTCGTACGGAGTGGCGGCGTCACGCGTGGACTGCACGATCAGCACCGGCGGCAGGCCCTTGCCGGTCTTGACCTCCAGCGGGGTCTGCTGCTTGGCCGACCAGGTCGCACAGGGCAGGTTCATCCAGGCGTTGGCCCAGGTCATGAACGGGTAGTCCTTGTGCAGCCGGGTGTTGTCGCGGTCCCACTTCTGCCAGCTGGTGGGCCACTTGGCGTCCGCGCACTCGACAGCCGTGTACACGGCGTTGCCGTTCTCCGAGGAGGCGTTCCCCGCGAGATCCGACATGTCGGGGCCCGCGGCGTCGACCAGCGCCTGGGTGTCGCCCGCCCGGTAGTCACTCCAGGTCTGGGCGACGAGCACCCAGGTGGAGTCGTAGTACGGCGCGTTCTGGAAGAAGCCGATGAGTTCGGCGGGTCCGACGACGCCGCCGATCGGGCTCTTCTTGGCCGAAGCGCGCAGCTTCAGCCACTCCTGCTCGACCTGGGCAGGCGTGGTGCCGATGTGGAAGGCCGCGTCGTTCTTGGCCACCCACGCCGTCCAGTCCTCCCAGCGCTGCTGGAAGGCGATGTCCTGGTTGAGGTTGGCCTCGTACCAGATGTTGTCCTTCGCCGGGTTGACCACGCTGTCGACGATCATGCGCCGGACGTGGTCCGGGAACAGCGTGCCGTAGACCGCCCCCAGGTAGGTGCCGTAGGAGACGCCCAGGAAGTTGAGCTTCTTCTCACCGAGCGCGGCGCGGATGACATCCAGGTCGCGTGCGGTGTTCGGCGTCGTCATGTGGGGCAGCATGTCGCCGCTGCGCTCGGCGCAGCCGTCCGCGTACTCGGCGGCGAGCTTCCGCTGGGCGCGCTTGTCGGCCTCGCTGTCGGGTACCGGGTCGGCCTTCGGGGCCTTCACGAACTCCTGCGGGTCGACGCAGGAGATCGGCGCCGAGTGGCCGACACCGCGGGGGTCGAAGCCGACGAAGTCGTACGCCTTCGCGGCCTTCGTCCACAGCGGGTTCTTGTTGGTGATCCGAGTGGGGAACCGCAGCCCGGAGCCGCCGGGGCCGCCCGGGTTGTAGAGCAGCGCGCCCTGCCGCTCCGCCTTCGTACCGGTGCTGACGTGCCGGTCGACGGCGAGCTTGATCTGCTTGCCGTGGGGCTTGGCGTAGTCGAGCGGTACGGTCACCCAGCCGCACTGAATCGGAGTGGACAGGGCCCAGTCCGCCGGGCAGTCCTTCCAGTCGATTCCGGTGTGGGCCGCACGTGCGGCGGCGATCTGGACGCCGCGCGCCTCCGAACCACTGTGGTGGCGGCTGTCGGCTGTGGCCGTCGGTGCGGCTATCGCGCCCGCTATGAGCGTGCCCGCGATCAGAGTGCCGGCCGAGCCGAGCACTGCTGTGCGTCTCAAGTGGAACCTCCCCCATTGTCTGAAGCGCCGCGATAAGCAGCGCAGTTCACATCGAGACCTCCCGCGGATCCTGTCGCCTGTGAGGTTCCTGAGAACAGGGCGTACACGCACTTCTTTACCGAATCGATAACCGGACACCCGTGTCCCGCTGAGCGGTGCGCAACCGCGTCAGCCGGCCAGCACCTCGTCCAGCGCACCGTCGAGGACGCTGCGCAACAGTCGTGCGTCGGGGGCCACGGCGGTCACCAGTACCGCGGGGCCGACCAGCCGGGTGAGAACGGCGGTCGGTCCCAGCAGCCTCGTATCGGGGCACTTGTCGGCGAATGCCGGATCCACGACGAGGAGCTGGCCGACCGCTCGATGTCCGCCGAGCACGGCGCCGCCGTCCCAGCCGCCGGGCGCCCCCGGTCCGTACGCCACCTGCTGATCGAGAAGCGGGCGCCCGGCGCGGTGGACGGTGAGGCGGCTGATGAGAGTGCCGGTGGTCTCGCCGTGGCGTCCGAGGATCTGTTCCTCCCGAAGCACCAGCCTCGCGGTCTCGGCGAGTTCGGCCCTGGTGGTCATGCGCAGATCGCTTCCGCACGCCGAGATGAGCTGCTCCGGAAGCCAGTTGAGCTCCGCCCCCTCCCCCACCTTCAACTCGATGTCGTATGTGGCGGGTCGGACATCCGGTCCGGGACCGGGCAGCGCCACGGTCGCCGCCGCTGAGTCCACGGTGAGCCGGGCGCCGTCCTCGACCCGCGCCTCGATGGCGAGCCGGTCGCCGCCCAGCGGTGCGCTCATCGCGCCGACGACGGTGACCCGGGCGCACGGGGCGACGGTGGCCCTGGTCCGGCGCAGGGCGAGCGGCCCGTCGCTCTCGAGGACGGGGAGAGCCGTGGCGCCACGGCCGTCGGGGACGGCGGTGATCCGGGCGGTCGCGTGGACGCTCATGCGGTCCAGGCGGCGAGCTGCGCCCGTACCCAGTCCGCGACGGGCCTGACGCCCTCGCCGGAGGTGAGGGAGGTGAGGACGACGGGGAGCGCGCCGCGCTGCTCCGCGGCGTCCCGGGCCATCCGGTCCAGATCGGAGCCGACGTACGGGGCGAGGTCGGTCTTGTTGATCACGAGGAGGTCGGAGGTGGTGACACCGGGGCCGCCCTTGCGCGGGATGTCGTCACCGCCCGCCACATCGATGACGAAGATCTGGGCATCGACCAGGCCTTTGGAGAAGGTGGCGGTGAGGTTGTCGCCGCCGGACTCGACGAGGATCAGATCGAGCGGGCCGACGGTGTCCTCCAGGTCCTCGACGGCTTCGAGGTTGGCGGAGATGTCGTCGCGGATGGCGGTGTGCGGGCAGGCCCCGGTCTCGACGGCCTGGATGCGCTCGGGCGGCAGCACGGCGTTGCGCAGCAGGAACGCGGCGTCCTCGCGGGTGTAGATGTCATTGGTGACGACGGCGATGGACAGCTGGTCGCGCAGCGTGCGGCAGAGCGCTGCGACGGTCGCCGTCTTGCCGGAGCCGACCGGGCCGCCGAGTCCGATGCGCAGGGCGCGACGGGTGCCGTCGGCGCGTGCGGCGTCGGCACTGATGGCGGCCGGGCCGTCGTGGGAGTGGTCGAGGTGCATGGGGTGCGACTCCTGAGGGGTGTGGTGCGGGTGGACCTATGAGGCGAACAGGCGGACCGGCCAGGCGGCGTGCGCTTCGGCGGTGACGTCGAGCAGAGGCGCGGAGGCGGCGGGCAGCGCGTCGATGCCGTGGTGAACGGCGGCGGCGGCCTGTTCGGCGACCCGGTCGAGTTCGGGCGCGAGGCGGGCGAGGACGGCGGTGGCCTCGAAGGGGTTCAGGGACAGCAGGCGGACCGCCGCGGTGGCCGGTCCGCTGACCGTCTCGTACGCCACGCAGTGCGCGGCGTCCTCGGGTCCGAGACCCGCCGCGCGTGCGGTGAGGCCGAGCACGACGGGTTGGTGGGCGCCGCGCGGACGGGCCGCCGCGAGTGCGGCCAGTTCGGGACTGGGCCAGGTGGCACGGGCGGCCCGCATCAGCTGACGGCCGAGCTTGCGCGCGACCGCCCGCAGTGCGGGTGACGGGGTGCGGGCGTCGGCGGCCTCGTCGAGTGCGAGCGGGTCGAGGCCGTGGGCGGCCGCCGCGGCGAGCGCGGCGGAGGTGAGGCCGGTGGTGTGCAGGCGGCCCCGGCAGAAGGCTGCGAGGTCCTCGGCGTTACGGATGCGTCCTGCCTCGACGGCCGGTTCGGCGCCACCGGAGTGGGCATGACCCCCGGCGGGGAACCGGCCGTCGGCGAGGACGAGCAGTGCTGCGCGGCTCATCACATGGCCTGTCTCAGAAGAGGAAGTAACGCTGGGCCATGGGGAGTTCGGCGGCCGGCGCGGGTTCGACCGGTTCGCCGTCGATGGTCACGGCGAAGCTGTCCGGGTCGACCTGGACCCGCGGCAGCGCGTCGTTCTCCCGCATGTCCGCCTTGGTGACCCCCCGGGTGCTGGTGATCGGCACGAAGCGTTTGCCGAGTCCGAGGCGTTCCGGCAGCCGGTCCTCGATGGCCGCGCTCGCCACGAAGTTGAGCGAGTTGGCGGCGGGTGCCCGGCCGAGTGCGCCGAACATCGGCCGGGGCATCACCGGCTGCGGGGTGGGGATGGACGCGTTGGCGTCGCCCATCTGCGCGTATGCGATCTGTCCGCCCTTGATGACGGTCTGCGGCTTGACGCCGAAGAAGGCCGGGTCCCACAGCACCAGGTCCGCGAGTTTGCCTGTCTCGACGGAACCGATCTCCTGGTCGAGCCCCTGGGCGACGGCCGGATTGATGGTGTATTTGGCGACATAGCGACGCACCCGGTGGTTGTCGGCCCGCCCGTCGCCGGGCAGGGGGCCGCGGCGCTTCTTCATCACATGGGCGGTCTGCCAGGTGCGCAGGACGACCTCGCCGACGCGGCCCATCGCCTGGGAGTCGGAGGAGATGATCGAGATCGCTCCGAGGTCGTGGAGGACGTCCTCGGCGGCGATGGTGGACGGCCGGATCCGCGACTCGGCGAACGCCAGGTCCTCCGGGACGGCCGGGTTGAGGTGGTGGCAGACCATCAGCATGTCGAGGTGCTCCTCGATGGTGTTGACGGTGTGCGGCCGGGTGGGGTTGGTGGAGCTGGGCAGGATGTACGGCTCCGAGACCACGGTGATGATGTCCGGCGCGTGCCCGCCGCCGGCACCTTCGGTGTGGTACGCGTGGATGGAGCGGCCGGCGATCGCGGCGAGGGTGTCGCCCACGAAGCCGGCCTCGTTGAGGGTGTCCGTGTGGATGGCGAGCTGAGCGCCGCTCTCGTCGCACACGTTCAGACAGGCGTCGATGACGGCGGGCGTGGCACCCCAGTCCTCATGGATCTTGAATCCGAGGGCCCCACCGCGCAGTTGGGCCCACAGAGCGTCGCCGGACATCGTGTTGCCCTTGCCGAGCAGTCCGATGTTGACGGGGTAGGACTCCAGTGACTCGAACATCCGGGCGAGATGCCAGGCGCCCGGCGTGACCGTGGTGGCCTTCGTACCCTCGGCCGGGCCGGTGCCGCCGCCGACGAGCGTGGTGACACCGGCGGAGAGCGCCTGGTCGACGATGGTCGGCGAGATGAAGTGGACGTGTGCGTCGACAGCGCCCGCCGTCACGAACTTGCCGTTGCCCGCGATGATTTCGGTCTCCGGGCCGATGACGAGGTCGGGGTGGACGCCGTCCATCGTGTCCGGGTTGCCGGCCTTGCCGATGCCGGTGATCCGGCCGTCGCGGATGCCGATGTCCGCCTTGACGATGCCCCAGTGGTCGATGATGACGGCGCCTGTGATGACGGTGTCGGGAGCCCCTTCGGCCCGGGTGGTGCGCGCCTGCCCCATCGATTCGCGGATCACCTTTCCACCGCCGAACACCGCCTCGTCGCCGGCGAGTCCGGGGCCACCGGAGCGGTCCTCCTCGATCTCGACGAGCAGATCGGTGTCGGCGAGCCGGACGCGGTCGCCGGTGGTCGGCCCGAACAGATCGGCGTACACGACGCGGTTGAGCTCAGCCATCGAGGGCACCTCCGGTTTCGCCGCGCAGGCCCGGGACGATGCGCCGTCCGGCGAGGGGCACGAGTTCGATGTCGACGGGGATGCCGGGCTCGAAGCGGACCGCGGTCCCGGCGGCGATGTTCAGCCGCAGGCCGTGGGCGGCCCGACGGTCGAATTCGAGGCCGGGGTTGGCCTCGGCGAAGTGGTAGTGCGAGCCGACCTGGACGGGCCGGTCGGCGGCGTTGAGGACGGTGAGGCGGGTGACCGGGCGGCCCGGGTTGAGCGGCACGGTCCCGTCCGCGTGGAGGGTCTCTCCGGGAATCATCGGCGGCGCCCCGTCAGACGATCGGATCATGGACGGTGACCAGCTTGGTGCCGTCCGGGAAGGTGGCCTCGACCTGGACGTCGTGGATCATCTCGGGGATCCCGTCCATGACGTCGTCGCGGGTGAGTACCTTCCGCCCGGACGCCATCAGTTCGGAGACCGTACGGCCGTCGCGGGCGCCCTCCAGCAGATGCGCGGTGATCAGCGCCACCGCTTCGGGGTGGTTGAGCCGCAGTCCACGCGCCCGACGCCTCTCCGCCACGTCGGCGGCCACATGGATGAGCAGCCGTTCTTGCTCGTGCGGGGTCAGTTGCAACGCTTCCACCTCACAGTCTTCCGCCCAGTACCGGTACTGGGCGCAGCGAGACATTAACTGCGCTCAACAGACTGTTGAACTCAGAACCGGTGTCTCACGCCGAGGTATTGCACGTTAGGACGGAAGTTTTTCCGGCGCGTTAACTGATCTTTTGCAGGTCCATGGACATCAGGCCGCGCAGGCCGTTCTCCAGCACCTCGGGCGCGGTGTCCCCGAACATGGCCAACTGCACGATGAATCCCTGGGCGGTGGCGATCAGGGTGCGGGCCACATGATCGGACGGCACGTCGGCGGTCAGAATGCCGGCCTCGCGGTAGACCTCGACCAGCTCGGCCCAGGCCAGTCGCAGCCCTCCGTACGCCTCGCCGAGGGTGGCGGCGAGCCGCTCGCTGCGCAGGGTCTCGGACCACACCTGCACGATCAGCCCGGCGTAGGCCCGTCGGTCCATTCCGTGGGTCTCGCCGCTGAACAGCGTCCGCGTCACGCGGCCGATCAGGACATCGGGGGCGGGTGGCGGACCGACCCGGGCCGCCTCCTCGAACGCCTGCCGGACACCGCCGACCGCCTCTCCGGCGATGGCCGCGATCAGGTCGTCCTTGCCGCTGAAGTAGCGGTAGACCGCACCCGCCGAGAGCCCGACCTCGTGCAGCACGTCCTGCATGGAGGTGCCGTGGAAGCCGTTCCGCGCGAAGCAGCGTGCGGCACCGTCGAGGATCTGCCGACGGCGGGCGTCGAGGTGTGCCTGGGATACGCGAGCCATGGCCCCAATCTAAAACGAACGTTCTTTCTTGACAAGACGCCGCACCGGAGGACAGTGTGGCCGCCCATAAAACGAACGATCCTTCTCTTTGAATCGAGGCCCTCCATGTCCACCACTCCGAACCGCCGCATGGTGGCGGTCGTCCTCCTGATCCCCGTGGTGGTGACCATCGCGCTCTGGGCCTTCGCCTGGCCCGCCGCCCGGATCGCACCACGGAACCTCCCTCTGGGCATCGCGGGCTCCGCACCGGCCGCCGACCGGCTCCAGCAGCAGCTCGAGCAGCACCGGGACGCCTTCGAGATCCACCGCTTCGATGACGGGGCCGAAGCCCGCGCCGCCATCGAGGACCGGGTCGTATACGGCGCGGTCGTGATCACACCGAAGGGGCCGCAGCTGCTGACCGCCTCGGCGGCGAGCCCGATGGTGGCCCAGCTGCTCCGCGAGGCCGTCACCGCCCGGGCCTTGGCCGGCAGCCAGGTGCGGGTCACCGATGTCGTGGCGGCTCCTGCCGGGGATCCGCGCGGCAGCGCGCTCGGCGCGAGCATCCTGCCGCTGGCGATCGCGGGTGTCGCCGCCGGATCCGCCGTCACGATGCTGAGGCTGCGCGGCGGCCGGGCCGCCGGGGCACTGATCGGCGTCGCCGCGCTCGTCGGGATCGCCGCCGCAGCCCTCACGGGCAGCTGGCTCGGGGCGATCACGGGCGACTGGTGGACCGAGGCCGGGGCGCTCGGGCTCACCGTGCTGGCCATCGGCGCGACCGTGGCCGGGCTTGCCGCACTGATCGGCCTGTCCGGGGTCGGGCTCGGCGCCCTGCTGATGGTGCTGCTGGGCAACCCGTTCTCCGGCATCACCAGCGCACCCGAGCTGCTGCCTCAGCCGCTCGGCGCCGTCGGGCAGTTGCTGCCACCGGGGGCGGGCGGGTCGCTGTTGCGGTCGGTCGCCTTCTTCGACGGCAGTGCGGCAGGCGGCGCGGCGCTGACACTCGGCCTGTGGGCGGCGGCCGGACTGACCGCGGTCCTCGTCGGGGGCCGACGCCGGACACCCACGACAGCGGCCCCCGCATCCGGCGCCCCGGAGCCGGCCCTGGCGGGCTGAGCGCCCCTCCCGAGCAGCCGTGCACCCCCGCCTGTAGCGGACGGGGGTGCGCGGCGCTCTTGCTTTACGGGTCACGGAGTCGCTGCGTCACCGGGGCGCGGCCGGGCCGGGCCGCGCGGTGACACCGCCGGGGCCGGGGGTACCCGACGGGCGTCCGGCGACCTCACCGCGGGGTCACAGGCCGTCAGTTGCCCGGGTCGGTCCGCCCCGGTGTTCCGCCGCGATGCCGAAGCGCCGCCGTTCGCCCGGAGCGGACGCGGCGGAGCCGATCGAGGAGACCGAGCTGATCACCTGTTCCTCGGCAGCCGCTTCTTCGTTCTCGAGTCGCTCCAGGTCAGCGGCCGAAACGAGCGCCACCAGCGGCTTGCCGTGCCGGGTCACCACGACTCGCTCGCCGCCGTAGACGACGCGGTTGATCAGTTCGGCGAGCTCAGCTCGGGCTTGCGTCACCGGAATCTCGTAGGCCATAGTCCCCATCATAACCTTCTGTACGTCCTGTACATTTTTTACAGACGCTGATGCAGGCCGCACGCAGACGCAGACACCGGAGGAGAGGCTTCATCATGTTCCGCCCTGCCGCCCGTTACGTACTGCCCGAGTTCACCGAGCGCACGACCGACGGGACCCGCACCCTCGACCCGTACTCGAAGCTGCTCGCCGAACGGATCGTCTTCCTCGGCACCCCGGTCGACGACACCGCCGCCACCGACCTGATCGCGCAGTTCATGTACCTGGAACACGCGGCACCCGACCGCCCCATCTCCCTCTACATCAACTCCCCCGGCGGCTCGTTCGACGCCATGGCAGCGATCTACGACACGATGGAGTACCTCACCTGCGAGATGGAGACCTTCTGCCTCGGACAGGCCGGTTCCAGCGCGGCCCTGCTGCTCGCCGCGGGTGCCCCCGGCCGGCGGCACGCCCTCCCCGGGGCCAGGGTCGTCGTGCAGCAGCCCGCGCTTCCCGAGCCGCTGCAGGGCCAGCCGTCCGATCTCGAGATCGAGGCACGGGAACTGATCCGCGTCCGTGAGCAGCTCACCCTCCTGCTGGCCCGTCACACCGGCCGAGCTGCCGAGCGGATCGCCGCGGACATCGAGCGCGATCTCATCCTCGACGCCCCGGGCGCCAAGGCGTACGGCCTGGTGGACCACGTACTGGAGAACCGCAAGACCTCGCTCCCGCCGAACGGTGCGAGGTGAACACCCGATGCAGCCACCGGAGTTCCCGCCGTTGCCCGCACTGACGCGCGCCGAGGGCGAGTTCATCGACTGTTACCTGGAAGTGCTCGACCAGTTGGGGCGGATCAACCCCGCCCACGGCAGCGACACCTACGGCGCGCTGCGCGCGGCGCAGGCACTCGCCTCTCGGGCCGTCGGCCTGCGGAACGCACTCGCGTTGATGCACGAGCGCGGTGAAGGGCAGATCCACGCCGCCACCTTGGCGCGGGCGCTCCGCGTGTTGGACGGGGAGCGGCGGGCCCGGCGGGTCACCGTGCCCCCTGCCCAGACGAGTTGATCAACTCCCTTCCGCGACACGCCCGGCGGCCTGATCAAAATTCCTCGCTCGTTCGGCGTAGGAGATCCCCCGCGCGAGGGATTATTCAACTTGCGCCTCCGGCGTGACCGGTGAACGGACTCTGCTCTTCCGCCGCTGGTACGGGACCGGTCGGGGCGATCCGCCGGGTTCACAGAACTACCGTACCCACCCGTACGGATCAATCACGACTAATCTTCCATATCGCTACCAATCCTAGGAAATCCGGCACTCGGTGAGTCAAGATCCGTGGGACGACAAGCCCCCGCCACCGCGGCGGGGCGGTCCGGGTGGACGCCGAGTCCTGCCGCCGCCCGGATGCCTGGTCGACAGAAGTGGATCGGCAGGAGTGGAGGACCCGAGCACAACGGGTCGACCGGACATCCGGTCGACCCTCGGGGTGAAGCCGCCGAATGCGGCCGGGCAACTTCGCCAGCCCGAACCCGACAGGTCATCCTTCACAGGCGGCTGACGAAGGGTTGCGCATGAGTGCGCAGGTTCATGTCCCGTCTCTGCTCACCCGGGCCGGCACCGCCACGGTTCTGACGCTCGCCGCCGTCGGCGGCTCCGTGATCGCCCCCGGCAGTGTGGCCGAAGCCCAGGCCGTGGCTCGTTCGGCGAAGGCGCTCAACATCGCCGCGTCGAAGAAGGGATCGCCGTACCGGTACGGGGCCACGGGTCCCCACCGCTTCGACTGTTCGGGTCTGACGATGTACGCGTTCAAAAGGGTGGGCAAGAAGCTCCCCCGCACCGCCCAGCAGCAGTACAACAAGACCCGGCACATCTCGGCCTCACAGCGGCGCCGCGGCGATCTGGTCTTCTTCCACTGGGGGCCCAGCGTCTTCCACGTGGGGATCTACGCCGGTAGGGGCAGGATCTGGCACTCGCCGAAGACCGGCGCCGTGGTGCGGCTGGAGAAGATCTGGACGAGGAGTGTCTGGTACGGACGGGTCCGCTGACCTCCGCCTCTTCCGCCTTTTGGGCTGCCGGTCACCTCCGCCGGTCAGTGCAGCAGGGGCCCGGTGACCAACGCCAGCCCCAGCGCGGTGAGCGCCGCGCCGCTGCCGCCCTCGATGGCGCGGGCGGCACGCGGCCGGCGCAGCCACCGGCCCAGGCGGTCCACCAGGAGTGCCACGGCCGGGAACCAGATCAGCGCGAGCAGCACGACGACGGTGGCCAGCAGCAGGGTCCGGGGCACGGGCGGCTGCCCGTCCGGAACGAACTGCGGCAGCAGGCTGAGAAAGAGCACGGGCGCCTTCGGATTGAGGGCGTTGGTCAGAAAGCCCTGGCGCAGCGCGCGTCGGGCTCCGGTCACGGAAGGCCGACCGGCCCGCCCCGCGTCCGAGCCCGAGTCCGCGTCCGAGCCCCCGTCCGTGGTCCGGCGCCGTGCCGCGTGCAGGGCGCTGATCCCGAGATAGAGGACGTACGCCCCGCCGAGAATCTGCACGGTACGGAACAGCGCGGGCACGGTGACCAGAACCGCCGCGAGCCCGGCGACGGCCAGCGCGGTGTGGACGAGCAGTCCGCCGGCAACGCCGAGCGCCGTCGCCACCCCGGCCACGCGTGAGGCGAGAGCGTTCCGTACGACCACGGTGAAGTCGGCGCCCGGCAGTGCCACCATCCCGGCGGCGACCCCTATGAAGGCGATCAGTTGTGCATCCATGGGTCCACCATGGACCGCGGTAGCCTTCACCATGTACTTGCAATCTTCTGGGTGGGCCAAAAGGAACGCTTAATGTTCGACCCGACACGCCTTTCGGCACTGGTGGCGGTCGCCGAGGCCGGTTCGATCACGCGCGCCGCCGCCCGGCTCGGCTACACCGCTCCCGCGCTCTCCCAGCAGCTCGCCAAGCTGGAGCGGGAGGCGGGCGCCACGCTGCTGGTCCGCCACCACCGCGGCGCGCGTCTTACGGCCGCGGGCGAGCTGCTGGTCGTACGCGCCCGACGAGTCCTCGACGAGATGGACCAGGCCCGGCACGAACTGACCCGGCTCGCCGGGCTCTCCGGCGGACGCCTCCGGGTCGGCACGTTCACCACCGCGGGCGTCCATCTGCTGCCGCCCGTACTGAGCGCCTTCCGCCGCGCCCACCCCGACGTGGAACTGACCGTCGCGGACTACGAGCCACCTGACGGAATCGCGGCGGTGGCCGCGGGCGAGGTCGATCTCGCGCTGACCCACGCGTACGAGCCGGCGTCCGCGGTGCCGCTGCCGTCCGGCCTCTGCGTCGAACCGCTGCTGGTCGAGGAGCTGCTGCTGATCACGGCGGTCGGACAGATGCTGTCCGGGGGAACGGGGCGACTGCCGGTGACGGAACTGGCCGGCCGGCCGCTGATCAGCAGCGCTCCGGCCCATCCGCCCCGCCGGGGGGTGGAGAACGCCCTGGCCGAGGCGGGGGCGACACCTGCCGTGGTGTGCGAGTCACCGGGCTATGCGCTGGTGTGCGCCCTGGTCAGTGCGGGGATCGGGATGGCGGTGGTGCCTGAGATGGTCGCCGCCATGGCGCCGACGCCCCTGTCCGTGCGACGGCTGGAACCCGCGGCTTTCCGGCGGACCATCTCGGTGGTGCACCACGGCGACCGGGCGAGTGGGGCGGCCGCGACGCTCTGCGCACTGCTGCGCGGCGGCTTCGGCAGGGCTGCTGGGCAGTGACCGTGCGTCGCGACGACCGGCGACGCCACCGACTGCCGGCTGCCGGCTGCCGGCTGATGGAAACGTGACGGCCGGACCTGAGTCCGGGTCCGCGAGGACGGCGGTCAGGTCTGGACGGGGAGCGTCCAGGGGAGCTCGATCCAGACGGTCTTGCCTCCCTCGGCGGTCGGCGTGACCGTGAGGCGTCCGCCGCATTCCTTGGCCAGACAGCGAATGATCACCATGCCGCGCCCGTTGTCCTGCCGCACGGCGGCGGGCAGTCGCTGGGGCCAGCGGGGATGACTGTCCGTCACCCCGAGATGCAGTTGCTCCTCCCGCTCCAGCCGCAGGTCCACGGTGAAGGTGGGCGACTGACCGAAGGTGTGCTGGACGGCGTTGGTGGTGAGCTCGGAGACGATGAGCCGGATGGCGTCGGCAGTCTCCGTGTCATCGGGGAGACCCCAGTCGGCGAGCACTTCCGCCACGTACCTGCGGGCCGAGGAGACCGAGAGCGGCTCGCTCGGCAGAGTGACGCTTGCTTCTTGATGGTCTGCCATGGCGAGCCGTCCTTTTCCCGCCCGGACCGACTCGCGATCGACCCGGGATGCGCTTCGCGCCAGACTGCCACTGATGCGGCCCTCCATGACGGCGATCCACCAAGATATGCATATATCTGTCGCTCGAAGCGGTGAACTCGGGCCCCGAACACCGCACATGGGCGGCAAGATGGCCCCTCGGCACGAGAGGGAGGGAGGCCGGTATGCAGCACGGTCCCGCGGTGCGCCGCCGCAAGCTCGGGGAGGAGCTGCGGAGTCTGCGCCACACGTCCGGACTGACGAGTCGCGACGCGGCACAGCTGCTCGGTTGGCATCAGTCGAAGGTGAGTCGGATCGAGACCGGTACCAGCGGTGTGAGACCGGCCGATGTGAGTCGGCTGCTGGATGCCTACGGTCTGGACGACCCACAGTTACGGACGCTCCTTGAGACGCTCGCGGGCTCGGCGGGCGGTGGTGGAACCGGCTGGTGGCACGCCTACCGCGGTCTCATCCCACCCCAGTACCGGGACTTCATCAGTCTGGAGTCCCAGGCCCGAACCGCCCGCACGCTGGAGACCTCGGTGGTGCCGGGGCTCCTGCAGACCGCCGACTACGCGCGTGCGGTGACCCGTGCTTCGCTGGACGGACTGCCCGCCGGCCAGTTGGACTCGCTGGTGGAGGTGCGGCTCGCCCGGCAGGGGGTGCTCCGGACCGATCCGCCGCTACGGCTGACCGCGGTGCTCGACGAGGCGGTGCTGCGGCGGGAGGTCGGCGGGCGCCTGGTGATGCGCAATCAGTTGCGCCATCTGATTCGGGTCGCCCAACTTCCACACGTCGAACTGCAGTTGATGCCGTTCTCGGTAGGTGGGTACATGGGCCTCACCGGACCTTTCGTTATCTTCTCATTTCCGAACACCTCTGATCTGGATGTGGTCGTTCTCGACCACTTGACGAGTAGCCTCTACCTGGAACGGAAAGAAGACCTTGAGGCGTACAGCTCGGCCTTCTGCACGATGCAGGCACACGCGCTGTCGCCGGAGCACTCGTTGGACCTGATCGCCGCGATCGACCGCGACGGTTAGTGCCGCGACCGGCAGGGATTGCCGGGAGGGGCACCAGGAACCTCAGACTGCCCGAGGGGGCCCGATGTCCGATCGCCTCGCAGAGCACGAGTTACGGTGGCGGCGCAGCAGCCGCAGCACGGGGATGAACAACTGTGTGGAAGCAGCGCCGTTCGGCCAGGAGCGGCTTGCCGTGCGGGACTCCAAGGACGTGTCCAGGCCGCCGCTGCGGTTCTCGGTGGCGGCCTGGAAGTCGTTCGTCTCCGGCCTGACCGACGGTCCGGCCGGCTGACGGACCGGCCGGCCGGCCGTTTCGCGGCTCCGGTCAGGCCGCCGGAGCCGTCCGCAGGACGGTCTCCACCGCGTTCGCGATCTGCGCTTCCGTCAGATCGGCGCGGGCGGTGAGCCGCAGCCGCGAGATGCCGTCCGGGACCGACGGCGGGCGGAAACAGCCCACCGCGATCCCGGCCGTACGACAGTCGGCCGCCCAGCGCACCGCCGCGTCCGCCGAAGGCGCCCGGACCGAGACGACGGCGGCGTCGGGGCGCACCGTGGTCAGCCCCGCGGCGGTCAGTCGTTCGTACAGGGCGGTGGCTACCGTACGGGCCCTGCCTGCCCGCTCCGGCTCGCGGCGCAGCAGACGCAGGCTCGCGAGGGCGGCGCCCGCAGCGGCCGGTGCGAGCCCGGTGTCGAAGATGAACGTACGGGCCGTGTTGACCAGATGGTCGATCACCCGGGCCGGTCCGAGGACCGCGCCGCCCTGGCTGCCCAGGGACTTGGAGAGGGTGGCCGTGGCGACGATCCCCTCGCCACCCGCGAGACCGGCGGCGGCGAGCGCGCCGCGCCCGCCTTCCCCGAGCACGCCCAGCCCGTGCGCGTCGTCGACGAGCAGCGCGGCCCCCCGCGCGCGGCAGACGTCGGCCAGCTCGGGCAGCGGTGCGGCGTCACCGTCGACGGAGAAGACGGAGTCGGTGACGGCCAGGGCGCGGCCGTCGTGCGCGTGCAGCGCCTTCGCGACGGCCTCGGGGTCGGCATGCGGTACGACGGCGGTCTCGGCCCGGGAGAGCCGGCATCCGTCGACGATGGAGGCGTGGTTACCCGCGTCGGAGACGATCAGGGAGCCACGGCCGGTGAGAGCGGTGAGCGCGGCGAGATTGGCCGCGTAGCCGGAGGAGAGGACCAGGGCCGCCTCGAAGCCGCAGAACGCGGCCAGTTCGCGTTCGAGTCCGGCGTGCAGTGCGGTGGAGCCGGTGACCAGCCGGGAGCCGGTGGCGCCCGCACCCCACCGGTGCGCGGCCTCGGCGGCGGCCTCGGTCACCTCGGGGTGCCGGGTGAGACCCAGGTAGTCGTTGCTCGCGAGGTCCAGCAGTTCCGGTTCGGCGGGCCGGGGGCGGAGCGTGCGGACGAGTCCGGCGTCCGCACGGCGGCGGGCCTCGTCGTCGATCCAGTCGAACGGGGCGAAGGGCATGGCACGGTCCCTTTTGTAGGCAGCTCACAGACCCTAACCGGGGGCGCAGCCGGGCATGGTGTGGCAATACACACACCCTCTGCTGGCTCTGTTGTCCGGTTCCTCCTTGGCTGAGGGCGGTGGAGTAGGTAAGGATCATCGCCATGGACCTCCTGAACACGCTGGTGGACAAGGGGCTGCGGCGCGAGCTGCCGACCCGAGAAGAAGCGCTCGCCGTGCTGGCGACCTCCGACGACGATCTGCTCGAAGTGGTGGCCGCGGCCGGAAAGGTACGCCGCCAGTGGTTCGGCCGGCGGGTGAAGCTGAACTATCTGGTCAACCTCAAGTCCGGGCTCTGCCCCGAGGACTGCTCGTACTGCTCGCAGCGGCTCGGCTCGAAGGCCGAGATCCTCAAGTACACCTGGCTGAAGCCGGCCGAGGCGTCGAAGGCCGCCGCCGCCGGGGTGGCGGGCGGCGCGAAGCGTGTGTGTCTGGTGGCGAGCGGCCGCGGTCCGACCGACCGGGACGTCGACCGGGTGTCGCAGACGATTGAGGCGATCAAGGAGCAGAACGAGGGCGTCGAGGTGTGCGCCTGCCTGGGTCTGCTCTCCGAGGGGCAGGCCGGCCGGCTGCGGTCGGCGGGCGCCGACGCGTACAACCACAACCTCAATACGTCGGAGGGGACGTACGGGGACATCACCACCACCCACACCTATGCGGACCGGGTGGAGACCGTGCAGCAGGCGCAGGCGGCGGGGCTCTCCGCGTGCTCCGGGCTGATCGCCGGGATGGGCGAGAGCGACGCCGATCTGGTCGATGTCGTCTTCGCGCTGCGCGAGCTGGACCCGGACTCGGTTCCGGTGAACTTCCTGATCCCGTTCGAGGGCACGCCGCTCGCCAAGGAGTGGAACCTCACCCCACAGCGCTGCCTGCGCATTCTGGCGATGGTCCGGTTCGTCTGCCCGGATGTCGAGGTCCGGCTCGCGGGCGGCCGCGAGGTACACCTGCGCTCGATGCAGCCGCTCGCCCTGCACCTGGTCAACTCGATCTTCCTGGGCGACTATCTGACCAGCGAGGGCCAGGCGGGACAGGCGGATCTGGACATGATCGCCGACGCCGGTTTCGAGGTGGAGGGTGCGGGTACGACGACGCTGCCCCGGCACCGTACGGAGGCGGGGGCCGAACCGGAGACCGGCGGCGGTTGCGTCGGACACTCCGCGGGCTGTGCGCCCTGTGGTGACGTGGCCGACGAGCCCGCGGTCGTCGACGCCGAGGCTCCGGCCGCGCGCACGGATCTGGTGGCGGTCCGCCGACGCGGCGCGGGGACGGATCTCGCCCCCAATGCCTGACCCCCTCTCGCCCGCGGAGCTGCGGACCCTGGACCGGGCCCACGTCTGGCACCCGTACGGCCCGATGCCGGGCCGGCAGGAGCCGCTGATCGTGGAGTCCGCGTCCGGGGTACGGCTCCGGCTCGCCGAACCGGCCCATGGGCAGCACGAGTTGATCGACGGCATGTCGTCGTGGTGGTCGGCGGTGCACGGCTACAACCATCCGGTGCTCAACGAGGCGGCGCGCGGCCAGCTGGACCGGATGAGCCATGTGATGTTCGGCGGCCTCACCCATGAGCCCGCCGTGCGGCTGGCAGCCCGGCTGGTCGAGATCACGCCGGAGCCGCTGCGCCATGTCTTCCTCGCCGACTCCGGTTCGGTGTCGGTCGAGGTCGCGGTGAAGATGTGCCTGCAGTACTGGCATTCCACCGGCCGCCCGGCCAAAAGGCGTCTGCTGACCTGGCGCGGCGGCTACCACGGGGACACCTGGCAGCCGATGTCGGTGTGCGACCCCGAGGGCGGCATGCACGGGCTGTGGTCGGGCGCGCTGCCCCAGCAGGTCTTCGCCGACGAGCCGCCCGGCGGTTTCGACGCGCAGCCGGACGAGGCGTACGTACAGCATCTGCGGGACCTGATCGCGCGCCATGCCGATGAGCTGGCCGCGGTGATCGTGGAGCCGGTGGTGCAGGGTGCGGGCGGGATGCGGTTCCACTCCCCCGCGTATCTGCGGGCGCTGCGCGAGGCGTGCGACGCGCATGACGTGTTGCTGGTGTTCGACGAGATCGCCAGCGGTTTCGGGCGTACGGGGAAGCTGTTCGCCGCCGGACACGCCGGGATCTCTCCCGACGTCATGTGCGTCGGCAAGGCGCTGACCGGCGGCTATCTCACCCTGGCGGCGACGCTGTGCACCTCACGGGTGGCGGACGGCATCTCGCGCGGCGAGGTGCCGGTGCTGGCGCACGGGCCGACGTTCATGGGTAACCCACTGGCCGCCGCGGTGGCCCTGGCCTCGATCGATCTGCTGCTCGGCCAGGACTGGCAGCAGGAGGTCAAGCGCCTGGAGACAGGGCTGCGGGACGGTCTTGCCGGTGCGCCTTCGATCGCGGGTGTACGGGACGTACGCGTCCTCGGTGCCATCGGCGTCGTACAGCTCGATCACGACGTGAACATGGCTGCGGCCACCGAGGCCGCGGTACGCGAGGGCGTGTGGCTGCGTCCGTTCCGGGACCTGATCTACACGATGCCGCCGTATGTGACCGGCGACGACGATCTGGCGCGCATCTGCCGTGCGGTGTGCGCCGCAGCGCGGGAGGGCTGAGATGGCGGTACTGGTAGTGAGCGGCACGGGTACGGAGATCGGCAAGACGGTCGTCACGGCGGCGGTGGCCGCGGTGGCGGTCGCCGCCGGGCGTTCGGTGGCCGTGCTCAAGCCGGCTCAGACGGGTGTCGCGCCGGGAGAACCGGGCGATGTCTTCGAGGTGCGCCGGCTGGCGGGCGAGGCGGTCACCGGCCTCGAACTGGCGCGGTTCCCCGAGCCATTGGCACCGGACACGGCCGCCCGGCGCGCGGGTATGGCGCCCGTGCACCCGGAACAGATCGCGGAAGCGGCCGAGAAACTCGCGGCCGAGCACGATCTGGTGCTGGTCGAGGGTGCGGGCGGGCTGCTCGTACGGTTCGACGAGGAAGGCGCCACTCTCGCGGACGCGGCCCGGCTGCTGGCCGCCCCGGTTCTGGTCGTGACGTCTGCCGGGCTCGGCACACTCAACACGACCGCGCTCACCTCGGAGGCCCTGCGGGCACGGGGGCTCGGGTGCCTCGGGGTGGTGGTGGGCAGCATGCCCGCCGAGCCGGACCTGGCCGCCCGCTGCAATCTCGACGATCTTCCGGTGGTGGCGGGTGCGCCGCTGCTGGGCGTGGTGCCCGCCGGGGCGGGGGCGCTGGCGCCCGTGGACTTCCGCGCCCGGGCCGCGAGTTGGCTGACGGCGGAGCTGGGCGGAAGCCGGACCATCACCTGAGCCGCGCAGCGGAGCCGGCCGGAAATCCGGCCGCCGGCTGAGCGGCTGAGCGGCGCGGGACGGGGGAGAATCCAAGTAGCCGTGCTGTGCCGGTCGGACTTCTCCGGTTGGTTTCGGGCGGGTCCGGTTCCCCCCGCGCCGAGCGGTCCGGCGGAGCCGACCCGGTGGAGCCGACCCGGTGGAGCCGGTCCTGTCGAGGAGGTCTGTCATGCGCCTGCGGAGCACGAAGATCCCGAAGGACGCGGTGCACCATCCGGTCTTCGCCCGGGTCTATGCCCGGATGAGCGTGGCCGCCGAGACCAGATCCGGCATGGCGGCGATCCGCGCGGATCTGCTCACGGGTCTGTCGGGACGCATCATCGAGATCGGCGCGGGGAACGGCCTGAACTTCGCTCACTACCCGCCTGCCGTGTCCGAAGTGGTGGCAATCGAACCCGAGTGGTACCTGCGGCAGTTGGCGCTACGGTCCGCGCTGCGTGCCGGTATGCCGGTGGATGTCGTGCCGGCTGCCGCGGAGGCGCTGCCGGTGAAGAGCGAGGCGTTCGACGGGGCCGTCGCCTCACTCGTGCTGTGCACCGTACGGAACGTGGAACGGTCGCTCGCGGAGATCCTCCGGGTGCTGCGCCCCGGCGGGGAGCTGCGCTTCTTCGAGCATGTACGGGCCGACGACCGCGCCATGGCGACGACCCAGCGGGCACTGGACCGGACGGTGTGGCCGCTGGTGTGCGGCGGGTGTCACACGTCGCGGGACACGCTCGCCGCGATCGAGAGGGCCGGGTTCGTGGTCGAGGAGTACCGCAGGGTCAAGATGCCGAAGAGGGGGATCCGGCTCCCCACCTCCGCGTGCGTGCTGGGCGTGGCCCGCCGGACGACGGTGGTGGACTGACGCTTCGGTCCTCCTGCTCCAGCTCGTCCGCGAACGCCCGCAGTGCGTCGGCCGGCTCCTTCTTCGAAACCTCGCGCAAAAGGAGTCACAGGCTCCATTGGCGGAGCTCGTCGGCGATGGCCCGGACGTCGGCCTTGCCCTCCTTGACCAGCCGGGCCAGGTCGCGTACCTGTTCGGGCGAAGTGATGACCTTCAGCCCGGAGGCGACGAGATAGCCGTAGGCGACGGCGGAGGCGAACATCGCGTTGGAGTGTTCCAGCGCGGGGACATGGAGCAGCAACTGCAGGAGTGCGGCGGCCCTGATGTGCGGGTCGCTGTATACGGGGCTGCCGAAGATCTCCGCCTCATGACGCGCGACCGCGGCGACGAGCGCACCCCAGTCGACGACCTGTGGATCGCCGGGCGTCTTGTGCTCGGCGACCATGAGCAGCCAGGAAAGGTCGATCCGGAGGTTCAACGGGTGCCTTTGCGCTCCGGGCCGAACTCCTCGGCAAAGACCGACTCGTACTGCTTCATGAAGTCGGCAGCGGCTTCGACAAAAGTATGTCCGACTTCGCCCGCATCCTGTTTGACGAGCTCCTCTATGTAGCGGTTCACGCTCATCCCCCTCTGCAGCGCGCGCTGCCGCGCGGCCTCGGCGGTGGCCTCGTCCACTCGTACGTTCAGCTGAGTCTTGGGCACACCAACAAGCTAGCGCGGGATTGCTAGCACAGGCAAGGGGAGCGGTTCGACATACGGACAACGCTCTCCCTTGGCAGAGTGTGTGGCCTGCCCATCGATCAACCCGGCGCGAGGAGAGCCCATGACAAGGCCGTTTCGATTCGGAGTGAACATGCTGACGCCGGCCGGCGGGACGGACTGGCGCACCCGCTGCCGCCGCGCGGAGCAGCTCGGGTACGACGTCATCCTGGTCCCCGACCACCTGGGCCTGCCGGCTCCCTTCCCGGCACTGGTCGCCGCCGCGGAGGCCACGGAACGGCCCCGTGTCGGCACCTTCGTGCTCAATGCCGCGTTCTGGAACCCGACGCTGCTGGCCAGAGAGGCGGCCGGTACGGATGCGCTGACCGAGGGGCGCCTGGAGCTGGGGATCGGCGCCGGTTACGTACGCGAGGAGCACGACCGGGCGGGCATCGAGTTCCTCTCCCCCGGCGGACGGGTGGACCATCTGCGACGTACGGTCGAGGAGCTGGACCGGCTGCTGCGCGACGACAAACACGTCCCGAAGTCCCCGCAGCACCCCAGGCCACCACTGCTGATCGGTGGGAACGGGGACCGGGTCCTGCGTCTGGCAGCCCGCTTCGCGGAGATCGTGGCGTTCACCGGGGCGGCGAGCGACCGGACCGGCAAGCTCGTGCCCCTCACCGCCGAGCAGCTCGACGAGCGCGTCGCCGCCTACCGGCGGTTCGCCGCCGCGCGGGAGAGCCCGGCCGAGCTGAATCTGCTCATCCAGTTCGTCCGGACGACCAACGACCGTCGCGCGGCCGTGCGCGAGGCGCTGCCGCTGACATCGCACCTCGACGAGGACCAGGCCCTTGCACTCCCGCTGCTCGCCATGGGCACGGTTCGGGCGATCGCCGATCAGCTGAGGGAGCGCCGGGAGCGGTACGGCTTCTCGTACCTGACGGTGCTGGAGCCGAACATGGAGGCGTTCGGCCCGATCGTCCAGGAGCTCGCCGGCAGCTGACCGCATGGTGGCGCGCGTTCACCGGCCGGGCGGGACCGACCTGGCAGGAGGCACCTGGCGGGACCGAGTGCAACTCCGGTCACCGAACGTACTTCGATCCGCACGCTCCGATCCTCATGCCGGACCGGGCCCCCGCATCTGCACCTGCCGGATGCGCCCGCCCTCGCGCGGGGTCACCCTGGAGTCATGGCTGCACCACCGATCACCATCCACGCACCCACTCCGTCCGGCGCCCGGCCCGTTACCGTGCACGTCAACAATCGCGACGAGAGACTCGGGCTCGCACACAGCGACAACGACCTCATCGTGTTCCTCGCCGATGCCGGGTTGGCCGACCCGAAACGGATCCTCGACAACCGCGCCGTGGTCCAGTGGCAGGGCGCCGAAGCGCATCAGTACAAGGCCGCCTGAATCACGGCGCGCGCGAGCGGCTGGGCGGGGGCACCCTGAGGGGATGAGCCCCCCGATAGTCGTGCACGGCTGTGCACCGACCGGTGGCCGGGCGGTCACCATCAACGGTGCCATCGCCGGCCTCGCCCACGACGACCGCGACCTGATCGAATTTCTCCGACGTGCGGGCATCTACGACGCCGAGCATTGCCTCGACGACCCGCACTGGATCGAATGGCGCGGCGGGCGGGCCCACCGGTACGAAGCGGCATGAAGAAACGCATCTGCCTCCGGAGCGGAAGGGGCAGCGGTGCCACATCGCCCCGCCGTCGGCCGTCTCCGGTACTCAGTCAAGGCGGGTCAGGTCCGGCCGTAGCCGTTGCCAGACCGGATGACGCAGACGGCCGGCGGCGGTCCACTCCGAGGCGGTGACCTCCGCGACCAGCCGCGGCTCGACCCAGTGCGCGTCAGCCACCCGTACCGGGTCGGTGAACGGTGACGTCGGGCGCGCGAGGACCGCCAGGTACGCGGCGAGTTCGCCCAGCTCACGCTCGGACATCCCGGACCCCACCGATCCCGCGTACCGCAGGCCGTCCGGCGTGTCCACGCCGACCAGAACCGCGCCCGGCACATCCCCGGCCGCGCCCCGCCTCTGCGTCCAGCCGCCGATGACCACGTCCAGGGTCTCGACCCTCTTGGTCTTGCGCCAGTTGGGCGAGCGGGCCCCTGGCGTGTACGGGGAGGAAAGCCTCTTGGCGACCACGCCTTCCAGCCCCTCGCGCACCACCGCTTCCCACGTCCGGGCACCGTGTCCGTGCACGTATCCGGGCGCCGACCAGTGCGGACCGGCCAGCCCCAGTCCCGACAGGACCTGGCGGCGTTCGCGGTAGGAGGAGGTGAGCAGCGAGCGGCCGTCAAGGAACATCACGTCGAAGACCACGAGCTGGACGGGGGTCTGCTGTGCCAGGCGAGTGGCGTGGCGTGCGTTCGCCACACCCATCCGGCGCTGGAGCAACCCGAAGTCGGGCCGTCCCTCGGCGTCCAGGACCACGACCTCACCGTCGAGGACGACACCCCGCCCACGCAGGATCCCGCCGAGCGCATGCAGTTCGGGATAGGTCACGGTGACGTCGTTGCCCGCCCGGGAAGTCAACTGCACGGTTCCGTCGCCCGCGCTGGTCAGGACGCAGCGGGCACCATCCCATTTGGCCTCGAACGCCCACTCCTCGTCGTGCACCGGCAGCGGCCCCGGCACGGCGAGCATCGGTGCGATCGACGGCGGCGCGAAAGGGGCGCGCTCGGGATTCGGGGCCATACCTTCGATGATCGAACGACGCACATGACTCCGCAGGCCGGTCCAGGCGGTGGCTCTCGGTTCGGAAAACGTTCGCCGAACGGGTCGGCGTTCTGATTGGCTCACCCAATGAGTGATCTCTACATCCGTTGCGCGGACCTCTCGGACATCGACGCCGTGCTGCAGTTCTGGAGCGAAGCCGCAGAAGGAACCAGCATCAGCGACGACCGCGACGGGGTGGCCCGACTCATCTCAAGAGACCCCGAAGCCCTGCTTCTCGCCGAGCGTGAGGGTCTCCTCGCGGGAACCGTCATAGCCGGTTTCGATGGTTGGCGATGCTCCGCCTACCGGCTGGCCGTGCGCCCCGACTGCCGCCGGCAAGGCATCGCCACCGCCTTGCTGGAGGCAGCGGAACAACGATTCACCGACCTGGGCGGGCGACGGGTCGACGCCATGGTCCTGGAAGCCAACGAACGGGCGCAGCACACATGGGCCGCCGCTGGATACCACCGCGAGGACCACTGGCGTCGCTGGGTGAAACCGCTGTAGGCACAGGCAGGGACTGTTGTGGATCAAGCCCCTGCGGGCCCGAGGTCCGGTCGGCGAACACCCGCGGAACGAGCGACTTTGCCGACCCTTTACTATAAGTACACCGTCGACCCGTCCTCCCGAAAGGTGTGAGCGTCCGCCCATGGGCGAGCCTCCCAGTAGAAGCCGACATCGCCGACATCGAGCGATCCTCCTGTCCCTGCCCGATCATGGGACGGAGGTGAACCGATGACCGAAGTGCTCCTGCTGCTCGTGGCGGTACTGCTCTCGCTCGCCTGCGGTGCCTTCGTCGCGGCCGAATTCTCCCTGACCACCGTCGAGCGCGGTCAGCTCGAAAGGGCGGTGACACAGGGCGAGCGGGGCGCGGCAAGCGCCATGAAGGCGGTGCGCAGCCTCACCTTCCAGCTTTCCGGCGCGCAGCTCGGCATCACCGTCACCAACCTGGTCGTCGGCATGATCTCCGAGCCGTCGATCGCGAAACTGATCCGCGGTCCGGTGGAGGCGACCGGACTGTCCCCGAGCGTGGCGTCCTCGGTGGCGCTGGTACTCGGAACGGCGCTGTCCACGGTGTTCCTGATGGTCGTCGGCGAACTCGTCCCGAAGAACTGGGCGATCTCCTCGCCACTCGCCATGGCAAAGACCGTGGCCACCCCGCAGCGGGCCTTCACCGCGGTCTTCCGGCCCTTCATCAGCCACCTCAACAACACGGCCAACCGGATCGTGCGTCGCGCCGGTCTCGAACCGACCGAGGAGCTGGCCTCCGCCCGCAGCCCGCAGGAGCTGGTGGCGCTGGCCCGTCACTCGGCGAAGGCAGGCGCGCTGGAAGCGGACACCGCGGAACTCTTCGTCCGCACCCTCAACCTCGCAGATCTGACCGCGGAGAATGTGATGACCCCACGCGTGCAGGTCACCGCGCTGGAGGTGCAGGCGACCGCCGAGGACGTCGCGAACGCCACCCGGGCGACCGGACTGTCCCGCTTCCCCGTCTACCGGGGCAGCCTCGACACCGTCGTCGGCGTCGCACACATCAAGGACGTGCTGGCGATCCCGGCCGAGGAGAGGCCACGCACACGCGTGTCGGAGATGCTGCGCGAGCCCCTGCTCGTACCGGAGACCCTCACCGTGGACCGACTGCTCGACCGGCTGTCCGGCAAGCTCGCGATGGCCGTGGTCATCGACGAGTACGGCGGCACTGCCGGAGTCGTCACGCTGGAGGACATCGTCGAGGAGGTGGTCGGCGAGGTACGCGACGAGCACGACCCGCACGAGACGCCGGACCTCGCACCGGCCGGTGAGGACGCCTACGGACGCACCCTCTGGTCGGCCGACGGCGCCGCCCGCACCGACCAGCTGCGGACCATCGGACTCCGGGTGCCGGAAGGACCGTACGAGACGCTCGCCGGACTGATCGCCACGGAGGTGGGCCGGATCCCGGCCGTGGGCGATTCCATCGAGCTGGCGGGCTGGCGGCTCGACGTGGCGGACGCCTCGGGGCGCCGCGCGGCGCGGGTACTGCTGCACGCACCGCTGCCCGGCTCCGACGACGGGGCGGGGGACGGACGATGACTGCCGTCCAGCTCTTCATCGGTCTGCTGACCCTGGTCGCCAACGCGTTCTTCGTCGGCGCCGAGTTCGCGCTGATCTCCGTACGCCGCAGCCAGATCGAGCCCCAGGCCGAGGCCGGAAACCGGCGGGCGCGGAGCGTCATCTGGGGTCTGGAGCATGTGTCGGCGCTGCTCGCGGCGGCACAGCTGGGCATCACGCTGTGCACGCTGGTCCTCGGTATCGTCGCCGAACCGGCCATCGCGCATCTGCTGGAGCCCGTCTTCGACGTGGTGGGTGTGCCGCACGGACTGGTCCATGCGATCTCGTTCGTGATCGCGCTGAGCGTGGCGACGTATCTGCACATGCTGCTCGGCGAGATGGTGCCGAAGAACATCGCGCTGGCGGAGCCGGTACGGACCGCGCTGATACTCGGTCCGCCACTGGTCACCCTTGCCAGGGCGCTGCGCCCGGTGATCTTCACGGTGAACGCCTTCGCCAACACCCTCCTGAAACTTCTGCGGGTGGAGACGAAGAACGAGGTGTCCGCCACGTTCTCCGACGACGAACTGGCCCGTCTCGTGAAGGACGCCGGAGACGCCGGGCTCGTCGACGACCGCGCGGCCGAGCGTCTGCGGCATGCCCTGGAGCTGGGCCGTCGCCCGGTGCGGGATGTGGTGCTGCCGGTCGACCAGGTGGTGTCCACCCGGGTCGGGACGACACCCGAGGAGCTGGAACGGCTCTCGTACGAGTCGGGCTTCTCGCGCTTCCCGGTGATGGACAGCGAGCAGCGGATCCTGGGCTATCTCCATGTGAAGGACGCCCTGGACGCCACACCGCGTGATGTGCCGTTCCCGGTGACGGCCATGCGGCCGATCGCCCGGGTGCGGGCCGCGACACCGCTCGACGATGCGCTGACCGCGCTGCGAAGGAGTCGCACACACCTCGCGGCGGTGCTCGACGAGGACGACAAGCTGGCCGGACTGGTCACGATGGAGGATGTCCTGCGCGAGTTGGTGGGCCGGCCGCCAGGACGCTGACGGGGCCGGTGCGGGCCGTGTGGTGGTCAGGCGTACGCGCCGACCCCACGGGCCCGCGCACCGCCCGGCGGGCTCGGTCCGGTCTCCCTGAAAGGCGCCGGACCCCACCGCGATACGATCGCATCGCCATGGAAATGAATGCCTCCTACACCAGTCTTGTCGCGGTCGGCGACTCGTTCACCGAGGGAATGTCGGACCTGCTGCCGGACGGTTCGTACCGCGGCTGGGCCGACGTCCTCGCCGGCCGGCTCGCCACCCGCTCCCCCGGGTTCCGGTACGCGAATCTCGCCGTCCGCGGAAAGCTGATCCGCCAGATAGTCGACGAGCAGGTCGAAGCGGCGGCCGCCATGCAGGCGGATGTCGTCACGCTCGTCGGCGGTCTCAATGACACGCTGCGGCCGAAGTGCGACATGGGCATGGTGCGCGGGCAGCTGGAAGAGGCAGTGGAGCGTCTCGCGCCGGCGTGCAAGAAGCTGGTGCTGATGCGCAGCCCCGGTCGCAACGGCCCGGTGATGGAGCGGTTCCGTCCGCGCATGGAGGAGCTGTTCACCCTGGTCGACGAGTTGGCGAACCGCCACGGTGCGCTGGTCGTCGATCTGTACGGAGCTCCGGCGCTGGGAGATCCCCGGCTGTGGGACGTCGACCGGCTGCACCTGACCGACGAGGGACACCGCAGAGTTGCCGAATCGGTCTGGCAGACGCTGGGACTTCCGGCCGAGAACGACTGGCAGACGCCGCTTCCCGCCGCCGTACCTCCCCGGTGGACGACGCGGCGCGTCGACGACCTCCGCTTCGCGCGCCGGCATCTCGCTCCGTGGATCGGCCGGCGTCTGACCGGCCGGTCGTCCGGCGACGGACGGACGGGCGCCCAGTTCAGCGCCGAACTCGGGAAGGCCTTCTGGGTCACCCCCGAGGACGACCGGGCCCCGGGCCCGGTGGCGACTTGGCGCCGGGTGGAGGGCGCCCGCTAGGGGATGTCCTGTCGGGGCTGCCGGGCGCAGCTCTCGAACCGGTCATCCACCTCGGGTCCGGCATCCGTCACCCCGGACTGCCGATGTCAGGCGTGACAGGTGCTGCAGCTGTTGTCACTGAGGTGTGGGCCCCGCCGCCAGTCCGGGGGTGATGCCCATGACGCGTTGCGGGTGGCCTGACGCTGTTCGGCGAACTCGCGGTTGGTGAGCGCCTGCCTGCGATGGGCCTCAGGGAGGTCCGGCATCGACAGGAGCCGGTCGCAGGCTCTGAGCGAACCGTCGATGTCGCCGACCCGGTAGGCGGTGATCGAGTACTCGAAGAGCAGCCCCCATCGGTACACCCACGGCTGGACGAACAACAGGTCGTCCGGCGGTTCCCGGTCGAGCCCGGCGCAGACGAACGCGTGCGCGGCGCGGTGGCGGCCGAGGCCGCGCAGCCGCGAGGAGAGTTCGTAGCACGCCTCGAGCCGTTGCGGCCGCGACTCCCAGGCGCGCGAGAGCGCGTCCATGGCGGCCGGCCAGTCGTCGGCATCCGCCTTGAGGATCCCGGCCTGCAGCAGCGAGCAGTACACCTCCTCGCCCGGGCCGCCCATCCGCGCGCGGCGCTCGTACAGGGCGATCGCCTTGTCCCTCTCGCCGAGATCCCGCATGGTCTGCGCCAGATAGAAGACGGTCCGGGCGTTGTCGGGGTCGCGCTCGATTTCGGCACCGAGCAGGCGCACATCCCGCTCGTACTTGTCGTGCCGCGTCCCCCCGTCGGCGTGGTCCTCGATGACGAGCGCGTCGAGAGTCCGCCGGTCGTCGCGCTGGTCGGAGGTGAGGTACTCATGGGTGACGCCTTCGTACCGCCACGCGATGTCGCCGCGTACCAGACGCTTGACGCGGCACTCGGTCGCGCCCTCGTGCCGCAGCAGGTACGAGTCGGCGGTCAGCGGGGGCAGCGGCCCCTTCCTGTGGATCACCAGATCGGCGTCGAGAAGGAGCAGATAGTCGGCCTTGGCGTGGGCGTGCCTGATGTTCAGGGTCCGGTTGTGACCGAAGTCCACCCAGGGCTCCTCATGGAGCTCGCCCGGGATGCCGTCGAGGGCGGCACGGATCAGCTGCTGTGTTCCGTCGCTCGAACCGGTGTCGGAGATCACCCAGGTGTCGATCAGGTCGCGAACGGAGGCGAGGCAGCGCTCGATGACATGGGCCTCGTTCTTGACGATCATGCACAGGCAGATGGACGGCTTCACGGCGACACCAATCCCGGACGTACGAGTCCGGGCGACCCTATTGACGAGGCGTCCGGGAGCGGTGGCGGCTCGCCGGTGCCGCCTCCCGGATTAGCTGTCGCGTGGGTACCCGCGGGGGCGGAGCGTCACAGGGCGTGCGCCGTTCCGCTGTTGGGCTCGGGGCACACTGGACTCCGCGATGTCCTGCGTCCGCACCGACGGGTCCGGGCTCAGCATGCGTCGGAGTTGCCCCCGGTGTTCTTCCCTGTTCCCTTCGCCGCTTCCGGGGCCGCCGGCGTCGCTTCCGGCTTCTCCTTCTTGCCGGTCCCGTTCCCCTTCGATGGCTGAGCAACGAGGAGGCCGTCGCAGTAGTCCGGCACCGCCGACGCGCCACCGGCCGCCGACGCCAGCCGGTCGAAGGCCGTCGCGTCCGCGGCCTTCCCGCTGTCCTGCACGTGGCGGTACGCACGGCAGAGCGCCGTATCGTCCTGGGCCTGGTCGGGGTGGCTGGAAGCACGCCCGGTGGCCTTCGGCCCTTGCTGCGTACGGTCCGCGCGCGGCGTCGGCGTACTTCCATGACTGCCGCCGGGCTTCGCGGGCCCGCCGTTCGCGGGGGGTGCGGGGTGCGGCCGGTCGTGGCCGCCCTCACCGAACGGTCCCGGCATCGTCCCCGAGCCGGCGGCCATCGCGACCCCACCCAGCGCCACCACCGCCACGAGGCCGGCGACGACGGCCCGGATCGAGCGCACCCCGCGCCACCGCTCGACCGGACGCCAGTCGTCGCGCCGACGGCGCCGCAGCGCTGACACCGGTGCGTGCGCGCCCTCGTCGCGCGCCGCCCGGAACGCATCGAGTGCCCGCTTCTCGGCGACGGGGCCGGTGTCCCCGACGCGCTGCGCGGCTGTCAGCAGGGCGGCCACTTCGGGGGCTACCGGCATTCCGGCCGCCCGCTGCGTTTCATCTCTCATGTCTCATCTCTCAGCGTGCGTCGCGCCGCAGACGTCACAGTGCCCGACCCCGCCGAGGTCATGCGCTCGGCCAGTCGCTTCAGTCCACGGTGGGCGGAGGTGCGTACGGCCCCGGCTCGCTTGCCGAGCACGCGCGCCGTCGCGGGGCCGTCGAGACCGACGACGACGCGCAGCAGGACGGCTTCCGCCTGCTCCCGCGGCAACTGTCCGATGAGCGCGAGCGCCTGCTCGGTGGAGAGCGTTTCCAGGGCGGCCGCGGCCGTGTCCTGACCACTGGGCAGTTCGAGGACGTCCTGCTCCAGGAATGCGGTGCGCGGCCGCCGCTTCTGTCTGCGCAGATGGTCCAGCGCCCGGTGCCGGGCGATCGTCGCGGTCCAGCCGCGGAACCCGGCTCCGTCTCCGCGGAACCGACCGAGATCGCGGGAGATCTCCAGCCAGGCGTCGGAGGCCACGTCCTCGCCGTCCTCACCGACCAGGCCCCGTACGTAGCCGAGCAGCCCGGGATGGACCATCCGGTACGCCACCGCGAAGGCTTCCTCGTCCCCCCGCTGGGCCAGCTCCACCGCAGCGCCGAGCTCGGCGTCGTCCACTTGCCCGCGGTGCTGTTCCCCGCCCTTGGTCACACTTTCCTCTTCGTACCGACTGCGTCGGCCGCGCACCGCCCCGGCACCGCTCACGGTGCCCATGCCCCCGGGCACGCGAGCCTCTCGACTACTTCTGCGTGACGACGCACAGAAATGTCACAGCAAGGGGATCCGCAACGCCGAAGGCACCGACCGGGCCCGTCACTACCGGGGCGGACGTGAATCACAGCCAGGAGGGCACACCCCGGTGCCTGGAAACCTCAAGAGCCCGACAAGTCATGTGACTCACAGCACACTTCGCCGAACCGTGTGACGTTTCGAACCCCGAGTGCGCTGGGTACACCAGGCCGCCCGTGTGACGGGTGTGTCTCCAGCAAACTTCTCTGAGGGGTGGGGCATTTGAGCCCGCGCACGTCGCATGCGTACAGACCGATGAGCCTGAAACGCCGCGCCTGGCTGACCGTCGGCGCTGTCGTTCTCGGTGGGGCCGGAGTGATGACGGTGGCGATAGCCAACCCGTCCGACGGCCCCGCC